>JAOATF010000176.1 GCA_030158285.1 Hyphomonadaceae bacterium
AGACGGATGGCTATGGATCGCCGGTGCGGCTGAACTGGGCGCTCGATCATCCGGGTGATCCGGCGATTGTTTATGGACACGTCGCCGCACCCGATGTGCAGGCGGTGAACAATACATGGTGCATCGACACGGGCTGCTGCTTCGGTGGAAAGCTCACCGCGTTGCGCTGGCCGGAGCGGGAAATCCTCAGCGTTGGCGCGAGAAAAGTCTGGTTCGCGGCGAACCGCCCGCTTGCTGATCGCAGGCGCTGAAAAAAGCGGCGCCCGCGCGATTGCACGTATACGGATCAATATATGTGCGCGCATGCGAAATGCGGCACACGTTTCCTTAACATGATCGGTGCAATTCGTAAGACGTGACGCGGTGTCGTGGCGCTTGAAGGCGCGATGGCGGCGGGCAGTCAGCGATCAGGTAAGAGTCGGGAAACAGCCGTGAAGAATGTCTTTCGGACAATGTTGTTGAGTGTGGTGGTGTTGCCCGCGACGCAGGCAATCGCCGAGACATCAGGCCCTGGCGCAGGGCGCGTCGATGGCAAGATCATCGAGCAGGTGCGCGCCTTCCTCAGCTCCGAGATCGTGCAGATGTCGGTGAAGGACCAGAACCGCAAGTATGCGGATCGCACTGATGACGAGATCACCGAGCTGGACAATAAATGGCGCAAGGAGACCGAGGCGAAGGCAAAGCCGCTGATCTCCGCCACGCTGTCCAACCCGCTGTCGGCCTACCTGACGCGCGTGCAGGCCAATTCGAACGGCTTGTTCACCGAGATCTTCGTGATGGACGACAAGGGCATGAACGTTGGCCAGTCGAGCGTCTCGTCGGATTACTGGCAGGGCGATGAAGACAAGTGGCAGAAGACCTTCCAGGTGGGCGGCAATACCGTGTTCATCGACGCCCCGGAGTTCGACGCCGACCTGAAGGCCACGGTCGTCCAGCTCAACATGTCGGTCGATGACCCGCAGACCAAGAAGCCGATCGGAGCGGCGACGTTCCAGGTCAACCTCACCGAAATGCAGCGCCGTCGCTAGGACCAAGACACATGACCGCAATGTTCCCCAAGTCCCTGGCCCGGTTCAATGACCTTCGGCTGGCCAAGAAATTCACAGTCGCATTCGGCTGCATCGTGGCGGCGACGCTGCTGGTGTCGCTGGTGCTGATCGTCAACACGCTGAGCCTGCGGGGCAGTGTAGAAGCCAATATGCGCGCGGTGGAAACGCTGGATGCGCTGCAGACATATGCCGACCGGATCGATGCGAGCCAGGAAGCGATGGCGCAGCTGGTCATTTCCGGCGATATCGCGTTTGCCGATATCTTCGCCGACGCGGTTGAACCGGTGACGGAAGCGCGCGATGCGCTGCTTGCCGTGGTCGATGACGCCAAGGTGCGCGAGCAGGTCGGCGAGATTTCCGACAATTTCGACACGTGGAAGTCGACGGTCGCCGATCGCCAGCTCACCTACATGCAGGACCCGGAGACGGTGGATATTGCCCGCTTCCTCGAGGCTTCGGCCGAGAAGGGCGACCTCGTGACCATGATGGATGCGGTCGCGCGTGAGCTGAACTCGCACTATTCGCAACTGCAAGAGCAGCGCAGCAACGACCAGGCCGGGACGCTGACGCTGATGCAGATCACGGCTATCGGCTCGGGCGTCGTGCTGACGGCGATGGCGATCCTGTTCTCGATGTTCCTGTCGAAGGCGATTGCTGCCCCGCTGGCCCAGCTGGCCACGATCACCAACCGTCTCAAGGACCGCGACTGGAGTGTCGAGGTGCCGCAGGATGCACGCAAGGACGAGGTCGGCGACATGCTGATCGCGCTGGCCGTGTTCCGCCAGAACGGCATCGAGAACGAGCAGATGGAAACGGCGCGCCGTGCGGAAGCCGAGCGCAAGCTGGCCCGGGCGCAGGAGATCGAAACCTCGATCAACGCCTTCAAACGCACCTCGGCGGACATGCTGAATGCGATGTCAGGCGCGTCCGAGAAGATGGCTGCTGCTTCAGACCAGCTGCATGACGTCTCCTCGCAGAGCGCCTCGTTCACCGAGAACGTGTCGCGTGCGGCGGGATCGACCGGTGACAGCGTGCAGAGCGTTGCATCTGCGGTCGAGGAAATGTCGGCGTCGATCAGCGAGATCACGCAGCAGGTTCAGAAAGTGTCGACCTTGTCGCGTCAGACGGCCGATGCGTCCGACGATGCCGCCAAGCGCGTCATGGGCCTCCGCGAATCCGCCGAGAAGGTCAACAACGTGATCGACATCATCACGGGCATCACCAGCCAGATCAACATGCTGGCGCTGAACGCCACCATCGAGTCGGCGCGCGCCGGCGAGGCAGGTCGCGGGTTCGCGGTCGTGGCCAGCGAGGTGAAGTCTCTCGCCAACCAGGCCGGCAACGCCACGGTCGAGATCACCAAAGTGATCGAAGCCATCCAGGGCGACATCGCCTCTGTGGTGGACACGATCTCGGCGATCTGCCGCTCGGTCAACGAAGTGAGCCACAACACGTCTTCCGTCGCCGTGGCGGTGGAAGAGCAGAGCGCGGCGACCTCGGAAATCTCGGCCAATATCGGGCAGGTCTCGAACGACACGAGCCAGGTTGTGCAGAACGTGTCGAACGTCAAAGGCCGGGTTGAGGAAACGCGGCGGGTTGCGGGCGAAGTTCGCCAGCTCTCCTCGCAACTGCGCGAAAGCGCGGGCAGCCTCAACAGCGCCATCGCCGGATTTATCGCAGACGTCGCGGCCTGATCGCCACACCAACGACGCCTTCAGTTCAATCGATTTATGTCTTCCGACAAACGGAGTTCCCATGTTCACGTCCAAATTCCTGCGCAAGGCGGCGATCTCTGCCAGCGCGATGAGCCTTGCGCTGCTGGGTGCAGCGGGCGCGGCACACGCCCAGACCAGCGATGCCGATGCGCTGAAAGCCGCGATGGCGCAGATCGACGCCCTGACGGCGCGGCTGACGGCGCTGGAGTCAAAGGTTGGCGGCGCAGAAGGTGGCGTGCGCGTGGTCGACACCACCAAGCCTGATCCCAATGCCGTGAAAGTGTCGCTGAAGCCGGGTCTCTCGGTTGCGACGGCCGACGGCAAGACGACGTTTGCTGTCGATGCGCGCGTGATGGCGGATGCGGGCTGGGTGGTGAAGGATGGCGCGGCTGACATTGGCGATGACACGGATGTGCGTCACCTGTGGCTGGGCGTTTCCGGCAAGTCCGGCGACTGGCGCTATAAAGTGCAGACCTCGATCGACAACAATTCGGTCGGCGTGAAGGATGCCTATGTCGCGTTCGACGGCATCAAGAATGTGCCGATCATGGCCGGCAATTTCTACGAGAACAACGGCATGGAGATCATGTCGGGCAACCTCAACACCACCTTCATGGAAAGCGGCTCGGGCATCTCGGCGTTCCGCACGCTGCGCCACGTCGGCATTTCGGTGGACCCGTATGGCGACAACTGGGGCGCGCAGATCGGCCTGTTCGGCGATGGCGTTGCGGACCCGGCTGTTGCCGCCAATGACGAGGGCTGGTCGTTCGCCTCGCGCTTCACCTTCGCGCCGATCATGTCGGACGACATGGTGCTTCACCTCGGCGGGTCGTGGCGCTATCGCACGCCGGATTCGCCGCTGGAGCAGGTGCGCTTCCGCTCGGGCGGGGAGAGCCATGTCATCGGCGAGACGCTGGTGGACACGGGCAACGTCGCGGGCGTCGAGAGCTACACCACAGCGGCGCTTGAGGGCCTATATCGCATCGGCGGCGTCACGGTGATGAGCGAGTACAACGTCACCGACCTCAACCGCAACGCACTGGCCGAGCCGAGCTTCAAGGGCGGCTATGTGTCGGTCGGCTGGATGCTGACGGGCGAGACGCGCGAGTACAACGCCAAGCGCGGCCTGGTCGGCCGTCTCAAGCCGAAAGCCAACTTCGCCATGGGCGGGGAAGGGCTGGGCGCCTGGGAAGTTGCGGCGCGGTTCAACACGCTCGACCTCACCGACAATGGCGTGAACGGCGGCGAGATGGAGTCGGTGACGGTTGGCCTCAACTGGTACACCACCCCGTTTACCCGCCTGATGCTGAACTATGTCCGCAATGATCTGGACGCGACGGGCCCGGTGGCCTTCCGCGAGACTGATCCGGAATACGTGATGCTGCGCGCGCAGGCCGACTTCTAGGCTGCTCGCGCTACGGCGCCTCTTGACGGCGCCAAGGCTAAGTCCTCCTGATGATTTTCATCAGGAGGACACTGGCCCATGAAGACGCGCATCACTGAACTGTTCGGCATCGAGCACCCGATCATCCAGGGCGGGATGCACTATGTGGGCTTTGCGGAGATGGCGGCGGCCGTTTCCGAAGCGGGCGGCCTCGGCATCATCACCGGCCTGACCCAGCGCACGCCGGAGGGCCTGCGGGCCGAGATCCGCCGCTGCCGCGAGATGACGAAAAAGCCGTTCGGCGTGAACCTCACCTTCCTCCCGTCGGTGACGCCGCCGGATTATCCCGGTTTCGTGCGCACGATCATCGAGGAAGGCATCAAGATCGTGGAAACCGCCGGCAACAACCCGGCGCAGGTGATGCCGTTCTTCAAGGAAGCCGGCGTCAAGGTGATCCACAAATGCACGTCGGTGCGTCACTCGAAGAAGGCCGAGGCGATCGGCTGTGACGCGGTCAGCGTCGACGGCTTCGAGTGCGGCGGTCACCCGGGTGAGGACGATGTGCCGAACTTCATCCTGCTGCCGCGCGCGGCGGAGGAGCTCAAAATCCCGTTCGTGGCGTCCGGCGGCATGGCCGATGGCCGCTCGCTCGTGGCGGCGATGGCGCTGGGCGCCGAAGGCATGAACATGGGCACGCGCTTCATGGCCACGAAGGACGCGCCGATCCACCAGAATGTGAAAGATGCGCTGGTTGCGGCGAGCGAACTCGACACGCGCCTGATCATGCGGCCGCTGCGCAATACCGAGCGCGTGCTGAACAATGCGGGCGTCGCCAAGATCGTCGAGAAGGAGAAGCAGCTCGGCAATGGCATCAAGTTCGAGGACATCCTCAACGAGGTGGCGGGCGTCTATCCGAAGATCATGAAGGATGGCGACATGGATGCGGGCGCGTGGAGCTGCGGCATGGTCGCGGGCCTCATCCACGATGTGCCGACCGTGAAGGAGCTGATCACCCGCATCATGAAAGAAGCGGACGATATCATCGCCAAGCGCCTGACGGGCGCGCTGCGGGGCTAGGCGCGTCACGCACTGAAATGAAAAGGGCGGGACGCTGGTATGTCTCGCCCTTTGTCGTTTGCGCGACGTGTCGGTGCGCCGGAGGTTCAGCCCTGGGATGCGCTCGTGGCGAGCGCCTTGTCGATCATCGCGATGCCATCCTTGATGTAGGGCGACAGCCGGCAGGTTTCCTTGCAGGCCTTGGCCATCTTCACAAGTTCGGCGCGCTGCGCCTCGGCGCCGGCGGCATTGCCGAGCATCGCGTAGGTGACGCCTAGCCGGCTTTTCGGATCGGGATGCCCCGTGATCTTCTTCGCGGCGAACTCAAGATGCCGTTGTGCAGCTGCCCATTCGCCAAGATCCATCCGCGTGGCGCCCAGATAGAAATTCGCCTCGGCGTCTTTCGGCTTGCGCTGCACGATACCGGAAAAGAACGTCTCGGCGCGAGCGACGTCGCCGGCGTCCAGGGCGTTGAAGCCGACCTGGAAAGGGCTGCGGCTGGTGGTGTCAAACTCGCGCCGGCTGTTGCCGTCCCAAGGCGCTTCGGCCGGCGCCGTGTTGGCTGCCGGCGTAAAGGGGTAGGCCTCTGCGCCTGAAAGTGCTGGTGCGTCCTGCGCCTGCGCAGCGCCGGCGAACATGGCGGCTGCCCCCAGAAGAACCGAAAGCGCGAGCTGTCTCATGTGTCCCTCCATTTGGGCTGGAAGGTACTCCGATGGGGGTGATTTGTCATTTATGACGTGAGCGGAAGGTCCGCAGGGATCGTCTGAAATGAAAAACGGCGAGGCAGTTATGCCTCGCCCTTCGTATCTCCGGTGCTCCCGCAGCCTATTCGGCTTTGACTTCCGGCAGGCTGCCTTCGGCGGGCAGCGATTTCTTGGTGAGGAAGACGGCGACGTTGCGCTTGTCTTCATCCGACATGCCGGAGACGGCGCCGGCCATCATCGGCACGGGGTTCGTCAGGGCGTCGATGATCTTCGCGTTGTCGAGGAGGGCCAGCTTGTCCTGCGTCGGCGCCTGCGGGATTGCGCCCGTGTGGCACATCTTGCAGCGCTGCTCGAAGATGGCGCCGCCTTCCGCGGGGCCGGGTTCGGCAAAGGCCGGGGCGGCGAGCACCGCGATACCCAGGACGGCGGCAACAGCAGTCAGTCTCATGTATACCCTCCAGTAGACGCAGGGTCGGCTTGTAACGGTCCTTACCTGAACAGGCCATGACCAAGCGCAGTTATTGCTGAACAGCGGCGTTTCGGTCGCAGTTACGGGCGGAATCGCCTAATCCGCGCGGGTCTGCTATGAGCCCGGCTCGATCAGGCGGCCGGGCGACCGCTGGCAGGCAACTGCTGGAGGAAAGTCCGGGCTCCACGTAGGCAAGGCGGCGGATAACGTCCGCCCGGGGAAGCAACCGCAAGGAAGCGCAACCCGAGGGATAGCGCCACAGAAAGCAAACCGCCTCGGGATCCGTCCCGCGGTAAGGGTGAAAGGGTGCGGTAAGAGCGCACCGCGTTCCTGGTGACAGGGATGGCAAGGCAAGCCCCGCCTGGAGCAAGACCGAATAGGGATGGGCGTCCCGCAAGGGGCAGGCGCGCCTTCGCGTTCCATCCGGGTTGGTCGCGTGAGGCGGTCCGCAAGGGCCGTCCCAGAGGAATGGTCGCCCATCCGTCGCAAGACGGGGGACAGAACCCGGCTTACAGGCCGCCTGATCGACGTTTACCCAATTGCTGTGGACAGACAGCGCGGAGCAGCCAACAGCTGCTAAGGCCCGGTGTTTGCGGGAGTCTCGCGCCGGTGCTTTACACGTCGTAAACCACTTATCCACAGACCGCCGGATATAGCTCACTGATCTACCGGTTTTGTTCCGTGCGCGGACGGTCAAATGGTTAACGGCGACCTAACGTCCCGTTGTTTCCCATATGCCCCCATGGTATCCCCTGACCTTCCACGGAATGGGCTGCCGTGGCGGTGTTTTTTGGGTCCTCCATCCCATTCCGGGCCGGAGTCTAGCGGGCAATCAGGAGTATGTTCCTCTCCAATTTCGAGAGCGGCGTTGACGCCAAGAAACGGGTCTCGATCCCGGCGCCTTTCCGCAAGGTGCTTGGGGGCGCGGACAGCGTGTTCCTGTGGCCGTCACTCGACAAGCCGTGCATCGAAGGCGCGGGCGAACTCCTCATGCACCAGTTCGAGGATTCGATGGCCGATCTCGACCTGATGGACCCCCGCCGGATCGCCCTTGCGAACTACATCATGGGCGAGGCCAGGCAGGCCAAGCTGGATGAAGGTGGGCGGATCGTGCTGGACGCGGAACTACTGGTCACGGCCGGCGTGTCGGACAAGGCGAAATTCGTGGGGCTGGGCGACCGGTTCCAGATCTGGGAACCTGCCGCCTACGAGGCCGAGAAAGCGCAGATGCGCGCGCTCGCCAAGGACAGCATCGGCCTGCTCAAGGCCAAGCCGCGCCGCGCGGGCCAGACACCAGACAAGGTGGGCGGCGAATGAGCGAGGGCCCAGTCTCTCCCCATGCCGGCACCCATGTGCCCGTGCTTGCTGAAGAGGTGATCCACGCGCTCGCGCCGGTGGATGGCGCGCTGATGGTGGATGGAACCTATGGCGGCGGCGGCTATGCGCGCGCGGCGCTGGCGGTGGCGAACATCCAGCTGATCGCGATCGACCGCGACCCGGAGGCGATGGAGCGCGCGTGGGCGCATGCGGGCCGCGATCCGCGCCTTATTCCGGCGCCGGGACGGTTCGGCGAACTTGAAGCAATCCTGCGCGCGATGGGCCGCGAGACGGTCGATGGCGTGATGCTCGACCTTGGCGTCTCGTCCTTCCAGATCGACGAGGCGGGCAGGGGCTTTTCCTTCATGCGCGATGGTCCGCTCGACATGCGGATGGAACGCAAGGGGCCGAGCGCGGCGGACGCCGTGAACCGCCTCACCGAAGGCGAACTGGCGGATATCTTCCACATCCTCGGCGAGGAGCATGGCGCACGTCGTGTCGCGCGCGAAATCGTTCACCGCCGCCGGTCGCAGCCGTTCACAACGACGCTGGACCTTGCCGACGTGATCGAGAAATCGCTGGGCGGGCGGCGGGGCAAGCCGACGCATCCGGCGACGCGCTCGTTCCAGGCGCTGCGCATGTGGGTGAACGACGAAAGCGGGGAACTCGTGCGCGCGCTGGCCGCGGCGGAACGTGTGCTGAAACCCGGCGGACGGCTGGTGATCGTAACCTTCCATTCAATCGAGGACCGCATCGTCAAACTCTTTCTGCGGACCCGATCCGGCAACGACCCCCATGTCTCGCGCCACCTGCCGCGCGCGCCCAAGGGCAAGCCGTCCACGTTCGAAGTCCTGCAGCGCAAGGCGATAGAACCGGGCGAAGAGGAGCTGGCGGCAAACCCGCGGGCGCGCTCGGCAAGACTGCGGTGGGCGCTCCGTACGGACGCGCCGGCCTGGGATGCGCCGCCCGATGAAGGGTTCCGCCTGCCGGGTCTGAAACAGCTCGAAGGAGTCGTGTGATGAAACGTCTGGCGATCATCGGGGCGCTTGTCGTCTCTGCGCTGGCGGTGGCGGTCTACCGCGCCAAGCTGGGTGCGGAAGAAACGCAGGGCCGTATCGACGAACTCAAGGCGCAGGTCGCCGAGGAAGAAAAATCGATTGCCGGCCTGCGTGCGGATGAAGCCGTGCTGACGCGGCCCGAGCGCATCGGCGTGATCGCGCAGCAGCAGCTCGGCCTGCAACCGGCAAGCCCGGGGCAATACACCGCCAGCGAGGCGCTGAAGCAGAAGCTGGGCGAAGAGAAAATCACGCTGCCGTCTCCGGCTGACACCGTGCAAGCGCAAACGCCTGCCCAAACGCCGGGAGCCAAGTCGCAGCAGCAATGAGGTCGTACGCCGCGCCATACGAGGACGTCTGGGGTCCGCGCCGGGGTCGCATTGTTGCGGCGGCGCTGGCGCTTGTCTTCGTCGTGATCGTGGGCCGCGCGGCGTTTGTCTCGTTCAATGGACCCGACAGGTCGGCCGTGCCGGTGGCGAAGGCGGAAGTGGCGCGCCGCGCCGACATCGTGGACCGCAAGGGCGAGCTGCTGGCAACGACCATAACGGGCAAGTCGCTGGCCGTCGATCCGAGCGCGGTGTGGGAGTCGCGCGACGTTGTGGCGGCCATCCGTTCAGTGTTCCCGGAGCTGGGCGAGGATGCGCTGACGGCGATGATGGCCGATCGCAAGCGCCAGTTCGTGTGGGTGAAGCGCGGCCTGTCGGACGAGCAGGCGACGGCGCTGAAGAATACGGGCGTCGAGGGCCTGCTGTTCGTGGAGGAGCCGCAGCGCGTCTATCCCAACGGGCGGCTGGCGGGACACTTCCTCGGCTATACCGGCGTCGATGGCGAGGGGCTGGAAGGCGTCGAGCGGGTGTTCGATGCAAAGCTGAAACTGGGCGGATCGGCGCTGAAGCTGTCCCTCGACGCCAGCGTGCAGTTCGTGCTCGAGGAAGAACTCGACCGCGCGTTTGCCGATTTCGACATGAAGGGCGCCGCCGGCATCGTGGTGGACGCCAATACGGGTGAGGTGCGCGCGATCGCGTCCTGGCCCACGATGGACCCGCGCCAGCGCGGCGACCAGTCGGACGAGGCCAAGACCAACCGCGCGCTCAATTCGCGGATGGAGCTGGGCTCGATCTACAAGCCGCTGACCGTGGCGGCGGCGCTGGAAGCCGGCGTGCTGCAGCCGACGGACAGGTTCGACGTCTCGAAGCCGATCAAGATCGGCGCGGTGACGGTGAAGGATGCGCACCCGCTGGAGCATGCGTCTTCCGTGTCGGTGACGGACATCCTGGCCTATTCGTCGAATATCGGCTCGTCGGAAATCGCGCAGCGGATGGGTCCGCAGACGCAGCGCATCTTCCTCGGCCGCGTCGGCCTGCTGACCGGCCTCAAGCAGGACGGCCCGCAATGGGCGAGCCCACTGATCCCCGCGCGCTGGGACCAGACCGCGATGGCGACGGTGGCCTATGGCCACGGCATCTCGGTCTCGCCCATGGCGTTCGCGATGACCTACCTGCCATTTGCCAATGGCGGCGAGTATGTGACGCCGACTTTCGTGGAGCCACTCGATCCCGAGACAGTGAAGCGCACGCGCGTGATGTCGGCGCAGACGGCGGCCAGCGTGCTCGGCATGCTGCGCACGACAGTGACGACCGGCTCGGGCAAGAATGCTGACGCCAAGGGCTATGAAGTGGCGGGCAAGACCGGCACGGCGGAAAAGCCCGGACCAAACGGTTACGATGCCGACAGGAATATCACATCATTCGCCGCCATCTTCCCGGCTTCCCGCCCTCAATATGTCGTGCTTGTTGTCCTCGATGAGGCCCAGCCCAGAACGGGCGTCAACCGCACGGCCGCCTTCACGTCGGCAACGATCGCCGGAAAGGTGATTGCGCGCGCGGCGCCCCTGCTGGACGTTCGGCCTGTGCTGGACGTGGCGGCGACGAAGTCGGTGGTGGACGCGCAATGAAACTCGACAGCCTCATTCCGGGCGCGCCCGCCATCGAGATCACGGGCATCACGGCGGACAGCCGCAAGGTGAAGCCGGGCTATCTGTTCGCGGCGCTGCAGGGCGTGGCGAAAGACGGCCGCGAATATATCGACGGTGCGATCAAGTCCGGCGCAGTCGCGATCCTCACCGATGCGCGGCCGGGGACATGGAGCGTGCCGGCGATCCGCGCCGAGGAGCCGCGCCTGACGCTGGCAGCAGCTGCGGCGGCGTTCCATCCGCAACAGCCGGGCATCGTCGCGGCGGTGACGGGCACCAACGGCAAGAGTTCGACGGTCGACTTCCTGCGCCAGATCTGGAGCAGCATGGGCCGCAAGGCGGCGTCGATGGGCACGCTGGGCGCGATCGGCCCCTCGGGCAGCGTCGATCTCGGTCACACGACGCCGGACCCGGTGGCGATCCACGCGACGCTGAGCCAGCTGGCGGGTGAGGGCGTGACACATGCGGCGATGGAAGCCTCAAGCCACGGCCTGTCGCAGTATCGCCTGCATGGCGTGAAGCTGGCGGCGGGCGCCTTCACCAACCTCACGCAGGACCATCTCGATTACCACAAGGATTTCGACGACTACCGCCGCGCCAAGATGAAGCTGTTCTCCGACCTTCTGCCCAAGGGCGCGCCGGCGGTGATCAATGCCGACAGCGCCGAACTCGAAGCGTTCGAAGCGGTGGCGCAGAAGGCCGGGCTGGCGACGTTCACGGTGGGCTGGCGCGGGCGCGACCTGCGTATCTCCGAAGCGCTGCCGCGCGGGACGGGTCAGGACCTCGTGATCCAGTGGGGCGGCGGCGCGACTAACGAACGCAAGATCCACCTGCCGCTGATCGGCGAATTCCAGGCGCTGAATGCGCTGTGCGCGGCGGGTATCGCCATGGCGCTGGGCGATGACGTTCACAAAGTGCTCGATGGCCTCACCACGCTGAAGGGCGTGCATGGGCGGTTGGAGCTGGTCGGGCAGACAGCTGCGAAAGCGCCGGTGTTTGTCGACTACGCCCACACGCCAGACGGGCTCAACGTGCTGCTGCGCGCGGCGCGCCCGCATGTGCGTGGCAAGCTGATCGTCGTGTTCGGCTGCGGCGGTGATCGCGATGCGACCAAGCGGCCGATCATGGGCGATGTGGCGCGCAGGCTGGCGGACGAGGTGATTGTCACCGACGATAATCCGCGTTCGGAGGACCCGGCGCTGATCCGCGCGGCCATCCGCAAGGGTGCGCCGGATGCGAGCGAGATCGGCGATCGCGGCAGCGCGATCCTGGAAGGCGTGCGCCGCCTGAAGCCGGGCGATGCGCTGCTGATCGCTGGTAAGGGACATGAGACCGGGCAGATCGTGAAAGGCGTCACGATCCCGTTCTCGGATTTCGACGTGGCCAAGGCTGCGCTGGACGAAGTGGGAGGCACGCATGGTTGATGCGCTCTCTCCGCTGTGGACATCGGATGAAGCCGCCGCGGCGACGGGCGGCATGGCGCTTGGCACGTGGACGGTCAATGGCGTGTCGATCGACACGCGCAGCCTGCAGCCAGGCAATCTCTTTGTCGCGCTGAAGGACGTGCGCGACGGGCACGAGTTCGTCGGTGGCGCGTTTGCGGCGGGCGCGGAAGCCGCGTTCGTGTCGCGCGATGTGCTGGGTGGGCATCCGGGCCTGCTGGTCGACGATGTGCTGCCAGCGCTGGAACGGCTGGGCGCTGCGGCGCGGGCGCGAAACTCCGGCGTGATTTCGGCGGTGACGGGCTCGGTCGGCAAGACCAGCGTGAAGGAAATGCTGGCGCGCATCTTCCGTGCGGCGGGCCATGCCCACTGGTCGGACAAGTCTTTCAACAATCATTGGGGCGTGCCGCTGACGCTGGCTCGCATGCCGCGCGAGACGGAACGCGCGATCTTCGAGATCGGCATGAACACGCCGGGCGAGATCGCGCCGCGCTCGCACATGGTGAAGCCGCATATCGCGATGATTACGCGTATCGCCCCAGCGCACCTCGAGGGCATGGGGTCGGTCGAGGGCGTGGCGGACGAGAAATCGCAGATCTTCGCAGGGCTTCTGCCGGGCGGGGCGGCGATCTTGCCGGCGAAGGACAAGTTCCTGGAACGCCTGCGTGCGGCGGCGCTGCAGCTGCAGCCGTCCGCAGAGGTGTTCACCTTCGGCGGCGCAGCCGGCAAGAACAGCGCGACGCCGGTGAGCTACCAGACCGATGGCCGCTATTCGACGATCAGCATCGACGTGCTGGGCGACGTCGTGACGGTGAAGCTCGATGCGGTTGGCGAGCACTGGGCGGGCAATGCGGCGCTGGCGCTGCTGGCTGCGACGCTTGCGGGCGTCGCCCCGAAATCGGCGGCGGAAGCGCTGTCCGGCTATGCGCCGCCGGCGGGGCGTGGTGTCGCAGAGACGCTGAAACTGCCCAAGGGCGGCGAGGCGATGCTGGTCGATGATGCATACAACGCCAACCCGGAATCCATGCGCGCGGCCATCGAAGGTTTTGCGGCGCGACCGGGTCGCAAGGTGGTTGCGCTCGGTGAGATGCGGGAACTCGGGCCGGATTCCGCAGCGCTCCACGCAGGTCTCGCCGATGTGGTGATCGCCGCGAATGTTGCGGCAGCGGTTCTGTCGGGCGGCGAAATGAGTCATCTCGCCGCTGCGCTGAAATCGCGCGCGCCGCAGATGCGAGTCGAACATGTCACAGGTCCGGCCGAAGCGGCCGCGCAGGTGAAAAGCTGGTTAGAACCCGGGGACGCTGTCTTGATCAAAGGCTCGAATGCATCCGGCATGGCGCGTGTTGGAACGGCGCTCAGACAGATGAGCGAAAGCGCCGCCGCCAGTTCGCAGAACGCGTCAGGGGCGTAGCATGCTGTACCATCTCCTCTCGCCCTATACGGGCGAACTGAACCTGTTCAGTTTCATCACCTTCCGGGTGGCCCTCGCGCTTGCGACGGGTCTCATCCTCACCATGCTGTTCGGACACCCGATGATCCTCTGGCTGCGCAAGCGGCAGGGCAAGGGTCAGCCGATCCGCACGGACGGTCCGGAAAGCCACCTCGCCAAGAAGGGCACGCCCACCATGGGCGGCTTCCTGATCTTGTTCGGCATCCTGTCGGGCACGCTGCTGTGGGCAGACCTCACCAACCAGTACATCTGGATCGTGCTGTTCGTGACGATCGGGTTCTGCTTCGTCGGCTTCATCGACGACTACCAGAAAGTCACGAAGAAGGGCACGGCCGGGCTGTCGGGCAAGGTGCGGTTGCTGATGGAGTTCGCCATCGCGGGCGCGGCGGTGTTCTGGATCTCGACCTATGCGCAGTCGAACACGGATGCGGCGCTGGCCGCGGGCGTGCTGAAAGTGGCGCCGCAGGAAGGCTTTGCGACCGGTCTCGCGCTGCCTTTCTTCAAGGACTTCATGTTCGACCTCACGATCTATGGCTTCATCGCCTTCGGGGCGTTCGTGATCGTGGGCGCGGGCAACGCGGTGAACTTCACCGACGGTCTCGATGGCCTCGCCATCGGCCCGGTGATGATCGCGGGCGCGACGTTCGGCTTCATCGCCTACGCCACGGGCACGCCGCGCTTTGCCGACTATCTCCTGCTGTCGCCGACGCCGGGAACGGCGGAGCTGGCGGTGGTGATGGGCGCGTTGGTGGGCGGGGGGCTCGGCTTCCTCTGGTACAATGCACCGCCCGCGAAGGTGTTCATGGGAGACACTGGCTCGCTGGCGCTGGGCGGATGCCTTGGCGCGATGGCCGTCTGTACGAAGCACGAGCTGGTGCTGGCGATCGTCGGCGGCCTGTTCCTGTTCGAGGCGCTGTCGGTGATCATCCAGGTCCTCTACTTCAAGGCGACCGGAAAACGCTTCTTCAAGATGGCGCCGGTGCACCATCACTTCGAAAAGCTCGGCTGGTCCGAGCCCACGGTCGTGATCCGCTTCTGGATCATCGCCTTCCTGCTGGCCCTCGTCGGCCTTGCCACGCTGCGTTTGAGGTAAGGCACAGGTGATCCCGGTTCGCTCATTCGAGGGAAAGGACGTCGCGGTCTTCGGCCTGGGCCGAAGCGGCATCGCGACGTGCAAGGCCCTCATGGCCGGCGGGGCGCGCGTGTGCGCGTGGGACGACAACGAGAATGCACGCAAGGCCGCCGAAGAAGCCGGCGTGCCGATGGTCGATCTCAACCGGCGCGACTGGCAGACGTTTGCCGCCCTGGTGCTGTCGCCGGGCATCCCGTTCCGCTTCCCCGAGCCGCATCGCTTCGTACGCATGGCGCAGCTGGTGGGCACGCCGGTGATCGGCGACATGGAACTGTTCGCACGCGCCGTGAACGAGTTCCGCTCGGTCGACCGCCCGCGCATTGTCGGCATCACGGGCACCAACGGAAAATCGACCACCACCGCGCTGGTCGGCCACATCCTGAAGGTGAACGGCAAGGATGTGCGCGTCGGCGGCAATATCGGCGTCGGCGTGCTCGATCTCGAGAAGCTGCACTCCGAGGCGATCTATGTGCTGGAGCTGTCGAGCTACCAGCTCGACCTCGCCGAGAGCCTGCGCTGCGATGTGGCGGTGATGCTGAACATCTCGCCGGACCATCTCTCGCGCCATGGCGGGATGGACGGCTATGTCAGCGCCAAGCGCCGCATCTTCCGCAACCAGGGCACGGGCGATTTCGCTATCGTCGGCGTCGACGATGTGCGCTCCGGCGTTATGGCGACGCAGCTGACCGGCGAGGCGATGCGCCAGGTGATCCCGATCTCGGCGGAGTATGGCCTCGGCCGCGGCGTTGCTGTGCTCGAAGGCATGCTGCAGGATTCCATCGCCGGCCGCGCCGAGCAGCCGGTGGATATTTCCGGCGCGAAGGCGCTGCCCGGCCGTCACAACCACCAGAACGTTGCCGCCGCCTATGCCGCTTGCCGCGCGCTGGGGCTGGAGCCGGCGGACATCGTCTCCGCCATCGAAACCTTCCCGGGCCTGCCGCATCGTCTCGAGACGATCGGCTATCTCGAAGGCGTGCGCTTCATCAACGACTCGAAGGCCACCAACGCGCAGGCGGCCGAGCAGGCGATCCGTGCTTTCCCGAATGCGTGGTGGATCGTTGGCGGCCGTCCGAAGGAAGAGGGGATCGACGATCTTGCCCCGCTGTTCGGCCAGATCCGCAAGGCGTATCTCATCGGTGAGAGCACCGAGGCGTTCGCGCGCGTGCTGACGGACAAGCTCGACCATGCCAAGTGCCGCACGCTGGACGTGGCGGTGGCGCAGGCGTTCGAGGACGCGAAAGCGTCGGGCGTCAAGGACCCGGTGATCCTGTTCTCGCCTGCGTGCGCCAGCTTCGACCAGTTCCGCGACTTCGAGCAGCGCGGCCTCGCCTTCCGCCAGGAGGCCGTCAATCTCGTGAAGCGCCGGCCGGCCAGCCAGCCCGTGTAGGCGGCCCATGCAGATCTTCCGCCGGTCTGACACATCTCCCCTCGCAGAATGGTGGCGCACGGTCGACAAGGGCCTGATCGCGGCGGCGCTGATGCTGCTGGGCGCGGGCATGATGCTGTCGCTGGCGGCGGGGCCTGCCGCAGCCAGCAAGCTGAAGCTCGATGATCCGTTCTATTTCGTCTACCGGCAGGCGGCGTTCGCGATTGCGGCGGTGGGCGTACTGCTGGGGTCGTCTCTGCTGTCGCCTGTGTGGGTGCGGCGTTTGTCGCTCGGCCTGTTCATCGTGTGCTTCTTCCTGATGGCGGGGCTGCTGGTGTTCGGGCACGAGGCCAAGGGCGCGACGCGCTGGATCAGGATGTGGGGCACGACGTTCCAGCCTTCCGAGATCATCAAGCCGGCCATCGTGGTGCTGACGGCGTGGCTGCTGGCGCAGCGTGATCGCTTTCCGGCAGGCCCATGGGCGCCGATTGCGTTTGCCTTCTATGCCGTGACGGTCGGGCTTCTCTTGTTGCAACCGGATGTCGGCCAGTCGGTGCTGCTGACGGTTGCGTTCGTGATCGTGTTCTTCGTCGCAGGCCTGCCCTGGCTGTGGGCGACGGGCTTTGCGGTTGGCGGGGCGGGGTTGGGCGCGGGGCTGTATCACCTGCTGCCGCACGTGCGCAAGCGCGTGGATGCCTTCCTGTTTCCGAGCGAGAACGACACCTTCCAGATCGACCGCGCCCGCGCCGCGATCGAGCGCGGCGGGCTGTTCGGGGTGGGGCCTGGCGAGGGCACGGTGAAGCGTTCGCTGCCCGATGCGCACACAGACTTCGTGTTCTCCGTCGCGGGCGAGGAGTTCGGGTTGTTCCTGCTTGTCCTGATCGCGATCCTTTTCGCTGTCATTGCCATCAAGGGCATCATGGACGCGTCACGCCAGCCCGATGTCTATCAGCGCGCCGCCGGCGTCGGGCTCTATGCGATCTTCGGCCTGCAGGCGGCGGTGAACATGTCCGTCAACCTCTCGCTCATTCCGCCCAAGGGGATGACGCTGCCGCTGGTCTCCTCCGGCGGATCGTCCTTGCTCGGCAGCGCGCTGACGCTTGGTCTTGCGCTGGCGCTCACGCGCAAGCAGCCTGAATCCACCCTCTATCACCTGAGGCATAAATGACCGTCCCCTCGACCAAGCCACTGGTTGTTGTCGCTGCGGGCGGCACGGGCGGACACATGTTCCCGGCCCAGGCTTTCGCCGACGAGATGCACGCGCGCGGCTGGACCGTGGCGCTGGTGACGGACGAGCGCGGCAAGAAATACGCGACCAACTTCCCGGCCGACTGGCGCCTCGAAGTCGAGGCCGCGACGTTCGGCTCCAAGATGCCGCACAAGCTGCTGGCGAGCGCGCTGAAGCTGCGCGCGGGCACGGCGGAGGCAAAGCGCAATTTCGAGAAGACCAAGCCGAAAGTCGTCGCTGGCTTCGGCGGCTATCCCAGCTATCCCTCGCTGTCGGCGGCGCGGGCGATGGGCGTGCCCATCGTGATCCACGAACAGAACTCCGTGCTCGGCCGCGTGAACCGGCTGTTTGCCAAGGCGGCGAAATTCGTCGCCTGCGGGTTCGACCGGCTGGATCGCCTTCCGCCGGGAGCGGAAGAGACCAAGCGCGTGGTCGGCAATCCGGTGCGCAACGCCATCAAGGCGGTGCGCGAGAAACCCTATCCGGAACTCGACGATGCCGGTCCGATCAACATCCTCATCACCGGCGGCAGCCAGGGCGCGCGCCTGTTCGGCGAGGTGATCCCGAAGGCGATCATCGGGCTTCCGGCAGACCAGCGCGCACGCGTGCATGTCGTGCAGCAGGCGCGTGAAGAACAGCTGGAGACTGTTCGGTCGGCCTACAAGGCGGCCGGTGTCGATGCGACAGTCGAGGCGTTCTTCTCCGACATGCACGAGCGTCTGGCCGCGGCCCACCTCATCATCGCGCGCGCGGGCGCCTCGACCGTGACGGAACTGGCCATCGCCGGTCGCCCGTCCATCCTGATCCCGCTCGGCATCGCGATGGACGATCACCAGACCGCCAACGCCGAAGGCATGGTGACGGGCGCCGCCGCCGATGTCGTGCCGGAACCTGTTTTCACCGTGGAAACGTTCGGCCCACTGCTGCTGGAGCGTATCTCCAACGCCGGCGTCCTGCGCGCGCGGGCGAAGGCGGCGTGGCAGCTGGGCAAGCCGAACGCCGCGAAAGAGCTGGCTGATCTGGCGGAGCAGGCGGCCGGTGTGAAGGCAACATGATGGAGCGAACGATCAGTGGCTGATGCGCGTCCTTCGGCGTCACAAAAGAGTGCGGCGCAGTGGTTCGGGCTCGGCCTGCTTTTCGTATTCGTGGCCGTTCCCGCGATCCACTGGATCACGCACGTGGATTTCGACGCCAAGGCCGATCAGATCAGGGCGGAGCTAGAGACGACAACTTCGCAAGCCGAATTCTTGCAGGTTGCTGAGTCGCAGGGAATGAAGTGCGAAACCGAGCAAGGCTCAACCGTTCACGTGAAGTGCCGCTTCGTGAAGCAGTGGCAAGTCTATGATCTTCTCGACTATCTCGACTGGCTGAGCGAATACGTAATGGCGAATGGCCAATTCATCGACGGTCGCAAATCCGGCGACTATAGGGTCTGGGTTTCCTGGGACGGCCCCTGAAAAGTCCTTGATGCGCAGAACAATCTTCTTCGACGTCGGTTCGGTTCACTTTGTGGACGGCGACGTAGCGGAAGGTCTGACACATGACCTGTGTTCACGTCCGCGCGACCATGGCTCGTGCGCGCGCGGGCGTTGTGCAAGGATGACGTTCAGGTCAAGCACGGGACAGTCACATGATCCGCTTCTCAGCCATCTGCGCCACCGTAATTCTCCTGTCTCATGGAGCTGCATTCGCCCAGGCAGGCGGCCCCATTCCGCGCACCACCGAAGGCAAGCCGGACTTTCAGGGTGTGTGGACGAACTCATCAATCACGCGGCTCGAGCGCGTGCCCGAGTTCAAGGAACTGGTGATCTCCGAAGCCGACGCGAAGAAGTGGGAGGCGGATGCTGCAAGCGTTGCAGCGGCGGACAATGCCCCGAGCGCAGAAGACAAGGGGGCTCCGGCCGTGGGCGATGACCCCGCAGGCTACAACAATTTCTGGATCGACCCCGGCAAGCAGGTCGGCAAGGTCAACGGCACATACCGGTCCTCGTGGATCACGGATCCGCCGAACGGCAAGGTGCCATATACGCCCGCCGGCCGCGCCGCGATGATGAAATCGGTCGGCACCTTCAACATGTTCGACAATCCGGAGGAGCGAATTTCGAACGAGCGCTGCCTCATCGGCTTTGCCTCGACTGGCGGTCCGCCAATGCTGAACGCGCTCTACAACAACCACCAGCAGATCATCCAGACGCCGGATGCAATCGCGATCAACATCGAGATGGTTCACGATACGCGCATCATCCGCATGAATGGCCAGCACAATCCCGATGTCATGCGCCAGTACCTCGGAACGAGTGTCGGCAAATGGGATGGCGATGCGCTGGTCGTTGAAACCAAGGGCTTCACGGCGCTGGAATCCGTGCGCGTCGATTTCGGCCTGTTTGTCTACGTCTCGCCCGACTCGAAAGTCACCGAGCGTTTCACGCTTCAGGACGCTGACACGATCTTCTACCAGTTCACCGTCGAGGATCCTGCGACATACACCCAGCCATGGAAGGGCGAGCTCACTTTCCGCCGCTCGCCGGACCGGATCTACGAGTACGCCTGTCATGAGGGGAACCACGCGGTTCCGAACATTCTCCTTGGCGCGCGCGAGCTGGAACGGAATGGCCAGAAGCAGCCGGTCGTGAAGCGTGGGATTGGCCGCCTCGACCGCCCGGCACAATAGCGCGACTGCATCAGGCGCTGCGTTTTGGACTATTTCCGGCTGTCCCGATTTCTTGCCGCCCCGAGGCCTTGACCCCGGCGCGGCGGCGGGCTCACTCAGCACATGCGCAGAACAATCCCCTTCGACGTCGGTTCGGTTCACTTTGTGGGCATCGGCGGTATCGGCATGTCCGGCATTGCCGAGGTGATGCTGAACCTGGGCTATCAGGTCTCCGGCTCGGACATGAAGGCGAGCGCGAATACCGAGCGGCTGGCCAAGCGCGGCGCGAAGATCATGGTCGGCCACAAGGCCGAGAACATTGAAGGCGCGGGCGCGCTGGTGATCTCCACCGCCATCAAGGGCGGCAACCCGGAAGTGGATGCGGCGCGGGCGCGGGCCATTCCTGTGGTGCGCCGGGCCGACATGCTGGCCGAGCTGATCCGCCTGAAATGGACGGTCGCCATCGCCGGCACGCACGGCAAGACGACGACGACCTCGATGGTGGCGGCGCTTCTCGATGGCGTGGGGCTCGACCCCACCGTCATCAATGGCGGCGTCATCAACGCCTACGCCTCGAACGCCAAGCTCGGTCAGGGCGAATGGATGGTGGTCGAGGCCGACGAGAGCGACGGCACGTTCACCAAGCTGCGCCCGACGGTGTGCATCGTCACCAATATCGACCCCGAGCACATGGATCACTACGGCTCGATGGAACAGCTGCGGAAGGGCTTCGACACGTTTGTCGAGAACCTGCCGTTCTACGGCTTCGCGGTTCTCTGCGCCGATCATCCCGAAGTGCAGGCGCTGGCCTCGCGCATTCCGGATCGCCGCCGCATCACTTACGGTTTCAATCCGCAGTCGGATCTGTGGGCCGTGAACGTGCGCCCGGAAGCGGGCGGCTCGACATTCGACCTCGTGCTGCGTTCGCGCGGCGAGACGGACCAGACGCGCTGGGTCGGCCTGAAGCTGCCGATGGCGGGGCGGCACAACGTGCAGAACTCGCTGGCGGCGATTGCCGTTGCGCGCGAGCTCGGCGGCACGGAGGAGAATATCCGCGCAGCGCTCGCGAAGTTCGGCGGCGTCAAGCGGCGCTTCACGCCGGTGGGCGACTGGAACGGCGTCCAGATCATCGACGACTATGGCCACCACCCGGTGGAGATCGCCGCCGTGCTGAAAGCCGCGCGCGATGTGCAGGGCCGCGACAAGCGCGTGATCGCTGTCGTGCAGCCGCACCGCTACACGCGCCTGCGCGACCTGTTCGAACAGTTCGCCACCTGCTTCAACGATGCGGACGAAGTGCTGATCGCGCCGGTCTATGCGGCGGGCGAGCAGCCGATCGACGGTGTGTCGAGCGTTGAACTCGTGAAGGCGCTGATCAATCACGGCCATCGTTCCGCGCGCGCAATCGACGGGCTACCGAGCCTGGCGGGCGAAATCCGCAAGTCGATCAGCAGCAACGATGAAATGGTCGTGTGCCTCGGCGCAGGGGACATCACCTCCTACGCGAATTCGCTGGCTGAGGACCTGAAGCGCGGCTGAGGACGCGGCGGAAGCGCACATGAGCGCCGGGGTTGACGGGGTGGACCTTACCGGGCCACGAAGCCCCCTTCGCCGGACGGTTAACAATCCCTTGCGGATCGTTCCCTTCCTACAGTTAGGCATCCAGTAACCTTGCGAGGGCTTCTGGATGGCTCGCGTGGCGCTGAGCGCCTCGATTGCAGAAGCGAACGCATGAAGAAGACGCATTCCATCATCGCTGCCTGCGCCGGCCTCGTGGTCGCGCTGACGGGCGGCCTCGTGGCGGCAAACTTCCGCACGGCTGAAGCCACCTCGGCGGGCAAGCATTTCGCGCGGCCCGTGCGCGAGCTCGCAACCAAGATTCCGGCGGCGACCGACCTCACGCGCTATGGCGTTCTCGGCGACGAGCAGGCGCTGCGCCTGATGCAGAACTCGGCGCCGGCCTGCCAGGCAGCCCTCAAGGCAGCAGGCGTGACGTTCACGCAGGTTCCCGCCATGCAGGAAGGCGAGTGCGGCTATCGCGAAGCGCTCGAAGTGAAATCTTCGCTCGCCGATTTCGTGAGCAGCCCCGGCGCGCCCGATCATCTGCCGATGACCTGCGATCTCGCCGCCCGCCTCCACCTGTGGGAGCGCCATGTGGTGATCCCGGCAGCGGAAAAATTCCTCGGCTCGCCGGTCAAGGACGTGAAGCTGTTCGGCACGTTCCAGTGCCGCACCGTCGCGGGCATGGAGCGCCTGTCGGAGCATTCCTTCGCCAAGGCGGCTGACGTTGCGGCCTTCATCCTGGCCGACGGCCGCGAGATCAGCGTGCTCAAGGATTACTATTCCAAGGGCCCCAAGGGCGAATTCCTGCGCGAAGTGCGCGAGCGCGCCTGCGATATCTTCGATGTGACCCTGGGCCCGGATTACAACGAGGACCACGCCAACCACCTCCACCTCGATGTGGGCGGGGATCACGCCTGCCGCTAGTCTTGCGGGGCGGGCCGCGCTAGATGCGGGGCCATGAGCGGATTTCTCGATCGTCTTCCAGCCGTGCGCGGCAAGCTTCTCGCCAATGAGCAGCTGGCGCCTTTCACATGGTTCCGCGTCGGCGGGCCAGCCGATGTCCTGTTCCTGCCGAAGGACGAGGATGATCTTGGCGATTTCCTCGCGAAGCTCGATCCCATCATTCCGGTGACTGTGCTGGGCGCGGCCTCGAACGTCATCGTGCGCGATGGCGGGGTTGCGGGCGTTGTGGTGCGGCTGGGGCCTGCTTTTGGCAAAGTGAGCAGCAATGGCCTGCGCGTGACGGCAGGGGCGGCGGCGCTGGATGGGCGGGTTTCCATTGCGGCGGCGAATGCGGGAATTGCGGGCATGGAGTTCTTCTCCGGCGTTCCCGGCACGATCGGCGGCGCGCTGCGGATGAATGCCGGATGCTACGGGCGAGAGACAAAGGATGTGCTGGTCGAGGCGCGCGCGCTGAAACGCAATGGTGAGCGCGTCACGCTGAAGAATGCGGATTTCCATTTCAGCTATCGCCACACCGAAGCCGACGAGGAGCTGATCTTCGTCGAGGCTTTGTTCGAGGGCGAGAAGGATGATCCCGTCAAGATCGTCGAGCGCATCGAAGCGTTGAAGTCGCGCCGCGAAACGTCTCAGCCGATCCGCGACAAGACCGGCGGATCGACATTCGCCAACCCCGATCCGCCAGGAACACCGAACCAGCGTTCATCCTGGAAGCTGGTCGATGAGGCCGGCATGCGTGGCGCACGGCGCGGCGGGGCGCAGGTGAGCGAGCTGCACTGCAACTTCCTGCTCAACACGGGCGATGCAACAGCGGCCGACATCGAAGGTCTGGGCGAAGACGTGCGCGCCGCGGTGCTGGCGAAGTCCGGCGTCGAGCTGCGCTGGGAGATCAAGCGTATCGGCCGCCCCGCAGTCGATGCGACGGTTGAAGGCTATCTCGCGAAGGACGCGTGATGCGGATCCTGCTTGCTGCTCTGGTTCTCGGAGTCGCCGCGTGTCAGCCCGCGCCGGCGCTGACGACGCTCGCCGGTGTCGATCTCGCCAGGCCAACGCGCGCGCTGGGCACGGAGCCGTTCTGGGGCATCGAAGTCTCGCTGGACGAGCTCGTGTTCACCGGCGTCGACCGCGCTGATTTCCGCGCGACAGGTCCGGTGCTGCGGATGGCCGGGGCCGGCGCCGTGTTCACCGCGAAGGACGCCAGCGGCGCCGAACTCACGCTGAAGCTGAAGCCGGACAAGTGCTCCGACGGGATGAGCGACTGGGTTTATCCCTTGTCCGCCGAGGTGAGGTTCGGGGGCGAGACGCTGACGGGCTGTGCCGCCAGCCAGACCATGCTGGACACCCGCCCGCCGCAATAACCCCCAGAATCCCAGAAAATCGCAGATTCCGCTTGCGCGGGCCTCGGCTGTGCGCTACATACTGTGTGTCACACACTGTATGGAACACGGGATGCCGATTGCAGGGGACATTGTGGATGCGCTGCGGCTGGAGCTGCGGCGGGGGACGTTGATCCTGGCGGTGCTGGGGACGCTGCGGACCGAGAAGTATGGCTACACGCTGAAGACGGAGCTGGGGGCGCTGGGCATCGAGATCGATGAGGGCGCGCTCTACCCGATGCTGCGGCGGCTGGAGACGCAGGGGCTGCTGACGTCCGAATGGCGGGAGGACGCGAAGCGCCAGAAGCGCTTCTACCGGCTCTCGGCCGACGGGGCGCTGGCGCTGGACGAACTGGCCACAACGTGGCGCGCGATGAACGGCGCGCTGTCCGACATTCTGGAAGGGAGGGGATCATGAACCCCGTCTGGGACTATGTGAAAAAAGTCGAGCCGCATCTGCCTGCCGGGCAGCGCACGCTGACCGCGGGCGCGCTCTATGCGCAGCTCAAGGCGAAGAAGGACGCGCTTGAGAAATCGCTCGGCCGCAAGGCCAGCGATGCCGAGATCGCGGACATGCTGCGCGAGGAAGGCGAGCCGCAGGATGTAGCGGCGCGCATCGCGGGCAATGCGCGCGAGCCGGAACTGGTGACGCGCTATCTCGCGTCGATCCAGCGGCGTCTGCCGCCTGAGAGCGCGCTTGATGTCTCAGCAGAGCTGCGCGAGGCGATCCTGTCGGCGATCGAGGCGAAGGAAGACGCGCTCGGACGTGCCGCGAACGCGGATGAAATCGGGCAGGTGCTGAAGGAGTTCGGGCATCCTGTGGTGGTTGCGGCGCGCTATGGCGGCGGCGATTATGTGATCGGGCCGAAATACTATCCCTGGTTCTGGTATGTGCAGCGCATCGCTGTCGGCGCGGCCCTGGCGATCGCGTTCGGCGTCAGTGCGCTCCGCGCGCTGGGCTCGGAAGAGCCGATGCGCGTGGTGATGCGCGGCCTCAATGGCGCAATCGAAGCCGGCGTCTGGGCGTTCGGCGTCGTGACGATCCTGTTCGTGCTGGCCGAGCGGTTCAAGTTCGACATGGGCTGGGCGGACAAGTGGGATCCGAAACACCTGCCGCGCGATCAGGTGCGCCAGCCGAAGGGTCTGCTGGAGTCCGGCCTCACGGTGGCGTTCGATGTGGTCTTCCTGCTGTGGTGGGTGAAGATCGTGCAGTTTCCGAACGAGCTGCCGATGCGGGATGGCGCATCTGCCGTGGTCACCTTCGCGCCGGGATGGGAGGCGGTTTACTGGCCGGTGCTCATCCTGTCGGTGGGTGTCCTGCTGGTCCACCTGATGGACCTCGTGCGGCCGGCATGGACGCCGCTGCGGAGCGTGCTGAGCATTGTCGGGCATGCTGCGGGACTGGGCGTGCTGTGGGTGCTGTTCCGGGCCCAGCCGCTGGTGGTGGTGACGCCCATCAGCGGCGCAGATGCCGGCGAGATCGAGCGGGTGACGCGCGTGGTCGACAATGTGATCAGCATCTCGCTGGGCGTCGCGGCACTGGTCTGGGCCGTGACAATCGGGATCGAGGTGTGGCGGCTGTGGAAAGCAGCCCGGCCGATGGGGCGGGTTGCGGCTTAGGCTGAAGGACGTTCGGCGCGCAGGGCAGATGCATCATCTGCCCTGCTTGCGCAGTTCCGGCCCGATCAGTTCGATGCGGTTGGTCCAGACATAGCCGGCGAAACCGTCCGGCACCTGTTTCAGATCCTCGAGGCTGTCGATGCCGGTCGATCCGACATCCTTCATGTCGAGCGGGCCGAGCAGGATGACGGTCGAGCCAGCTTCCTCCATGCGCCGCGTGAACTTGTGCGGCCAGCCCCAGACGGCCCAGGCAAGGTTCGACGGCACGACGACGATAGTGTTGCGGCAGGCGTCCGGAACAATGCCGGTCCAGCCGGTGAGTTCGTAGTCGAGCACGCACTTCGTGAGCGACTTGTTGGTATAGCCCTTGAGGCCGTCGATCAGGTCGAGGCTCCTGTCGGTCGGCTCCGCGCCGCCATAGCTGCCCCAGATCGCATTGCGCCAGTCGGGATGGGCTTTCACAAGCTGCGCGAAGGCTTCACCTTCCTCGGCGCGGCGGCTCTTGAAGTTGATCAGGAAGCGCTTGTCGGGAAAACGCGCCAGAACCTCGTCCAGCGTCGGCATCAGGCCCACGCCTTTGCCACGCAGCGGAAAGGTCTTGCCGCCATCGGCGGTGTACCCATATCCGAGGTCGAGGCCTTTCAGGTAGGCGATGCCGAGCTCTTCGGTGACGCCCTTGCCTTCGGTGCGGCAATCGACGGTCCAGTCGTGCATCACGGCGAATGTCTTGTCCGGCGTCAGGTGGACATCGAGTTCCACCACGTCTGCGCCGGCGGCGAAGGCCGCTTCCATCGACGGCAGGGTGTTCTCGATGAGGTCGTGGGTGGGCGGGTTGATGCGCTCGGCGGTGCAGGTGTCGTTCTCGACGCCAGCCTTCGGGAAGGTCTGGTGGACGCCGCGATGCGCCAGCAGCTTGATCTTGCCATCGCCATGCGGGGCCTCGAACCAGGAGGCGTTGTAGAGAACGATGGCGACGAAAAAGACGACAAGCCCGCCGAGAACATAGAGCGCGATCCGGCCGATCTTCTTCATTGTGACGCCCCGTGGTCTGCCCGGTGTTCTGCCCGGCTGTCCGCTTAGGAGGCGTTTGGGGCCGGTTGTGGGCGTCGGGAAGGGCTCGCGCCCTACACGTAAATTAATCCTGCATTCCGTAAGGGCATCCGATTGTTGACAGTGTCAATCAAGGGTAGTTTCCGCGCCAAATCGGGGCTCCAGGGAGGATACTCCATATGCAAAACAAGAAAAAAATCGGGGCAGCAATGCTGCTCGCCAGCGTCTCCGCGCTGATCCTCGCTGCCTGCTCGAGCGAGCCGGCGGCCAAGCTCGTCGGCGCCAAGGTCGACGACTACATGCTGGTCGACCAGAACGGCCTCGGCCACATCCTGAAGTATGACACGATGACGCCGGCGACGGTTCTCGTGTCCTACGTCAATGGCGATGAAGGCTCGCGCGCCGCCGCCAAGACGATCCAGGCGCTCGCCGAGAAGAACCCCAACGTGGTGTTCCACCTCATCAACTCCTCCGACACCGACACGCGCGATGCGATCACGGCAGAAGCCAAAGAGCAGGGCATCACCCTGCCGCTGCTCGACGACGAGTTCCAGCTGATCGGCGACTCGCTCGGCTTCACCTATGCGGGCGAAGCGGTGATCATCGATCCGAAGAAGAATTTCGAGATCGTCTATCACGGCCCGGCCGACACGGTTGAAGCAGCTCTCGCGGACGTGGTGGGCGGCAAGGCGCTGGCCAAGGCTGAAGTGTCCGACGTGAAAGGCACGAAGCTCGTGTTCGCCGATCGCGCCAACAAGGCCGACTTCGCGAAAATCTCCTACACCAACGACGTCGTGCCGATCCTGATGGCCAAGTGCGTCGACTGCCACCAGCCGGGCGGTATCGCCCCGTGGCAGATGACGAACTACCAGGTCGTGAAGCAGTTCTCGCCGATGATGCGTGAAGCGATCCGTCGCGACCGGATGCCTCCGTTCGACGCGGACAGCCACTATCGCGCCTTCGCCAACAACGAGAACCTGACGGGCGCAGAGATCAAGACGCTGGTCCACTGGATCGAAGCGGGCAGCCCGAGCGACATCGCGGAAGGCGCCGAAGATCCGCTGGTGAAAGGCGTCTCGCAGCGCGCCGAGTGGCCGCTGGGCAAGCCGGATCTGATCATCGACATCCCGGCCTATGACGTGCCGGCGGCCGGCGTGGTCGATTACCAGATCCCGGCGGTGAAGAGCCCGCTGACGGAAGGCAAATGGCTGAAGGCCACGACGTTCAAGGCGGGCAACCGCGCGGGCGTGCACCACATCCTCGCAGGCTACCTGCCGAAGATGCCGAAGGACGGTCGCGGCTTCGACTGGAAGGTCTCGCTGGGCGGCTACGCTGTCGGCGCGGAATCGCAGATGGCGCCGGACAAGTGGGCGACGTGGGTGCCGGCTGGCGGCGCGCTGTCGTTCCAGATGCACTATACGCCGACGGGCACGGCCTTCACCGACAACTCGAAGATCGGCCTCTACTTCCAGGATGAAGCGCCTGACATGATGAAGCGTCAGATGATCATCGCTGACCCGTCGATCGAGATCGCGCCGAACCAGGCCCGCTGGCATGAGACGGCCTACATCCAGTTCCCGGCCGACGTGCAGCTCTACGCCACGCAGGTGCACGCGCACTATCGCGGCTATGCCTCGAAGCTCACGGCAATCTATCCGGACGGCAAGGAAGAGATCCTCCTCAACATGCCGCACTACGACTTCAACTGGCAGCGCGAGTACATCTTCAAAGACCTCATCGACCTCCCCGCCGGCACGAAGCTCGTTGCCGACTACTGGTACGACAACTCGAAGAACAACAAGGCGCTGCTCGGCTCCAACACCAAGGACCGCACCAATGCGGATTCCGAAGTGGTCTGGGGCGACCAGTCGTTCGAGGAAATGCTGTTCACGGCCGTCCAGTACCGCTGGAAGGACGAGACCGCAGCCAAGCCGCGTGAAGACCTGCAAGCCATGCTCGAGCAGAGCATCGTGTTGACCATGGCGGACGATAACCGCGACGGGAAACTGCAGGAGTCGGAACTGCGCCTGAAGGGCAACCCGAAGGAAGGCGTTGCCGGCATGCATCAGGCGTTCAAGGCGAACTTCGCCATGATCGATGCTGACAAGGACGGCGGCCTGTCGATGGAAGAACTCGGCGCCGCCCTGAAGCAGATGGGCGAGTCGGGCGCGCTCGGCGGCGACCGCACCTGATCGCTGCGACGGACTGAATGAGACGGCCGGCCGGATCCCCCAAGGGTCCGGCCGGTTTGTTTTGGGATGAGGCTCAACCCTGGCGGTCGAGCAGGCGCAGGGCGTCTGCGAGGATAAGGTGGCCGTAGTCGTGCATCATGTGCCAGCGATCGCGCGAGCAGAATTCTTCTGGCGTGACGCCGGCGGCAAGAAAGGCTTCAGGCGGGGGCAGGATCATGGCGCCGAGCCGATCTGCCTCGGCAGCGATCACCCGGACCTGCTGGTCGAAATACCACGACATGAAGGCGTTGAGGTTTGGTCCGTACTGCTGGGGCAGGTCGCACTGCGTCGGCGCCACGTCGAGGTTGGGTCCGGGCACAGGCGTGGTGACGATCACCAGCGGGCCGGCGAACAGGCCGCGTATCAGCCGCAGGCTGTCCATCGTGGGCTGTGTGAGCAGGCGATGCGCGATCATCAACGCGAAAACATCACCTGAGACGCTCTGGTGACCCTTGTAGGACTGCACTGCGAAACCCGCATGCAGGACGCTGTTGAACAGATGTTGGCGGAATTGCAGGCGGTGGGCCGGCAGGCCCGCCGACACGAACAGGATGGCATCGTATGATGCCGGATCGACCTCCTCGCGAAGTTCGTCCTTGCCAAAGCCGGTGAGAGTCGTGCCGCTGATGGGGTACAGGCGGTTGTCACGCCGTTCCAGCCTGGGCGCGTTGCCGCCGGTCTGCACGAAGAAGTCGAAGTCATGCGGATAGCGGCCGGCATCGTGGGTCAGCGCCTGCTTCACCGCGCCGGCATGGGAATTGCCGATGACCGCGATTCTCACGTGGCGGACCCGCGCGGCGCGAAGGCTGCGAGAATTTCGTCCTCGCAGGCAATATCGCGCTCATCGTCTTCGCGGGCCTGTGGTGTTGCGGGCGGCATGGCGCGTTGATCGGGCGCGCCGCCAAGGCCGGCGAAGAAGTGCTGCATCACGGTGGCAACGCCATCCGGCGTCACGGTGCGCAGGTTCGGATCGTAGAAGGCGCCACGTGAAGGATGCGCGGCGATGATCTCGAAGGACGGGAAATAGTCGATGGCAGGATTTCGGGTAGCCAGCGTTCCGGCAGCCGCGCGCAGGACGGATTTGGAGTAGGTGGTGGCGACAAGCACGTGCGCGTCGGTGGCGGTGGCGGTGAGCGGCACGGGCGAGACGGTGAGGATAAGCCGCACACCCGGATTGATCGCGCGGAGGTGGCTGAAGGCGTTCTCGATATCGGCGACCACCTCGTCGTGCGAGAGATTGTGGAAGCGGTGCCGCGCAGCGTCGAACGTTCCCGCGAGCGTGCCGGGGCACATCGGATACCAGAGGCCGGTCTCGGCATCGCGCCAGCTTTCGGTGAGCCCGAGCGTGAAGATCATCACGTCGATCTTCGACAGCGCCTCGCGAATGCATTTCAACGTGTAGGCGCGCGCATGCAGGCATTCGTGAGCCGATTCATAACCGCGCGGCTCGATCGCGGGTCTCAGCGGATCGAAGAAGCGGCCATCGCGTTCCCAGACCTCGTCCGACGGCGCCTGCAGGCCAAGCGCCATCTCGATCCACTGCCGCAGCAGGGCAGGCGTATAGATGTTCCCGGTGCGAAAGGAGAACACGCCATAACCGAACTGCCTTGCCTGTTCGGGCGTGAGCCAGACGGGCGCGGGTTCGCTGTCTGTCCAGCTGTACTTGGCGGCGACGAGATTGCGGCTGATGTGTTGCGCGAAGCACGAGCCGGCCGTTGCGAAGCGGTCTGTCGGCAAGAGTTCAATGCCGGGCCGCCACAGGCTTTCAAACTGGCCGGGCGCGCGGCCATCGACGGCCAGTTTCCAGAAATTGCGCGGGGGCAGCTGGCTGTAAGGCGTCGTCATCGGGATCCGTGCTGATGCGGGCTGGCGCGAAGCCTATTCGCAAAGCCCTGCAGCAACAACCTTGGCGGAACTTCGCTGTCCTACGCTGCCGTTGCATCAGGCTCCACGAAGCCGGGCCATTGGCGCATGTACTGCACGAAGGCGGGCGACAGGCCTTCGTCGGCGAGGTGTTGGGCGGTGACGGGGGTGGCGGGGGAGTCGTAGGTGGCGTCGGCCGCGACGCGGTTCGGGAAGTCGTGGCGCAGGATGGCGGCGCGGCCGATAACGACGAAATCGCAGCCGGCGTCGAGCACGGCCTGCGCCTGCGGGCCGGTCATCACTTTTCCAGCCGCGCCGAGGCGGACCTTGCCGCGCGGCAGTTCGGTGAAGACGCTCATCAGCGTGCGGCCCTTGAACTCTTCTTCATTGGGCTCCTTGGCGACATCCCAGAGTGACATGTCGAGGAAGTCGATCTTCTGCTGGCGCAGGATTTCGGCGGTGACATCGCGGATCTCCGCGAGCTTGAGGCCGAAGCGTTCGGGCGACAGACGCAGGCCGAGCTGGAAGCCGGGTTTGGTCTGCGCGCGGATGCCGTCGATGATTTCGAAGATGAGGCGCGCGCGGTTCTCGAGCGAGCCGCCGTATTGATCGGTACGGAGGTTGATCTCGGCCGACAGGAATTGCGCGAGGATATAACCGTGGGCGCCGTGGATCTCGACGCCATCGAAGCCGGCTTTTTCGGCGCGGACGGCGGCGGCGATGTAGGCGTCGCGGAGGTCGTGGACTTCGATGAGCGAGAGACCGCGTGCGCCGGTCTTGGGATCATCGGACGGGCAGACAGGCGTGCCGACAAGCTCCTTGGGCGAGCGGTTGCCGGCGTGGTGGATCTGCAGCGAGGAGACGGAGCCGTTGGCCTTCAGCGCGGCGGCGAGGCGTGTGAGGCCGGGCAGGTGCTTGTCATCGAACGCGCCGAGCTGTCCAGGGAAGCCCTGGCCGACCGCCTGCACGTGCGCGGCGCACGTCATGGTGAGACCGAAGCCGCCCTTGGCGCGCAGGGTGAGCCAGTTGAACTCGGCGTCCGACAGCACGCCGTCCGGATGGCTTTGCGTGTTGGTCAGCGGGGCCAGCATGAACCGGTTCTTCCACGCCGGGCCATTGGCGAGGGGAAGGGAGGAGAAGAGAGAGGTCATGCGCCAGCCCGCTGAATGTGAGTGCCCACTCAGTTACGGGCGAGGCGCGCGCCGTTCAAGTTAGCCGGACTAACCTGTAGGACTGGATGTTGGGGTGCTTAGGCCGCCTCGGCGGGCGCCGCGCGAGGCGCAAACAGCATGTCGTACAGGTCGTTCCAGTGGGGATTGGCCTGTTCGATCAGCTGGCGTTTCCACACCGGGCTGGCGCGGTCGAGCTGGAGTTCGCGGCGGAGGGTGGTGCGGAGGTCGGGGTGTTCCTCGAACCACACCAGAAGCGACGCGCCGTGGCTGCCGGGGACCTGTCCAGCGCGGTGTTGCCAGACGCGGTGGACGAGGTTGCTGGTGACGCCGAGGTAGAGTGCGCCGTTGCGATGGGTCGCCAGCATGTAGAGGTAGTACTTCTTCATCTCGTCGCTCTCAATTTGTCATGAACAAAAAGAGAACATCACGCTGCGGTCGTCAAGCCGGGCCCGCTCAATCACTTGTGAATTCAGGCGGTGGGGGCGGCTTGGGACAGACCTATCCACACACTCTCATTCGCCGCGACGAAATGGCCGGAATTCCAATGGAAAAAGCCATTTTACTTGAGTTGTCACACGGCTCCACAGCGTGCTAGTCAGCCCGCGCGACGGACCACCCGGGCGCCACCCGTATTCACGTGGCTGATTTCACTTACTTTTTCGTCTCGAGCCGCTGCGGGGGATTCGAGGCCCATGTACTGGATCTGGGGCTAGCGATTTGGCCGGTTCAACGACCACTTCTGTAAGCGAAGCTGCTCAGCGCTATGCCGCTGCCGTCTTCGACTTGGCGATCACCTCTGGCGAGGTGGACGCGGTTGATACGGGGCTCACCGCCCTGGGCAAGCTGATCGAGGGCGATGCCGCTCTCTCGCGCGTGCTCAAGTCGCCGCTTCACAAGGCTGAAGAGAAGGCCGCCGTGCTGGCCGCCATCGGCGACAAGCTGGGCCTGCCGGCGCTCGCCAAGAAATTCGTCGGCGTCGTCGCCGTGAACCGCCGCGCAGGCGAACTGCCTGCGATCGCGAAGTCGTTCGCTGACAAGGCTGCCAAGCATCGTGGCGCCAGCCGTGTTACTGCTCGTGTTGCCAAACCGATTTCGAAAGATCAGACGCTCGATCTGGAAAGCGCCGTCTCCAAGGCGCTTGGCCGGACCGTGACCGTCGATGTCGAGGTTGACCCCGCCCTGATCGGCGGCCTGCAGCTCAAGATGGGCTCGCGTCTGGTCGACGCCTCGATCCGCACAAAATTGAACAACCTGACGAACCTCATGAAGGGCGCCTGATCCATGGACATTCGCGCTGCAGAGATCTCCGAGATCCTGAAGAAGCAGATCAGCAACTTTGGCGCTGAGGCCGAAGTTTCCGACGTCGGCCAGGTGCTGTCGGTGGGCGACGGTATCGCCCGCGTGCACGGCCTCGACAGCGTGCAGGCTGGCGAGATGGTGCAGTTCGCCAACGGCATCAAAGGCATGGCGCTGAACCTCGAGCGCGACAATGTCGGCGTCGTGATCTTCGGCGACGACCGCGGCATCAAGGAAGGCGACGCCGTCAAGCGGACGCAAGAGATCGTGGCCGCCCCGGTCGGTAAAGGCCTCCTCGGCCGCGTCGTCGACGCGCTCGGCGAGCCGATCGACGGCAAGGGTCCGCTGCAGAACGTTGCTGAACGTCGCCGCGTCGACGTGAAAGCCCCGGGCATCCTGCCGCGCAAATCGGTGCACGAGCCGATGTCGACCGGCATCAAGGCCATCGACACGCTGATCCCGATCGGCCGCGGCCAGCGCGAGCTGATCATCGGCGACCGCCAGACCGGCAAGACCGCCGTCGCGATCGACACCATCCTCAACCAGAAAGCCATCAACGCCCGCGGCAACGAGAGCGAGAAGCTCTACTGCATCTACGTCGTCGTCGGTCAGAAGCGCTCGACCGTCGCCCAGGTCGTGAAGTCGCTCGAAGAGCGCGGCGCGCTTGAGTACACCATCGTCGTCGCCGCCACGGCGTCGGAGCCGGCCCCGCTGCAATACATCGCGCCGTTCACCGGCTGCACGATGGGCGAGTGGTTCCGCGACAACGGCATGCACGCCCTGATCATCTATGACGATCTCTCGAAGCAGGCCGTCGCCTACCGCCAGATGTCGCTGCTGCTGCGCCGCCCGCCGGGCCGCGAAGCCTATCCGGGCGACGTGTTCTATCTCCACTCGCGCCTGCTCGAGCGCGCGGCGAAAATGAACAAGGACCATGGTTCGGGTTCGCTGACGGCGCTGCCGATCATCGAGACGCAGGCCAACGACGTGTCGGCCTACATCCCGACCAACGTGATCTCGATCACCGACGGCCAGATCTTCCTCGAGACCGACCTGTTCAACTCGGGCATCCGCCCGGCCGTGAACGTCGGCCTGTCGGTGTCGCGCGTGGGCGGTTCGGCCCAGGTGAAATCGACCAAGCAGGTCGCCGGCACGATGAAGTCGGAACTCTCGCAGTATCGCGAGATGGCCGCCTTCGCGAAATTCGGTTCGGACCTTGACGCCGCCACCCAGCGCCAGCTGAACCGCGGCGCGCGCCTGACCCAGCTCCTGAAACAGCCGCAATACTCGCCGCTGCAGACGGAAGAGCAGGTCGTGGTGGTGTACGCCGGTACGCGCGGCTATCTCGACAAGGTCGCGGTTGACCAGGTCGTCCGTTACGAAGCCGAGCTGCTGCGCCACATCCGCGCGGAGAAGCAGGCCCTGCTGACCGACATCCGCACCCAGAAGGACATCGGCAAGAACGGCAAGGACGGCGGCAAGATCGAAGACGCGATCAAGGCCACGCTCGATGCCTTCGGGAAGACCTTCGGCTAATGCGGTTTGCTGTCCTCACTCTCGCAGCGTTTGCGCTTGCCGCGTGCAACGGCACGCCACAGGCCGACAAGGTTGCGGCCGCTGTGGAATCTGCCGGCGCCTGCGTGGCGCTGCCGGAAGGCGTGACCTGCGACTGCGTCGTCACCACGGCGCAATCGCTGATCCCGTCGATGAAGGTCGAGCGCAGCAAGGATGAAACGGGTTCGCGCCTTGGACGCGGCACGGTCGGCCAGTCCGACCCGCGCGTGCCCATGGCGATTGAAGCGGCCACGCAGTCCTGCGCGGCCGGAAAGGCGGTTGGCTGATGCCTTCATTGAAGGAATTCCGTCTTCGTATCGCCAGCGTGAAATCCACGCAGAAGATCACGAAGGCCCTGCAGATGGTCGCCACGGCCAAGCTGAAGCGTGCGCAGGAAGCGGCCCAGTCGGCCCGCCCCTACGCCACGCGCATGGCGTCCGTCATCGCCAACCTCGCCGCGGGCGCGGCGGCGGGCGGCGGACCGAAACTGATCGCCGGCACGGGCAATGACGACGTTCATCTCCTCGTGGTGATGACGTCGGAGCGCGGCCTCTGCGGCGGCTTCAACACCAACATCGTCAAGCTGGCGCGCGCCGAAATCCGCCGCCTGCAGCAGGCCGGCAAGACGGTGAAGATCGTCACGGTCGGCAAGAAGGGCAATGACGCGCTGAAGCGCCTCTATGGCCAGCTGATCGTCGGCCACATCGACCGCAAGGCCGAGCGTTCGGTCACGGCCGAAGGCGCAGCCAGCATCGCCCGCCAGATCACGGATCGCTTCGATGCGGCCGAGTTCGACGTCGCGACGCTGATCTTTGCCCGCTTCAAGAACCTGCTCACGCAGATCCCGACCGCGCTGCAACTGATCCCGGCCAAGCCGCCGGCAGATGCGCCGACCGTCGACCTGCAGGGCGCACGCTACATCTACGAGCCGAGCGAAGAGGCCATCCTCGAAGCCCTGCTGCCGCGTTATCTCTCGACGCAGATCCTCTCGGCCCTGCTGGAAACCGAAGCCGGCTTCCAGGGTGCGCAGATGACGGCGATGGACAACGCGACGCGCAACGCGGGCGACATGATCAAGTCGCTGCAGCTGCGCTACAACCGCGCCCGCCAGGCTCAGATCACCAAAGAACTCATCGAGATCATCTCGGGCGCTGAAGCGCTCTAACGAATTACGACAGACCTAGAGGCCAGACATGAACGCCAAGACCGCTACGAATGTGAAGGGCCGTGTAAGCCAGGTGATCGGCGCCGTCGTCGACGTCGAGTTCGACGGCCACCTGCCGGCCATCCTGAACGCGCTGGAGACGATGAACGGGACCACGCGTCTTGTTCTCGAAGTCGCGCAGCACCTTGGCGAGAACGCTGTCCGCACGATCGCGATGGACTCGACCGAAGGCCTCACCCGCGGCCACGAAGTGACCGACACGGGCAACGCCATCTCGGTGCCGGTCGGCGAAGCCACGCTGGGCCGCATTCTCAACGTCATCGGCGAGCCGATCGACGAAGCCGGTCCGGTTGATCGCACTGTCACCCGCGGCATCCACCAGCCGGCTCCGGCCTTCGTGGACCAGAAGCCGGTCCCGGAAATCCTGCCGACGGGCATCAAGGTCGTCGACCTGCTGTGCCCGTACGCCAAGGGCGGCAAGATCGGCCTGTTCGGCGGCGCCGGCGTCGGCAAGACCGTTCTCATTCAGGAACTGATCAACAACATCGCGAAGGCTTACGGCGGCTACTCCGTGTTCGCCGGCGTCGGTGAACGTACGCGCGAAGGCAACG
>JAOATF010000177.1 GCA_030158285.1 Hyphomonadaceae bacterium
CGAACTGACGCTTCTCGTAGAACTCGCGATAGTTGGGCAGGTAGGTCTTGGGCACGACGCCCAGGATTTCGCCGCGATGGATCACCACCGCGCAGCCATGCACCGCCGGCCCCACCTGCAGCGGCGCGCCCACCACCACCACCGGCGCGAGAGACTTGCTCGCGTCCTTCACCTTCGCGATCGCCTCGCGCACGGCCGTCAGCAGCGTCGATTGCAGGTGCAGGTCGTCCAGCGTGTAACCGCTCATCCCCAGCTCGGGGAAAACCACCAGCGCGGCGCGGGCCTTGTCGGCCTTGCGCATCAGCTCGATAGTCTCGCGGGCGTTGGAGGCGGGATCGGCAAGGTGAACGCGCGGGCTGGCCGCAGCCACCCGCACAAAGCCGTGCGCGTAAAGGTTGTTGAACTCAGCCATCCACTCGCGCCTATCACCCGGCCTTACGGCTCTCAACTATAAGGCTACACACGCATAGGTAATTATCCGAAAACGAAATCACAGGTTCCGGCCGCAGGTTTCGCTTTCAAAGGGGCAGTTCGTTAATGGACGTTGACGTTGTCGTCGTAGGAGCAGGCGCCGTCGGCCTCGCCGTGGCGGCCGCCTTCGCGCGGGGCGGGAGTGACGTCCTCGTCCTCGAAGCCGCCCCGGCCATCGGAACCGGCATTTCCGCCCGCAATTCCGAAGTCATCCACGCCGGCATGTACTACCCCACCGGCAGCCTCCGCCAGCGCCTGTGCGTCGCGGGCAGGCGGCAGCTCTACGCTTGCCTTGGCCAGCGCAACATCGCCCACCGCAAAACCGGCAAGCTGATCGTCGCCACGACCGACACCGAAACCACCAAGCTGGAAGCGATCCACGCCACCGGCCAGGCCAATGGTGTCGAGGGACTGGACCTCATCTCCGCCGCCAACGCAAAGGCGTGGGAGCCAGAGCTGACGTGCACCGCCGCCCTCTGGTCCCGTGAAACCGGCATCGTGGATGCCCACGGCTACATGCTCGCGCTCCAAGGCGAGATCGAAGACCATGGCGGCGCCATCGCGCTGCAATCCCCCGTCACCCGCATCGCCCAGATCCCCGGCGGCTTCCGTGTCCACGCCGCGGGCGAAGCCATCGCCTGCCGACGCGTCGTCAACAGCGCCGGCCTCAACGCCCAGCGCGTCGCCGCCGGTATCGAATGTCTCGCGCCACAACACATCCCGAAACTCACCCTCGCCAAGGGCAACTACTTTTCCTGCACGACGCGCCCGGCTTTCTCACGCTTGGTCTATCCAGCCCCGGTCGACGGTGGCCTCGGCGTCCACGTTACGCTTGACCTCGGCGGCCGCATGCGCTTCGGCCCCGATGTCGAATGGCTCGCGACCAGCAATCCCGAAGACGTCGACTACACCGTCGATCCCCGCCGCGCCGATGCCTTCTACGCCGCGATCCGCCGCTACTGGCCCGGCCTGCCCGGTGGCGTCCTGACGCCCGACTATTCTGGCGTCCGCCCCAAACTCTCCGGCCCCGGCGAACCCGCCGCTGACTTCCGCCTCGACGGCCCCGCGACGCACCGCATCTCCGGCCTCATGAACCTCTTCGGTATCGAAAGCCCCGGCCTGACGTCCTCGCTCGCCATCGCGGACGAGGTGAGGCGGATGTTGGCGGACTGACGCCAGCGGCCGCGCCTACTTCCCCAGCAGGTCCCTGAAATACGCGATGGTCTCCTTGAGCCCATCCTCGAGCTGCACTTTCGGCTCCCAGCCCAGCACGGACTTCGCCTTCGTGATGTCGGGCTTGCGCTGTTTCGGATCGTCCGCCGGCAGCGGCATCTTGATCAGCTTTGACTTCGAGCCCGTCAGCCGCAGCACATTCTCCGCCAGCTCGATCATCGTGAACTCGC
>JAOATF010000178.1 GCA_030158285.1 Hyphomonadaceae bacterium
CCGGCAAACGCCCCGTCATGGTCTGGATCCATGGCGGCGGCTTCGTGAACGGCTCGGGCAGCGCCGAACTCTATGATGGCTCGCAGCTCGCCAAGCAGGGCGTCGTTGTCGTCACCATCAATTATCGCCTCGGCCGCTTCGGCTCGTTCGCGCATCCGCTGCTCTCGGCGGAAGCCAAGGGCGGCCCCATCGCCAACTACGGCATGATGGACATGATCGCCTCGCTCGAATGGGTGAAGCGCAACATCGCGGCCTTCGGGGGCGACGCAGGCAACGTCACCATCTTCGGCGAAAGCGCCGGCGGAATGGCCGTGCAGAAGCTGATGATCTCGCCCAAGGCGCGCGGCCTGTTTCACAAGGCGGCGGTACAATCCGGCGCGGGCCGCGAGAACGTGCTGCTGATCGACAAGCCTAATGCGCGCGGCCTGCCGTCCGCCGAATCCGATGGCGACGCTTTCGTCAAATCACTGAGTGTCGATGCAAGATCGCCTGCCGATCTCCGCGCCATCTCCGCCGCCGCAATCATCGGCGCGGGCGACCCCTCCACCTTCTCCGGCGGCGGTCCGATCCTCGATGGCCAGGTTATCACCATGACGGTGGTGGATGCGTTCAAGTCAGGCGCCGAAGCCAAAGTGCCCTACCTTGTCGGCTACAACAGCGCCGAATTCCCCTCCAAGCCTGAAGACGTCGACGGCTCACTCTCCCGCACGCTCGGCGCGAAGACCGCAGACCTCCCCGCGCTGGTCGCCACCTACCCGGACAAGGACGACATGGCCGCCCGCATCGTCGGCGACATCATCTTCGGCGAGCCCGCGCGTTACCTTGCCGGCCTCCACGCGGCCCACGGCCAGCCGACATATCTCTATCGCTTCGATGTGATCTCGCCCTCTGTGCAAGGTCGCTGGAAGGGCACGGCCCACGCGCAGGAACGCCAATACGTCTTCGACACGCTCCACACCTCGCCCTATCCCACAGACGAGAACGACAAGGTGCAGGCGCAGTTCGCCGTGAAGTACTGGACCAACTTCGCGAAGACCGGCGATCCGAACGGCGCGGGTCTCGCTGCGTGGCCGCGCTATGCTGCGGCGAGCGACGAGCTGCTGGAGTTCACCAACACCGGCCCCGTCGCGAAAGTCTCGCCGCACAAGGAACGCTGGGACGCGATACAGGCGCGCTACAACTGACGACGCGAAGCACGCCACCGTCGAGAGCCCTCATCTCCCTGACCTGTGATCGCGGGAGTCTTGCTCAACCTGTCGGTTACAACAGGCTCAAGGCAAACAACGTGGCCGACGCCGCAACTATGTACAGAACTGACAGCAAGCATGCCTTGAACCAGAGGGGCCGCCGCCGCGACAGTACAAAAGTAGCGACCGCGCCGGTCGCAACCGCAACGGGCAATGTAACGCAAAGACCCAGCGGGCCACCGACCTGAGAACCAACCACAGCAATGGCGATGGCGATTGGCCAGGTCAGCAAGAATTCTAGCCGGCTCTGATGCACGGGTCTGGCCGAGTTCTCATCATCTGGCATGCTTCAAGTATCCGTAGGGTGGATTGAGCGAACACGAAATCCACCGTCACTGTCGCCGCGCGTGGCCAAATGGTGCATTTCGCTTCGCTCTATGCACCTTACGCGTTCACCCACGGCGCGGCCTTCGCCACATCCGCGCCGATCGCCGTGTAGTAGAGTTTCTGCACGCTGCGCGTTACCGCGCCCGGCTTGCCATCGCCCAGCTTTACGCCATCGATCTCCACCACCGGCGTCACCAGCCCCGTCGCCGCAGTCGTGAAGGCTTCTGCCGCTGCCTTGGCCTCTTCAACAGTGAAGCTCCGTTCGGTAATCTTGCCACCGCGCTGGCCCAGCGCATCGAATAGTGCATGCCGCGTCACGCCGGCGAGGATCATGTTCGAGATCGCCCGCGTGATGATCTCGCCATCCTTGGTCACGATCCACGCATTCGACGATGCGCCCTCAGTCACCTGCCCGTCCGGCGCCACCAGCCACGCGTCGTCCGCGCCGCGCGCCTTCGCCTCGGTCTTGGCCAGCGCCTGCGCCAGCAATCCCACCGACTTGATGTCGCGTCGCGCCCAGCGGATATCCGGCAGCGCCACGATGCGCGAGCCATTACGCGCCGACGCCGTATCGATCAGCGCCCGCTTCTCCGAGAACATGAAGATCGTCAGCCGCGGCTTTTCCGGCGCCACAAAGTCCCGCGCGCCATACGCTCCCCGCGTCACCTGCAGATAGACATAGCCCTCGTCGACGCCGTTGGTCTCCACCAGCTTGCGGTGAACCTCCTCCAGCTCCTTGCGGTCCGGCATCGTGCCGAACTTCAGTTCGCGCAGGCTGCGCTCCAGCCGGTCCAGGTGCCGCTCCATGTCGACCAGCCGCCCGCCATAGACCGCCGTCACCTCATAGACGCCGTCGGCAAACAGGAAGCCGCGGTCGAACGGCGAGATCCGCGCCTCGTCGGCCGCCGTGTAGACGCCGTTCACCCACGCCATTTGCGTCATTCTCGGTCTCCTGCCATCGGGCCGCCTAAATCAGGCTCAACCACTGTCGTCCGCGCCCGCGTTTGTCCACGCCCGGGCCAGCACAGGGGGACATTATGCGCATTCCGCTTCGCCCGATCATCGGATTCTCGGCCGGCGCCAGCGCGATGGCGTTCGTCGCCCTCGCCGCGGTCACTGCGCCGCAGGCCCAACCGGCATTGCAAGCCTCGGCCAAATGCCCCGAAGCGGCGCAGGAATCTCCCCTCCCGCGAGCCCGCCCTGAGGCACAACGTCCTGCCTGAGACGGTTAACCGGGCGAGGCATTGCTGCCACAGCTAAGGCGGAGCTATTGCGGTGCAACAAGATTGCTTGCAATCGGCCATGACCTTGGACAATGTGACGCCCGCTTGAAGGCCCCCTCCAAGGCGTTTCCACGTGGAAAAATCCTTGCAGGTAAGGCTCAGGACGCAGGCGGGAGAATCTACGTGGCAGACGGCGCACCTACGCGTGAAGTGAAAGACCTGTACGCGGTCGGCGAAATCCCGCCGGACTTCCATGTACCCAAGAACATGCACGCCTGGGCGATCCGGCGCGAGCGTCAGGGCCGCCCCAAGCAGGCCATGCAGCTCGAAGTCGTGCCGACTCCCGAGATCGCGTCCGACGAAGTGCTCGTCCTCGTGATGGCGGCGGGCGTGAACTACAACGGCATCTGGGCCGGCCTCGGCGAGCCCGTGTCGATGTTCGACGTTCACAAGCAACCTTTCCACGTCGCCGGTTCCGATGCCTCGGGCATCGTCTGGGCCGTCGGTTCCCGCGTGAAGCGCTGGAAGCCGGGCGATGAAGTCGTCATCCACTGCAACCAGGACGATGGCGACGACGAAGAGTGCAATGGCGGCGACCCGATGTTCTCGCCCACCCAGCGCATCTGGGGCTACGAGACGCCGGATGGCTCGTTCGGCCAGTTCTGCCGCGTCCAGTCGCGCCAGCTGATGGAACGCCCGAAGCATCTCACCTGGGAAGAATCGGCCTGCTACACGCTGACCCTCGCCACGGCTTACCGCATGCTGTTCGGCCACCGTCCGCACGTGCTGCGTCCGGGCCAGAACGTGCTGGTCTGGGGCGCCTCGGGCGGCCTCGGCTCCTACGCGGTGCAGCTCTGCGCCGTCGCCGGCGCCAACGCCATCGGCGTCATCTCGGATGATTCAAAGGCGGACTTCGTGCTCTCGATGGGCGCCAAGGGCGTCATCAACCGCAACAACTTCAAGTGCTGGGGCCAGCTTCCGAAAGTGAACACGCCCGAGTTCAACGACTACATGAAAGAGGCCCGCAAGTTCGGCAAGGCGATCTGGCAGATCACCGGCAACAAGGACGTCGACGTCGTCTTCGAACACCCGGGCGAAGCCACGATGCCGACCTCGGTGTTCGTCGTGAAGCGCGGCGGCATGGTCGTCATCTGCGCCGGCACCACCGGCTTCAACCTCACCATGGACGCCCGCTTCCTCTGGATGCGCCAGAAGCGCGTGCAGGGCTCGCACTTCGCCAACCTGCTGCAGGCGAGCCAGGCCAACCAGCTGATGCTGGAACGCCGCCTCGACCCGTGCATGTCCGAAGTCTTCCCCTTCGCCGACATCCCGCTGGCCCACGAGAAGATGCTCGACAACAAGCACCTCCCCGGAAACATGGCCGTGCTCGTCACGTCGCCGAAGCCGGGCCTGCGCACCGTCGAGGACGTGCTCGAAGCCGGGCCGACGGCGTGACCAACCGCTTTCCTGCTGCGGACTAGGTATCCAGACGGACACGCACTATGTTGCGTGTTCGTCCATACCGTTTCGCAAGGAGAGCCCCATGGCCACTGAACGCGCAGTCCTCGCCGGCGGATGCTTCTGGGGCATGCAGGACCTGATCCGCAAGAAGCCGGGCGTGGTCTCCACCCGCGTTGGCTATTCCGGCGGCGACGTCCCCAACGCCACCTACCGCAATCACGGAACCCATGCCGAGGCGATCGAGATCATCTTCGATCCCGCCAAATGGTCCTATCGCGACCTGCTCGAGTTCTTCTTCCAGATCCACGACCCGTCGACGAAAAACCGGCAGGGCAATGACATGGGCATGAGCTACCGCTCGGCGATCTATTACGAAAACGACGCCCAGAAGGCGACGGCTCTGGATACGATCAAGGACGTGGATGCGTCGGGCCTGTGGCCGGGCAAGGTGGTGACTGAAGTCGAACCCGTCGGCGACTTCTGGGAAGCCGAGCCGGAGCATCAGGACTACCTGGAGCGCATCCCCGACGGCTACACCTGCCACTTCGCACGGCCGGGCTGGAAACTGCCGAAGCGAGCGGCGGCGGAGTAGCGCCAGCTCGCCTTAACCGAAAAGGTCACCCTGCCCGGCGGCCTTCGCGCCTTCGATTTCCAGCAGCTTCAGCTTGGTCATCGCCCCACCGCGTGCTGAGAAGCCGCCCAACTTGCCGCCCGCCGCCGTCACGCGGTGGCACGGCACCACGATCGGCCACGGATTCTTCCCCAGCGCTGCGCCGACCTGCTGCGCCAGCAGCTTGTCGCCGAGCTGCAGCGCGATGTCGCCATAGGTCAGCGTCTCGCCGGGCGGGATGGCGCGCGCGATGGCGTAGACTTTCGCGTTGAATTCAGGGACGCGCGTGATGTCGAGCTGGGCATCGAGCAGGTCCGGCTTCTCGCCGCGCAGCAACGCCTGAATGTCCGTGGCGACACTCACGATAGCGAGTGATGGCTCGGCTTCAACTGCATCGGGGAAGCGCCGCTTGAACGAGGCGCGGGCAATGCCGGGATCGCTTTCCGGCAGGTGCGCGCCGATGAGGCCAGCGTCATTCCACGCAAGGCCCGCCCAGCCGATGACTGTCTCGAAGATATGGTAGCGGTTCATGGTCGGAATATAGCGACACGCCGCCCCGCTCGCAGCCGAATTTCCGACAACACCACCCGGAGAAAAGATCGCGAGCGAAAGCTCAGACGATCTTCGAGCCCAGCACCTGGTCGATGATCTTTTCGTCCGCCGGCACCAGTCCATCGAGCATCAGCAGCGCCAGCCCATGCACGATCGCCCACGATTGCAGGCGGCGGATGTTCTGTTCCGCGAGAGACATTTTGCCCCCGCTCAACTCGCTGAGCGCGCTGGTGAGCATGCCCATGCCGCGCGTCCGCGGGCGACCCTCGGCCGCGATGCCACTCATCATCTCCGGCGACATCATCAGCTTGAACAGGAACGGGTTCTTCAGCGCGAAATGCACATAGGCGCGGCCCATCGCATCGAAAGCTTCCTTGCCCGGTTTCTCCGCCGCCATGGCGGTTTCAAACGCGCTCGCCAAGCGCTCGCCAGCCACATCGGCGAGCGCATGTAGCAGCGCCTGCTTGTCCGGGAAGTGGCGATAAACAGCGGTCGCCGACACCCCGACGCTGCGCGCAACCTCCCGCAGGCTCAGCGCCTCCGCAGGCCCGGATTCAAGGCGTTTCAGGCCCTCTTCCACCAGGGCTGCCCGCAGGTCGCCATGGTGATAGCGCTCAGCTGAATTTTCGATGTTGACACTGTTATCATTCGTCGGCATGTTAGCACCGTAAACATAGTCGGCGGCGGGCACAACCAGCCCAAACGCCGCGCCTGATACGAGCTACCCCGAACGCCAGACCGCCGAACGCAAAAACAAAAGACAGAGGGAAAACGCCATGACCAGCCCCGTCGAAACCGCCATCCGCGGCCTCGTCACCCCCGCCCTGATGGGCGTCGCCAGCCTCAACCGCGTGATGCGTCGCGCCAAGGGGCCCAACCCCTACCTGTCCGGCATCCACACGCCGATGGACGCCGAGCACACGCTGACCGACCTGAAAGTCACCGGCGAAATCCCGGCCGCGCTCAACGGCCTCTATCTCCGCAACGGTCCCAACCCGCTGAAGGCGCCGAACCCCGCCACGCACCACTGGTTCGTCGGCGACGCCATGCTGCACGGCCTGCGCATTCAGGGCGGCAAGGCGCTCTGGTATCGCAACCGCTGGATCCGCGCTCCGCACATCGCCGACGCCCTGAAAGAGCCGCACGTCCCCGGCCCGACCGGTCGCGGCACGCCGAACACCAACGTCGTCGGCCATGGCGGCAAGATTCTCGCCATCGTCGAAGCCGGCGGCTATCCCGCCGAAGTCACCGAGACGCTGGAGACGCGCAAGTTCTCGGATTTCGAAGGCACGTTCGGGAAGGCTTTCTCCGCCCACCCGCACACCGATCCCGAAACCGGCGAGATGCACGCCATCTGCTATGCCGGCGGCGAGCCGACCACGATCTGGCACACCATCGTCGGCACGGACGGCAAGATCCGCCGCAACGAGCCGATCACCGTCGTCAACGGCCCCTCCATCCATGACTGCATGATCACGAAGAACTACGTGATCGTCATGGACCTGCCGGTCACCTTCTCGATGCAGGCGCTGATCTCGGGCGAGAGCTTCCCCTATCGCTGGAACCCGAAACACCACGCCCGCATCGGCCTGCTGCCGAAGGAAGGCAAAGGGACTGACATCATCTGGTGCGACGTTGAACCCTGCTACATCTTCCACCCTGCCAACGCCTTCGAAACCAAAGACGGCAAGGTGATCATGGATGCGGCCGTCCACGCCGACATGTTCAACGACGCGGTCCAGGGCCCCAACTCCAAGGCCACGCCTTTCGAGCGCCTGACCATCGATCCGGTCGCGAAGAAGGTCACTCGCAAGGTCATCGACGCCGCGCCGCAGGAATTCCCGCGTCCCGACGAGCGCCGCATGGGCCGGCCCTATCGCTACGCCTACACGCTGGCCCTGCCCGAGCATGGCGACCCCGCCTTCCTCGGCGACTCTCGCCTCTACAAGCACGATCTCGAAGCCGGCACGCGTGAAGTCCACGATTTCGGCCCCGGCAAGGCCCCTGGCGAGTTCGTCTTCGTCCCCGCCCACGCCAACAGCGGCGAAGATGAAGGCTGGCTCATGGGCTACGTCATCGACTCCGACAACGACACCACCGACTTCGTCATCCTCAACGCCCGCAACTTCTCGGGCGCCCCGCAAGCCAGCATCACCATCCCGATGCGCATCCCGCCGGGTTTCCACGGTAACTACGTGGCGATGGGCTAATCTCTGGCAAACCCCATTCCTGACAAGACCCGAATGGGCGGCAGGAATGGGGCACGCTTGTCAGCTGACAGAATTTTCCCGGGGCCTGTAAGAAACCCGCCAACCCGGTGACTATCTCTTCCGAAGCCCGCCAACACGGTATGGCTGGGCCACGGGACGAGAGATGGACGTTCACCGCCTCACACAGGACGAGCATTACGCCCGCGCCGCCGCCGAATTCGGCCCGGCGCTGGCCCGCCTCGCCCGTGGTTATGAGCGCAATGCCGACCGTCAGCGCGATCTCCTGCAGGACATACATTTCGCCCTGTGGCGAAGCTTCGAGACCTATCAGGGCCTCTCCTCCCTGCGCACCTGGGTCTACCGCGTCGCTCACAACACCGCCGCCACCCACGTCATCAAGGACAGGCGTGCCCGTTCTTCTCATTGGGTCGATCTCGACCAGGCGGTCAACGCGCCGGACCCCACAACGCTTGGCGAGACACACGCGCAGACCGACACGCTCGCCCGCCTCCTCGACCTGATCCACCAGCTCAGGCCACCCGACCGGCAGGTGATGCTGCTCTATCTCGATGGCCTAGATGCGAAGGAGACGGGCGAGATCACCGGCCTCTCCCCCGGCGCCATCGCCACCCGCATCCACCGCGCCAAGACCCTGCTGGCCCGCCGTTTCAACGCAGACGAACAGCCATGACCAACACACCCGACCCCGGCGATCTCCGCTCCCTCTGGCAGACCATGCCTGCCAGCCCGATCACCCTCTCGATGGAGGAGCTGCGCGCGCGCGCCACGAAATTCGAGCGCAAGGTTCACCGCCGCAACCGCATCGAATACATCGCCACGGCATTCGTGGTTGTGGTCTTCGGCTGGTACGCGACATGGCCACTCCCTGCGACGCCGCTCTGGCCGATCGCCAACCTGATGATCATGGCCGGCGCTCTGGTCGTCGTCTGGAATCTCCACCGACTCGCGCGCGCCAACACGCCGCCCCCCGGCGCTGACGCTGCCAGCCTGATCGACTTCCAGCGCGCCGAGTATGTGCGCCAGCGCAACGCGCTGAAATCCGTGTGGCTCTGGTATATCGGCCCGGTGGTCCCCGGGCTCATCGTCTGGTTCATCGCCGCCGGCGTCGGCATGCCAGGCCTCACCCCGATGCGTGCCATTATCGGTCTCGGCGGCACGGCGCTGGTCGCAGCGCTCGTCTTCGGCGTGATCATCCTGCTCAACCTGCTTGGCGCTGCACGGCTCCAACGCATGATCGACGACCTCGACCGCAACAAGGAACACTAGGACATGCGCGCGATCTTCCTCCCCCTCCTCGCCGCTCTAACACTCACAGGTCCCGCCATGGCGCAGACATCCGCCTTCCCGGACAACGCAAAGTTGCTTGAGATCATCAAGTCGCGCGTGGATGATGGCCGCGCTACCGGCCTCGTCCTCGGCGTGGTCGAAGCCGATGGGTCAACACGGATCGTCGCCTATGGCGATGCCGGCGAAGGCGCCTCGCCGCTCGGCCCGGACAGCGTGTTCGAGATCGGCTCGATCACCAAAGTGTTTACCACCACCGTCCTCGCGGACATGGTGCGTAAAGGCGAAGTCACGCTCGATGCGCTGGCACAGGCCTACGCGCCGACTGGCATGACGCTCCCCCAGCGCGACGGCAAGCAGATCACCCTCGCCCATCTTGCCGAACAGAATTCCGGCCTGCCGCGCCTGCCGCTGAACATGGCGCCAGTGAACATGAACAACCCTTACGCCGACTACAGCACCGACCAGCTCAACGCCTATCTCGGCTCTCACAAGTTGCGCCGCGATCCCGGCGCCGAGTTCGAATACTCCAATCTTGGCATGGGCGTGCTCGGCAATATCTTGGCGAACCGCGCTGGCAAGAACTACGAGACGCTGGTGAAGGAGCGCATCCTCAAGCCGCTTGGCATGGACAGCTCAGGCATCACGCTCACGCCTGCCATGCAGGCCGCGCTCGCCAAGGGTCACGGCGGCGATGGCTCGCCTGCGCAGAACTGGGACCTGCCCACACTCGCTGGCGCTGGCGCGCTGCGGTCTACGATGACGGACATGCTGAAATTCCTCGCCGCCAATATGGGCGAGCCGCAGAACGACCTCGAACGCGCCATGCGCCTTGCCCACCAGACGCGCTTCCGCATCGCGCCCAACAGCGAGATCGGCCTCGGCTGGATCACCCTGACGACGAAGTCCGGCGTCCATCTCGTCTTCCATGATGGCGGCACAGGCGGCTACGGCGCGATCGCCGGCTTCGACCCTGCGCGGAATGTCGGCCTCGTCCTGCTCGGCAATCGCACTGGCATCCCGGAAGACATCGCGATCCACCTGATGGACCCCACCTTCCCGCTCACGCCGCCGCCCGCCGCAAAGCCAGAGCGCGCCGTCATCACCGTTCCCGAAAAGGATCTTGTGTCGCTCACCGGCGTCTACGCGCTCGATGCCATGCCGACCTTCAAGCTCACGGTGACGGTCTCCAACGGCCAGCTCAACGTGCAGGCCACCGGCCAGAGCGCGTTTCCGGTGTTTGCAGAGTCACCGCTGAAATTCTTCTACAAGGTGGTCGACGCGCAGCTCACCTTCATTCCCGCCGCCGATGGCAAGCCCGCCGCTCTCATCCTGCATCAGGGCGGCGCTGATCAGCGCGCAACAAAAGTCAGCTAGCTCTCGTCGTCCTCGTCCTCGATCCAGCCCTCGGCCTCTTCCTCGTCTTCGTCGTCGGAGAGGCCGTCGTCGCCATCATCGTCCTCGCTGAGCCACGCCTCTTCATCGTCCACCGGTTGCGGCAGTCGGCTCTCCAGCCACTCCGCCACCTTGCTCGGCGTCATCTCGTCTGGGCATTCGATCACCCAGCCGAGAAACTCGTCCGGCCCGCCATTGAGATAGGGTGGCGGCGACACCGGCTTGAACACGGTCGGCAGCCGTTCTTCCACCGACAGGTAGTTCAGCACGTGCGCCAACTCCTGCACGGCCTGCCACGCGAGGTCATGCTGGATGTCGATACTGAACTTCACCCACCAGGCGCCGTCTTCCTCACCCGCCGCGATGCCGTGACCCGGACTGCCATCGGTCTCCAGCGCCGGGATGCGCGCCAGGAAATCGACCAGCCGGCCGAACCGCTGATGTCCGCCATTCTGAACCATGGCTCACCCTCCTCCCGCAACCACATTGACCTTGCCCTGTTCCGGGCCTCTGCTCCAGCAGAACAATGGGGACGGATATGGCGACAGCCTGGAAGAAGGGGCGCGGGAAGCTGGGGCCGATGGCGCCGCTCCTCGGCCGCTGGATGGCCCGCGCAGACTCGCCCATGGGTCCAGTTGTCTGCGTGCGCGACTATCAGAAATTCGGCGATGGCTATGTCCGCCTCGAAGCCGAGTGGCGCATCGGCGCAAAGGGCGCCGACAAGCCCTACCGCGAAGTCTGCCTGTTCGGCCCGGACAAGGACGGCGTGCTGACCTTCTGGTCCTACACGAACGATGGCAAGAAAAGCTCCGGCCGCCTCTCCGAAGCGCCCGACATCCACAAGCAGGCCGTTTGCTTCGAGGCCCAGATGGACGCAGGCGTCGCCCGGCAGGTCTTCTGGCCCGCCGACTCAGGCGGCATGCACTGGGTCGTCGAAGCGCGCACCAAAAAGGGCTGGCGCCGCATGGCCGACCATCACTATCGCCCCGCCTGAAGCGGGAGTATCACTCCGCCAACGAAACCCGAGGAGACGACTCATATGCGTATCGCCCTGCTTGCTGCCGCCGCCGCACTGAGCCTCGCCGCCTGCGGCGCCGAACCGGCCAAGCCCGCCGAACCTGCCGCCACGCCTGAAGCTGCAGCCCCTGCTCCCGGCATGGATGACACGATGAAGGCCGCCGACGCGCACGACGACGGCAATACGGCCGAGACCGCCGACGGCGCCATGTTCCACACAGACACTCTGAAGACCGAGAAGGTCCACCTGCCCGCCGGCAACTGGACCGCAACGCCGGTCGACGCCACGCAGATCCAGGTCGTCGGCGCCACCGACACCGCCATGCCGGATGGATCGACGCATCACGTGGTCGAAGTGAAGCCGCTCACCAAGGATGTCATCGCGAAGGTCACCTTCGAGCGCCGCGATACGGCAGACGCTGCGGCTCCCGTCGCCGAAACGCGCACCGTCAACTTCATGATCCACTAGACCAGCATTGCTTCACACAAGATCAGGGCGCGGGATCACCACCGCGCCCTTTTCGTGTCTACCTGCGATAAAGCCGTTGCGGCCGCGGGCGTCATTGGGACGTTGCTCTACTCAGGTTCGCGTCAGCCAACTGGCTTCACGTCCCTGCGAGCCAAACGGCGCGCAAGCAGAGCGGTTGCGAGGTTCCGCGCTTACAAATCAGTCATTCCCCGGCGTAAAACGCCGGTTTCTGCCTTGAAATGATGAGCGCGCAGGGCCTGCGACAAGTTCCACCGGCTGCTTATGTCGCCTTGCCTATGCGACGGTTTGGCAACAACTCTGGCGCAGTGGTGGGGCGCGTATGCGTCACAACGGTTCGGACATGATACGACACAAGAAGAAAGCTCTCCCTCCCGGCTCCCGCGTCACCTGGAATGGTGGCGAACACCCGCTGGAAGGCATCATCCGCAAGGTCTTCACCCACCGTCTCGAGCGCACCCTCAAGGGCGCGACGGTCACGTGCGAAGCCAACAAGCGGAATCCCGCCTACCTGATCGAACAGGAAGACGGCGACGTGCTGTTCATGCAGCACAACCAGCTGAAGCCGGTGGGCTGAACCACCCGCACCCTGAACACATCCTTCGAGACGATCGCCTTCGGCGATCCCTCAGGATGAGGCCGGTAGGTGTTGCAGCAATTTCTTCGACGCCACACCCACCAGCCTCATCCTGAGGGATCGCAGGCACATCGGTGAAGCATCACCAGTCCCGCGATGCGATCGTCTCGAAGGATGAATGACGCGCCCCCGGCCTAAACCTCGAACAACCCTTCATCCTTCTTCCGCGGCGCCTTGCGCGCCTTCTCCACTGTCACGCCCGGATAGCCCTTCAGCGGTCCGACAGGCGCGCCGAGATACGCCCAGTCGCGCATCTCCGCGATCGCCACGTGATACTTGCTCTCGCGCCCCGTGCGCCCCGCAAACAGCGCGCGCGGAATGTTCACCCACTTTGGCGAGCCCTTGCGCGTGAACATCACCGGCGAGCCGCAGCGCGAGCAGAAACTCCGCACCTGCCCGCGCGCCTCGTCGGCGAACCGCGTCACCAGCGCCTCGCCCTTGGCAATCCGCACCTTGCTCTTCCAGCAGCCGACATAGGTCGCATACGCCGCCCCGTGCGCCAGCCGGCTCCCGGCCGAATGATCGTGCCAGGCCCAGAACACCGGCGCGTCCGTCTCGATCTCCACGCCGCCGCACAGGCACCGGCCAGAGATCACCTCCGCCGCCTTGAGCTTCGCAGGTTTGGGTTTTGTGGCCTTTTCCGGCCTTATCTTTCCCGCCATGAGGTATCCCATCCGTCTCGACGCGGGGCACCAAACATTGGATAATCCCGCTCGATCAAGGCTCTGAGCATAGATGGCAGACGGCACACTCACCAAATCAGCAGGCATCACCCCCGAAGGCTGGCTGACCGACAGCTGGTATTTCGCCTGCGCGTCGAAAACGCTGGCGCCGGGCCAGCACTTCCGCCGCATCATCCTCGGCCAGCCCGTCCTGCTCGCCCGCACCGAGGCCGGACAGGCCTTCGCCCTGCGCGACATCTGCCCCCACCGCCTCGTGCCGCTCTCGGCCGGCCGGCAGGTGGAAACCAATGGCGTGCCGACGATCGAGTGCCCCTATCATGGCTGGCGCTTCGGCACCGATGGCGGGTGCAAGCTTATGCCCTCGCTACCCAAGCCCGAAGACTTCGAGACCGACCGCGTGCGTGTGCGCCGCTATCCGGTCCATGAAGTGAACGGCATGGTCTTCATCTATGTGGCCGATAATCCGCGTGTCGATGATCCGCCTGCCGCGCCCGCGCCGCACTTCGAGATCGGCGAAGGCCTCGTGCCAAAGTTCATCGTCCACCAGACGTTCAACGCCCACATGGACGACGCCGTCGTCGGCCTGATGGATCCGGCGCACGTGCCCTTCGTCCACAATCAATGGTGGTGGCGCCCGCCGAGCACCGGGCTGCGTCTCAAGGAAAAGCTGTTCGAACCTGCGGAGCGCGGCTGGGCCCTCGCCCGCCATGCGCCGTCTGGCAACTCGCTCGCCTACAAGATGCTGATGGGCGACAAGGTCACGACAGAGATCGTCTTCCAGATCCCCGGCTTCCGCTGGGAAGTGATCGAAGCGAAGAAGGCCCGCATCTTCACGCTCACCTGTCTCACGCCGATCAGCGCGAAGAAGACCCGCATCACCCAGATCACCTTCTGGAAAGGCGCGCCCTTCCTCGATGTGATGCTGCCGATCCTCATCCCCGCCGCGCAGAAATTCCTCGGCCAGGACGGCCACATGGTGAACCTGCAGAACATGGGGCTAGCCTACCAGCAGAACATGCTCTGGATCGACGACATCGACGTGCAGGCCAAATGGTATCGCACGCTGAAGAAGGAGTGGGCCACCGCCCGCGCCGAAGGCCGCCCGTTCGTGAACCCCATCGAGCCCCGCACGCTGAGATGGCGGAGCTGACGAACCGCGACGGATCGCGCCGCTTTGAGCAGTTGAAATCCCGGCCGACTGGGGCGAGTTTGCGCCAGCGGAAAGCGGGCTTCCAGAGCTCGTCCGGGAGGATGGAACGTCATGAAACTGCGCAAATCCCTGATGGCCGGCATTCTCGGCCTCGGCGCCAGCGGCGCAGCGCTGGCGATTGCCGCGCTCGCGACACCCGCCCTCGCCCCCACCGCCATCGGCCAGACCCCGCCCGACCATCCCGGCGCCGGCGTCTACCAGAAGACCTGCGCGATGTGCCACGACAATCCGGGCGGCACGCGCGCCGCCGCGCTCTCCGCGATCAAGCAGATGACGCCCGCGCGCCTGCGCGAGGTGCTCGGGCCTCAAGGCATCATGGGCCCGATGGCCGCCAGCCTGAATGACACGCAGAAGACAGACCTGATCGCCTGGCTGACCGCCGGACAGGCCGTGTCCTCCGCGCAATGGACAGACGCCCTCGCCTGCAAGGCCGACAAGCGCGCGGTCTCCGCGTCCGCCTCCGTGGTCACCAACGGCTTCGGCGTCGATGCCGACCAGACGCGCAGCCTCTCTGCCGCGCAGGCGGGCCTCTCGAAAGCCCAGCTCTCCAACCTCGAAGTCGCCTGGACCATCGCCTTCCCGGGACAGGGCGCAGGCACGGGCGCCTCCGTGCTGTCGGACGGCACCATCTTTGTCACAGGCGGCCAGAAGCTCATCGCGATCGACGCAGCCTCCGGCTGCGTGAAGTGGTCCTACGCCGCCAACTCCCGCAACACGCCGTCCATCGGCGAGATCGGCGGCAAGAAAGTCGTCGCCCTCTCCGTCGGCCAGACGATCCATGTTGTCGATGCCGCCACCGGCGCGGTGGTCTGGAAAGCCTCCGGCCAACCGGTCGACGGCTCCGGCGGCCAGGTCCGCGGCGGCGTCATCTTCGCCAAGGACAAGGTGATCGTGCCGCTGTCAGCCTCCGGCGTCGCCTCGGGCATGAACCCGCGCACGGAATGCTGCTCGGGCCACGGCTCGGTCGTCGCCCTTAATGCCGCTGACGGCACGCACGCATGGGAATACCACACCATGCCGGAGCCGACCTACAACGGTCAGGTCAACTCACTCGGCGTAAAACAGAAAGGCCCGTCCGGCGCGCCGATCTGGTCTGTCCCCGTCTACGACGCCAAGCGCAACACCATCCTCGTCACCACCGGCGAAAACACCTCGCACCCTGGCACCGACACCTCCGACGCCGTCATCGCCCTCAACGCCGATACCGGCGCAGTTGTGTGGAAATACCAGGCCATGGCGGCGGACGTGTGGAACATGTCCTGCGACGTCGCGACCGGAAACAACGGTCCCAACTGCCCTGTCCTCTTCGGCGGCGACGGCCGCGACTATGACTTCGGCGCCGGCGCCATCGTCACTTCAGTGAACGGCAAAGACGTTGTCCTCGCCGGCCAGAAATCCGGCCATGCATGGGCGCTCGACGCCAACACCGGCGCGGTTCTCTGGAGCCACCGCGTCGGCGAAGGCACGGCCCTCGGCGGCGTCCACTGGGGCATCGCGGCATCGGGCAACACCGTGCTGATCCCGATCAACGACCCGGTCCTCTCCGCCGATCCGAAGTTCAAGTCGGAAGCGGGCGTCTATGCCTTCGACATCGCCTCGGGCCGCCCGGTCTGGTCCTACAAGGCCGAGCCCAACTGCGCCGGACAGCGCGGGAAAGACGTCGCTGCCTGCACCACCAAGTACGGCTTCTCTGCCGCGCCTATCGTTGTCGACGGCGCCATGGTCGGCGCCACGCTCGGCGGCGAAGTCATCATCCTCGACACAGTCGATGGCCGCATCCTCAATCGTCTCGACACCACCGGCACGCGCACCGTCCTCAACAAGGATGTCGTGGGCAAGGGCGGCTCGATCGAGAGCCACGGCATCTCCGCCGGCGCGGGCATGATCTTCATCAACTCCGGCTACGGCTCCTTCGGCCAGACGCCCGGCAACGTGCTGATCGCCTACCGGCCGAAATCGTAGCGAGCACGCTCGGCGCAAAACAAAAGGGCGCGCGGTTCACACCGCGCGCCCTTCTGGTTTTATCCCGATCCGCCCTACTTCTTCGGCGCGTCCTTGGCCTCGACCACGCCGGCCGGCTTGCCCAGGCCCATGGCGTCGATCTTGATGAAGGCCGGTCCGAGAATGACGAGGAACAGAACCGGCAGGAAGAACACGATCATCGGCACGGTCAGCTTGGCCGGCAGCGCGGCGGCTTTCTTCTCGGCCTCGGTGATCCGCATTTCGCGGTTTTCCTTGGCCATCACGCGCAGGGCCGCGCCCATCGGCGTGCCGTACTTCTCCGCCTGCACCAGCGCCATCGCAACGCCCTTGACGCCCGGATGGTTCGTCCGCTCGGCGAGGTTGTAATAGGCCTGACGGCGTTCCTGCAGATAGGACAGCTCGGCGGTCGTCAGCGTCAGTTCCTCGGCCAGTTCGGGCGATGCCGTGCCGATTTCCTCGCCCACGCGCGCAAACGCCTGTTCGATCGACATGCCGGCCTCGACGCAGATCAGCATCATGTCCAGCGAGTCAGGGAAGGCGCGCATGATCGACGTGCGGCGCTTGGTGATCATGTTCTGCAGGTAGATGTTCGGGCCATAGAAGCCGGCCGCGAAGCCGACCACCACCGCGCCAGCCTTCATCTGAAGCTGGAAGCCGTGATCGTTGATGAACCAGATGTAGATGAACGCACCGAGGCCGAAGATGATCGGCAGCGCGAAACGGCAAAAATAGAAGATCGAGATCGGCCGCGGCCCGCGCAGGCCCGCCTGGATCAGCTTCTTCTGCACGCCGGGATCTTCCAGCATCTTCTGCAGGTCGAGCACGTCGACCAGCTTCTTCATCTTGCTGGTGTCTTGCACCCGGATTGACTTCTTCTCGCCGCCGCCTTCCAGCGCCGCGCGGCTCTTCTTGCGCAGCTCCTCGCGACGGTTGGCGACGGACTTCAGGCGGCTAGTCAGCTTGTCGTTCGAGAAAGCCGGCGCGGCCAGCGTGACCACGGTCGCGAAAGTCGCCACGCACGCCAGCGCAGAAGCGAGCGTAATGGGATCGGTCAGAAACTGGACCCAGTCGATATCCATCGCTCCGCCCCGGTTCCTAGAAGTTGAAGTTGATCATCGAGCGCATGATGTAGATGCCCGCGCCCATCAGGCCCGCCGCGATCAGAAGGATCAGGTGGCCCAGATCCGTCGTGAACAACGACATGATGTAGCTCGGCGTCGACAGGTAGACGAGCAGCATGACGATCACCGGCAGCGAACCGATGATCATCGCCGACGCCTTGGCTTCCGACGACAGCGCCTTGATCTTCTCGCGCAGCAGCTTCCGCGACCGCAGCACGTTCGACAGGTTGCCCAGCGCCTCGGAGAGGTTGCCGCCCGCCTTCTGCTGGATGTTCAGCACGATGGCGAAGAAGTTCACTTCCTGGATCGGCGTGCGCTGGTACATCCGGGCCATCGCCTGGTCCATCGGCATGCCCATGGCCAGCGCATCGACAACCACCTGGAACTCGCCGGCCAGCGGCTGCGGGCTTTCGCGCGCGATCATGCGCAGGCACTCGCCCAGCGGCAGACCGGATTTCACACCACGCACGATCACGTCGATGGCGTCGGCAAACTGTCCGATGAATTTCTTCTGGCGGCCGGAAATCGCCATGCCGAGAATCCAGCGCGGAACACCGAATGCAGCCGCAAAGCCGAGACCGACCGGCACCAGGATCATGAAGCCTTCATTGAAGCCCGCGCCGAAGGCCATGCCGCCGCCGGCGACAGCGCCCGACACGGCCGAAATCATCCAGAACATCGGCACCGTCATCTTGAGGCCCGACTGCTTGATGCGCTCTTCGATGGAGCGTCCCACCGTCTTGCGTTTGCGGTTCGCTTCCTCGCGATCGCGCAGCGCCTTGGTGGTGGCTTCCATCTGCTTGCGGCGAACGGCTTGCGATGAATCGAGACCGCCACGCGAGCGCGCGCCGTCGCTGATGCCCTTGATGCGCTTGGACTGCTTGCCGCGATCCGCGCCCGAGAACGCAAAGCCCAGCCCGACGATGGCGACGAACGCCAGCACGCCGATGCCAATCGTGACGATATCAACGTTCATCGGCTGCCCTCCTCCAGGGCGTCGAGCGCCCGTGCGAGATCGCCTTCCATGTTGAAGTACTTGGCCCGCTCCCAGAAGCGCGGACGGCCGATGCCGGTGCCGCGGTGCGAGCCCTTCAGCTTGCCGTCCTTGTCCTCGCCGTCGATCTCGTAGCGCATCACATCCTGCGTCACGATCACGTCGCCTTCGAGGCCCATCACTTCCGTGATGGAGACGATTTTCCTTGTGCCGTCGCGAAGGCGCGAGGCCTGGATCACGATGTCGATCGAACCCACGATCATCTCGCGGATCGTGCGCTGGGGCAGCGTGAAGCCGCCCATGGTGATCATCGATTCAAGACGCGAGAGACCCTCGCGCGGCGTGTTGGCGTGCAGCGTGCCCATTGAGCCGTCGTGGCCCGTGTTCATCGCCTGCAAAAGGTCGAACGCTTCCGGTCCACGCACCTCGCCCACGATGATCCGGTCCGGACGCATACGCAGGCAGTTCTTGACCAGGTCAGTCATCGTCACGCGGCCCTGGCCTTCCAGGTTCGGCGGACGTGTCTCGAGACGCACCACGTGCGGCTGTTGCAGCTGAAGTTCGGCGGCGTCTTCGCAGGTGATGACGCGCTCGCCCGGCGCGATGAACGCCGTCAGCGTGTTCAGCAGCGTCGTCTTGCCCGAACCCGTACCGCCGGAGATCAGCGTGTTGCAGCGGCATGCGCCAATGATGCGCAGCAGTTCCGCGCCCGGTTCGGAGATCGATCCGAAGCTCACGAGGTCCGTGATCTTCAGCTTGTCCTTCTTGAATTTCCGGATCGTCAGCGCAGGGCCGTCGATGGCCAGCGGCGGCCCGATCACGTTGACGCGCGAGCCGTCAGCGAGGCGCGCGTCACAGATCGGCGAGGCTTCGTCGACGCGGCGGCCAACCTGGCTCACGATGCGTTGGCAGATGTTCATCAGCTGCGCGTTGTCGCGGAAGCGGATGTTCGTACGCTGGATCTTGCCGGCGACCTCGATGTAGGTCGTGCCCGCGCCATTGACCATGATGTCGGCGATGTCGTCGCGCGCCAGCAGCGGCTCGAGCGGGCCGTAACCGAGAACGTCGTTGCAGATGTCTTCGAGCAGCGTCTCCTGCTCGGCGACGCTCATCACCACGTTCTTGATCGAGACGATCTCGATCACGATGTCGCGAATCTCCTCGCGCGCCGATTCCTGGTCGAGCTGCGCCAGCTGGCTCAGGTCGATCGTGTCGATCAGCGCGTTGAAGACCTCGGTTTTCGTCCGGTAGTATTCGTCAGAACGGTTGTCGATCGCCGCGATCTTCTCTTTCGGCGGCGGCGCGGCTATCTTGGACGCGCTCGGCTTTGGCGGCGGCGCAGCAGGCCTTGCCCCGGCAGCAGCCTTGGGCGGCGGAGGCGGCGGATCATCGGCAAGAGTCGAAGCCGCCGGCTTTGGAGCCGGCGGTGAGGCAGCAGGTCGTGGGGCCGGTGCGGCCGGCTGTGGCGTCGGTGCGCCGGGCGCCCCGGTCGATCGTTTCCCGAACATCGACAAAGCCTATCTCCTACTTGCCCAGCAGTTTCTTGAGCAGCGAAGGCTTTGTCGCCTGCACTTCCTTTCCAGTGAGTTGAGCCGCCAGACGGTCCAGCTCCTGAGAAACCTTGGATTCCGGCGCCACGTCGAACACCATCTGGCCGTTGTTGGCCGCGGTGCCGAACAGTTGCGCGTCGAACGGGATCACCAGCGACGGCTCGATGCCGATCGCCTGGCCGAAATCCTTTGCCGGAATTTCCGGACGTTTCGGCAGCCCAACCATGTTGAGCACCAGTTTCGGCGGATTGTCGTTCGGCCGCGCGGCCTTGAGGAAGTCGATCAGGTTCTTGCCGTTGCGCAGCGAGGCCAGGTCTGGCGCGGCCACCACGACCAGCTCGTCCGCCTGGATGACGGTCGACTTGAACCAGTCGGTCCAGATGTGCGGCAGGTCGAGCACCATGAACGGGACCGAGGCGCGCACCTGCTCCAGCACGCGGACATAGGTGTCCGGGTCGAGGTTGTAGGTGCGGTCCAGCGTGGCCGGCGCCGTGAACAGCGAGAGACGGTCGGTCGCCTTGGTGATCAGGCGGCCCATGATCGCATCGTCGAAACGGTCGGGCGACATCAGGGCGTCGGCGATGGTCGCCTGTGTGTCCTGGTTGAAGTCGAGGCCCGTGGTGCCGAAGTTGAGGTCGAGGTCGACCAGCGTCGAGTTGACCTTGCAGCGTTCGGACAGCGCCCAGGCGAGGTTGTGCGCGATGGTCGACGCGCCAACGCCGCCTTTCACGCCCGTGATCGCGATCGACTTGCCCGTGAACGGGGCTTCCGGATCGGCGAACAACGTCGCGATGGAGCGGATCATCTGCACCGGATCGATCGGCGCAACGAGGTATTCCGAAACGCCACGGCGCATCAGCTCGCGATAGAGCCGGATGTCGTTGGTCTGGCCCAGCACCATGACCTTGATGTTCTCGTCGCAGTATTCAGCCAGCGAATCGAGATCGGCCAGCAGCTGGCGCGGATCGCCCGCGCCCTCGATGACCAGCAGGTTCGGCGTCGTCTCGTTGACGTAATACTGGGTCGCCGCCGCAACGCCGCCTTCGAACGTCTCCATCGTGACGTTCTTCATCCGGCGGTCCTGCGTGATCGACCGCATCAGGCTCAGTGACGAGGTGCGGGTGCAGAAGGCGTGGACGGTGATGCGCGGAATCGTGCGGTCGCCGCCATCATGGCCGCCGCCGAAGGAATAGTCATAGCCAAGCCCGGCGCCGGCGACGTCGTCGGCCACAGGTTCGGCCTCGTATGCCGTCATCGGCGGCAGGTCTTCCACCGGCGCGTGAGCCGGCTTGGGCTGCAGCCAGGGTTGCGCGGGCGCAGAGGTGTGCTCGGCCTCTTCCGGCAGGATTTCTTCCTCGTAGGTCATCTCGACCTCAAGCTCGTCCTCGCCGTGCTCTTCATCATGCGCGGCCAATTCGTCGTGATCGTGGTGATCGTGCGTGAACAGCGGCTCGGGCTGCGGTGCGGGCGTCGGGGTGCGCGCGACCGGAGGCGGCGGCGGCAGGAGTTCCTCGGCGTCGAAATCGTCGATCGCCGGCAGCTCGTCTTCCGCATCGCGCAGGGCGGCGGCAAAGGTCGCGCCGATCGGGGCGTCCATGTCGAGCTCAAAGTCCTGGACGAGTTCGTCCAGCTCGCCATCGTCATACTTGTCGCGAGGTCCGCTCATGTTCCCCTGCCCCTATTCCACGGCCGAGCTGATGATGGCCTTGCTGTCAATGTTTCGTTTCGCGCCGGTCTTCTCGCCATTGCGGTACTTGGTCAGCACAATCGTGCGACGACCGAGATCCGCGGGATCCGTCGGCTGGGTTCCCACCAGATCCGAGGGGTTGGCGATCATAGCGGCCAGGTTGATGTTCACGGCACAGCCTAACGAAGGCATCGAGGAATTCGAACTCAGGTCTGCGAAATCCCAGTGCGAGATGTCCGGGCAGCCCGGAACCACCGCGTTATAAGTGCGATAGCTGATGATCAGCGGCGCCTGGCGGGCGCCCGTGCCGTCATACGTGCCTTCGGCGATCATCGTGGTGTCGATGCCTTCAGCCAGCATCACCGCGCGCGCATCAGCCGCCGCCCGCATGGACGTGATATCGTCCGGGCCGTTGGATGGGCGCGAGATGATCAGCGCGCCATGGCCCTCTTCCTGGTAGAACGAAGCGAAGCTCTTCACTGCGTCGCGTTCCGGCGCGCCGAGCTTCTCGCCCGACACCACGGCGCCGATCTTCAGTTCCGCCGTGGTCTCTTCGGCCACGATCTGCGTGTGCATGCGATTGGACCAGCCAATCTGCTCCTGCGTCTGCATGCAACCGGCCAGCGCGATCAGCGGCAGTCCGGCGAGAGCGATCTGGAAACGCTTGGTCATCTCATGAGCCCTCAGTCGATGATGAAGCCGCTCGCGCCCTTGGGCGCCGGTGTCTTGGAGGCGGCCGAACCCGGCGCCGCGTAGACATCGTTGAGCTTGCCAAACAGGATGGTGCGCGCGTCCGACGCCGTGACATAGCCACGGTCCGGATCGCGGAAGCCTTGCGGATCTGTCGGATCCACCAGGTAAGGCGTCACGATCACGACCAACTCGGTCTCATCGTTCTGGAAGTCGCGGCTGCGGAACAACGCGCCGAGCACGGGGATGTCCTTCACCCCCGGAAGGCTGTCGAGGTTCTGCTTGGTCGATTCCTGGATCATGCCGGCGATCACCAGGCTGCCGCCCGAAGGAATTTCGACCGTCGTTTCCGCGCGACGCACTTTCAGCGCCGGGATCGTCAGTGATTGCGCAGAGATCGCCTGCCCCGTGGTCGGGTCCACCGTAACGTCCGACGAGGACTGGAAGCCGCCCTGTGTCGACAGCTCCGAGACTTCCACTGACATCTGCAGGGAGATGCGACCTTCTGAGAGCACCACCGGCGTATAGCCAAGGCCTACGCCATAGGGCTTGAACTCGATCGAGATCTTGCCGCGGTCCTGCGCCACCGGCACCGGGAATTCGCCGCCGACCAGGAACTTGCCCGCTTCGCCGGAGATCGCCGCGAGGTTCGGTTCGGCCAGCGTCCGCACGATACCCACGCGCTCCAGCGCGTTGATCTTTGCGCCAACCGTGCTCTGCGTCGCGGCGCCGACCGTGTTCTTGTAGCCGAGGTTCGCCGCGAGACCGCCGAGCGCCGTGCCAGCGATCGGGAAGGCGTTGGACGAGCCAATCGCCAGCGTCGTGTCGAAGGCGTTGCCGGTCAGCTGGCCGAAGCCGATCGAGCCAGACAGGTTAATGCCCATCTGCTTGATCACTGAACGTTGCATCTCCACGACGCGCACTTTCAGCGTGACCTGATCCTTGCCGTCGATCGACATGAGGTTGACGACACTGTTCTCGTCCTTGGCATAGGTCTTGGCGAGCTGCACGACGCGGTCCGCGCCCGCAAGGTTCGGCGCCGAACCCGCTAGGATGATCCGGCCATTCACCGATTCGAGCTGCACTTTCGCGCCCGGCACGTGGCGCTTGATGAGCCCACGCAGCTGGTCCATCCCCGCGACGCCATCCGTCACCGAGATTTCCAGCGTCTTGATCTTCCGGCCCGAACGGTCGAGGAACACGATATTGCTCTCGCCCGGCGTCACGCCCATCACCGCCACGCGGCGGCGGTCACGCGCCACCACGTTGGCGATCTTGTCGTTGGCGATGATCACGTCGTCGATGTCGGTATCGAACTCGATCATGTAGCTCTTGTTGACCGTCAGCGTCAGCACCTCGGTCGAACCGGGGGCGGTTGCTTCAGGCAGCGTCATGCGCTGGGCCGGCGAACCTGCGAGGTCGCTGCCCGGTTGCGCAAAGGCGGGAGCGGCGCATGCGAGCGCCGCCGCCAGTCCCAGGAAAATCTTGCGGTTGGCTGACATGGAATACCTCAACCTGCCGTCGCCGTGGCGACAGTTTCGTTCCCGTAGCGATAGACGCGAACGCCTTCGGAATCCTGCGAGACGCCATCGCGATAGACGCGGCCCGCGCCCGTCGCGCCCTGCGGCGCGGAGATGTCGGCCACCGAGCGCAGCGTCAGCGAGATGTCGCCGGCCTTGCGCGCCGTGTTCAGCAGCGTGGCGTCACGCTCCGACAGTTCAACCGTCGCACGCGAACCGATGATCGCAGCGCCCTGCCCCGACTGGGTCTCGCCCTCGGCCACGGCCGGCGGCGGTCCATAGATCTGGTCGATCGCCAGCACGCGGATGTTCGAGAGGATCAGGTCGGAACGGATGCCCATCCCGTTCGTGTTGCCGTTCTGCTTCTCGACCTGGCGCGTCACGATCACGTCGACGCGGTCGTTGGGCTGGATGAAGCCGCCTGCCGCTGTCTCGGCCTCGATCTCCACCGAGACCGCGCGCATGCCCGGCGTCAGCATCACCGACATGAAGCCCGACGAGCCCGGATGCACCAGCTTGCCAGCCGTCACCGGCTCGCCCGGCGCCATATCCATGCGCGCCACCGCGCCGACCATCTTCTCGAGGCCTTCGGGTTGCTTCTCGTGATCGATGAAGGAATCGGTCGGCGCATCGGCCGGCCAGTCCTGCCAGCGCAGGTCGTCGAGCGAGACGAACTTGCCGGTCGGGATCGCTGCGTTGGCGACCAGGATCTGCTTGGTCGGAATTTTCACGGGCTCGGCCACTTCGGGCACGGGCGCTGCGACAGCCGCCGCGGGCGTCTGCATCGACCGCACGAGGAAAACCGCGCCGATCGCGGCGCCAGCCGCAACCAGAAGAATGATCAGTCGCACAGGCGACATGAGAGCCCTCCGCCTAGTCCCCACAAACACGAGGGGGGCTAATCCTGAGGGGTCACACTTCCACGAGGGCTCTAAGGGAGCGTTAAGACGCGTCCGCACAGGGCGTTAACGATCTGGCTTAAACCTTAACCTTGACGGCGGAATAAGGACTTAGGCCATGGCTGAAAGACCCGCCGCCAGCACCGGTGACGCAGGGGCCGCCACCAGCGCGCCGATGGCAATCGCCACCGCATAGGGCGCGCCCTCTTCCGGGTTCAACAGCCGGGCCAGCCACGCCTTTTCCGATTGCAGCTTCATCTTGCGCAGCGCCAGCAGCACGCCGGCCAGCACGCCGCCCGCCACCGCCATCCAGAACGCAAACGGCGCCACCGCCGAAAGCCCGATCCACAGCGAGGCCGCCGCGATCACCTTGGCATCGCCGCCACCGAAGACATTGAGATAGAAAAGCACCGCGCAGACCGCCAGCACGATCGCGCCAAACACCAGGTGCCAGCCGATCTCGTTCATGGTCAGCCCGGCCGCGAAGGCCGCCGGCAGGAAAAGCAGCGCCAGAAGCGCCGACACCCAGTTGGAAATCAGCATCGTCGAGACGTCTTGCCAGGCCGCGTAGAGCAGGAGCAGCGGGAATGCGAGGCACAGCATCGACGTAAGCATTCAACACCCGGGGTCTGATCAAAGTAACTTACATGAATTCGCTGAAGGAATTCTTGACCAGAACAAGTATTCGGAAAAGAAAGAAGCCGCGGACCGAGGGTCCGCGGCTTCCAATCTTACGCCAGCTTGTTGGCCGGCGACGGGACTACATCGAGCCCGAGATCGTCGTGAACGTCGCGTTGGCCGACGAGCCGAGCTGGCTGACGCCGCCGATGACGGCAACGGCGATCAGAGCAGCGATCAGGCCGTATTCGATGGCGGTCGCGCCGGATTTGTTGTTCAGGAACTTCTTGAAGAGGTTTTTCATTTTGCTTCTCCGCAATGCATGGCTTTTTATCTGCCCACCCAAGTACCATCACCCGTAGCGAGCAGGTTCAGGTCTACACGGGTGAGATTGAGATCGCGTAAAACAACATAGAAATTTGCATGTATTCGCGTTAGCTCGCGCTTAACTACGTTTGTTGACCTCTTATTGAATACTTTAAACGGAAGCATAACGCGGCGCCCTCGCCTATACTAAGGACTCGCGCGCGCGAGTCTTCTGCACATCCGCGCTCCGGCTTTAGCCAATGATTCAGTCTTGCTTCCTATCGTGACCCTTATCGGCCCCGTGTCTGGCCGCATGGGGAGTCCGCCATGACGAAAAAAATTCTCGCAGCGCTCGCTTTTTCGCTGGTTCTCGCGCCTGCAGCGCTGGCGTCCGATCCCTTCCAGGTGAAGGTCGACGAGACGATCACGCTGAAACTGGCCGCGCCCGCCAACTCCGTGGTCATCGGCAACGCCACGGTCGCTGACGTCTCCGTCCACGATGCCCGCACCCTGCTGATCACCGGCAAGGCCTTCGGCGCCACCAACCTCACCGTCCTCGATCGCGGCGGCAACACGATCTACTCGAGCGAGCTGATCGTCGGCGGCGAGCCCGACGACGGCCTCACCATCGTCCGCGCCGGCGGCACCTATTCGTATTCCTGCGTCGACAAGTGCCGCGCGACCCCCATGGTCGGCGACGACCCGGGCCACTTCTCCAGCGTCATGGGCACCGTCAACGGCAAGTCCGGCTCCGCCAAAGGCAACTAGTCCGTATACGCTGCAACGTTTCAAGGAGCGCGCGCAGGCCAGACGCCTGCGCGCGCTCTTCGCATTTGCCCCTGCCCGTCCCTGCAACTGATGCTGCCTGCGCATCAGCAGGTCGATGCTGGCGCCTGCGCGCTTCCGTCGCCCCACTTCCTAATTTTGGGCTCGCGGTTGTTAAGCGTATTTTATAGCGCGCGAAGTATTCGTCCCGGCGTTGGCCTGCTGGAAGAAGATCGCACCGATGAACCTCGCCCGAATCAAGATTTCCCAAAAAGTGATGCTCGTGATCGGGCTCATGAGCATACTGGCGGTGCTTATCGCCGGCGGCGCTGTCTACGGCATGTCGGCCATCAACGCCGCGACGGAGGAAGTGAGAGAGGCCGGCGAGCGCGCCACCCTCGTCGCGCGGATGCGCTCGAACGCCGTCAACCTCAACCGCTACGAATACCGCCTCGCCTCCGCGCCCTTCGGCCAGGACCTCCGCGACGCTGAAGACGGCATCAATGCCCAGCGCAAACAGTACGAGGAGCGTGGCGCGCAGGTGAAGGCGAACCTGCCGCAAGACCTCACCGAGATGTTCGCCAAGGTCGAGGCCAGCTATCAGGCCTATATCGGCGAGCTCGAGATCACGGTCCGCAAAGCCCACGAATTCGAGAACGCCAGTCTGCCGGTCGATGAGGCCATGCGCCTGCTCGGAACGGAGGCCAACACCAGCCGCGCCGTCTCGGAGAAACTGGAAGAGGACGCCCGAGTCCTGGTCGAAGCCAGCATCGAACAGAGCACCCGCCGCGCCGACGAGGCCAGCTCGCTCTACATCGCCGCGAGCATCATCCTCGCCATCGTCGCGCTTGTCGGCATCATGACCGCCTTCTTCATCGGCCGCATGATCTCGTCGCGCGGCATCGTGCAGCCCATCGAGGAAATTGTCCGCAACCTGCAGGCGCTTGCCGGCGGCGACCTGAACATCAAGATCTTCGGCGTGGATCGCAAGGACGAGGTCGGCACGATCGCCGGCGCCACGCAGGTCTTCAAGGACAACCTCACCGAAGCCAAGCGCATGCGTGATGAAGCCGATCTCGCGCGCCAGGAACGTGAAAAGCGGCAGGTCACCGTCAACAACGCGATCCAGCGCTTCTCCAGCGCCGCCGAGGACGTCGTTCGCAGCGTCGCCTCCGCCTCGACAGAGCTGCGCGCCGCAGCCGACACCCTCTCCCAAAGCGCAATCGAAGCTGCCCAGCAGGCCGCATCCGTGGCCGCTGCCGCCGGCCAGACCTCCGCCAATGTCAGCTCGGTTGCGTCAGCCACCGAAGAACTTGCCGCATCCGTGCAGGAAGTTGGCCAGCGCGCCCAGCAGGCGCAGGTCGTCACGCAGAACGCCGTGTCCGAAGTCTCGCAGACCAACGAGATGGTCACGCGCCTCGAAGGCGCAGCCAGCAAGATCGGAGATGTCGTCAACCTGATCGGAGAGATAGCCTCGCAGACCAACCTCCTCGCGCTTAACGCCACCATCGAGGCGGCCCGCGCTGGCGAATTCGGCAGGGGCTTCGCCGTCGTTGCGGCCGAAGTGAAGACCCTCGCCGAACAGTGCGCCACGGCCTCCGAAGATATCCGGCGCGAGATCGTCGGCATGCAGGAAATCACGCGGTCATCCGTCTCCGCCATGCAGGCGACCGGCGCACGGATCAGCGAGATCAGCTCGATCTCGTCCAGCATCGCCGCCGCCGTGCATCAGCAGGGCGCCGCGACGGCTGAAATCTCCCGCAACGTTCAGCAGGCCTCGACCGGCACATCCGAGGTCACGCTGAACATCACCAATGTCAGCGCCGCCGCCAACGACACCGGCGCCGCCGCCACCCAGGTGCAATCCGCCGCCGCAGAACTGTCGCGCCACTCCTCGATCCTCGATCGCGAGTTCGCTGCTTTCGTGGAGATCATTCGCGCGGCTTGATGGCGGCGCTCACGTATGGCCGCGCTGGGGCGCAAGCTCCGGCGCGGCTCACTCGCTCGCCAGCTCGCCCTTCCCGCCCGTTCCCGGCTTTAGCAGGAACATCAGCCCCAGCCCGACCGCGAGCAACAGCAGCACAGGCGAGAAACCGATCCTCTGATCGTTGAACGTCCGCGTGGCCCAGCTGGTCAGGAGCGGACCGAGCCACACTGTCGCCGTGCTCGAGATTGCGAACAGCCCATAAAATTCGGCCACGCGATCCTTCGGCGCCAGCACCACGATCATGTAGCGGCTGGTAGAGATATTCGCCGCCGCCAGCATCGCCACCACAGCGATCACCGCGAGATAGAAAACATCTGCCAGCGAGTCGAACACACCTGCGCCATGCACAACCTGCGAGGCCGGGATCAGTCCATACAGGATTGACTGCTGCGTCGTCCCCAGCGCAATCGCCATCACCCCGATAAGCAGTCCCAGCTGCAGCATGATCGACTTGCGCGGCCCGAACCGTCTGTCCATCACGCCCGCCAGCCACAGCCCGCCGATGGCCGCAAACACCGACGCCCAGATGCCGTAGAGCACGTTCTCGACGAAGCTCCAGTCAAGCACGCCCGATGACAACACGCCGCCCAGCGCCAGCAGCGCGATGATGCCGTCCTTGAAGATCAGGCAGGCGAGCAGGTATTTCGAGGCCTCGGGAAAATCCCGGTAGAGCCCTTTGAAATAGCCGACCACACCGCCCAGCGCCGCCAGCGGGTTGAGCTTGCCGTTCTTCGAAAATATCTCCCGCGCCGACTCGCGCCACGTTCCGCCCGCAGGCGAGCCATCAGGCACGTAGAGGAAGAAGGGGATCACGAACACGATCAGCCACAGCGCCACGATGGGCCCCGCCCCACGCTGCAACAGGTAGCCCGAACTTGCCTCGCTCAGCGCCGGCATCGCCAGTCCCACGGCAGCCAGCCCGCCCAGCGCCAGCGCAGATGACGCCTGCCCCAGCCCGATCCCCGCACCCGAAATCGCCGACAGAGCATCCGGCCGCCCGGATCCGCGCAGCATCGCGTTGTGCATCATCTCCGAATACGAATATCCGACGAAGCCGAGCACCAGGAACATCATCGTTCCATAAAGTCCAAGTCCGCTCGTTGGCGGATGAAACACGCCCGCTGCGTCAACACTGCCCGGCATTGCGAACCACAGCGACAGCCCGCTTATCGCCAGCATGCCGACGAAGATTGCCATCAACGACTTGCGCTTGCCGCCCTTGTCCATCATCGCGCCCAGCACCGGCGCCGTGATCGCGCCGATAATGCCCGCCCACGCGGTCGCGTCCGCCACCGTCGCCTGCCCCAGCACCGGATCGCCCACGATGTACTGCGCGAAGTACGGCGGGAGCACATACGTCACGATCAGCATGAAGTACGGATTGCGCGCGAACTCGAACAACGCCCACGAGAACCCGGCAGGCTGCATCAGCCCGCCGACGCGGCCATTGCTCTGGCTGTCATCCGAATGTGCCGCCTGAGGCGCGTCGGTCATCACAGGTCCTCAGCCAGGGAAGGCTGGACATAGGCGCGCATAATGATTGACCCCGATGGGCGTGTCGATTCCACGACAGGACGTGAATCAGATTCGGCGCCGGGGGAAACCCCTAACCCCCGATTCCTCGGGGGGTATTCAAATCCGCCTGACCTTCCCGACCGGCGAAGCTTCCCTACCGGAAGGGCGGCTCGTAGAATGACCGCAGTTTCCGCGAATGCAGGGCATCGCCCCCCGCCGCCGCAAGGCTTTCCAGCGTCTCGATCCCGATCCGGATATGCTCGCCGATGGCCCGCTCGTAGAAGCGGTTGGCCGCCCCCGCCAGCTTGATCTCGCCGTGCAGCGGCTTGTCCGACACGCATAGCAGCACGCCATAGGGCACCCGCATCCGGTAGCCGTTGGCCGCAATCGTCGCGCTTTCCATGTCGATGGCGATAGCGCGCGACTTGTTGAACCGCTTGGATGAGTCGGTAAACCGCAACTCCCAGTTGCGATCATCCGTCGTCACCACGGTCCCCGTGCGCAGGCGCTGCTTCAGCCCGTCGCCCGTCTCCCCGGTCACTTTCTCGGCGGCCTCCTGCAGGGCGACCTGCACCTCCGCGATCGGCGGCACCGGAATGTCGCGCGGCAGCACCGAGTCCAGCACATGGTCATCGCGCAGATAGGCGTGCGCCAGCACATAATCGCCGATGCGCTGCGAGTGGCGCAGGCCGCCGCAATGCCCCACCATGATCCAGCACTCAGGCCGCAGCACCGCCAGGTGATCCGTGATCGTCTTGGCGTTCGACGGCCCCACGCCGATGTTCACCAGCGTGATCCCCGACCGGCTGTCATCCGTCATCAGGTGATAAGCCGGCATCTGGTGCTTGCGCCACGGCCCGTCATTCACCTTCGCCGCGCCGTCCTTGGTCTTGGCGTCGACAATGATCCCGCCCGGCGCCGACAGCTTGGTGTATGGCCCCGGCTGCTTCAGCCGCTCGATCGACCATTCCACGAAGTGATCGACATAGCGGTGATAGTTGGTGAACAAGATGTAGCGCTGCACATGCTCGAACGGCGTGCCCGTATAATGTTTGAGTCTCTGAAGAGAAAAGTCCACCCGCCCCGCGTCGAACAGCGCCAGCGGCCGCACGCCGTCGAGGTTGAAGAACCCGCCATCCTGGATTTCAGCGTCGATCACCTCGTCGCCGATCAGGTCCAGCCGCGGCGTCGGGAACCAGCGCGCAAACTCCGCCGGCGGCAGGGCCTCGGCGTCGATCGTGTTCGCGTGCTCCAGCACGTAAGGATACGGGATCTCCGACTTCGACACGACAACATCGAGCGTCACATCGAAATCAGCGCAGATCTGTTCCAGCTGATCGAGGAAATACGACCGGAAGAACACCGGCTGCGTGATGGTCGAGACATAAAGCCCGCCCTCCGACAGCTTCGCGAAGGCCCGCGACAGCGGCGGCACCGGCCCGTTCGGATCATACGCCAGCCGCAGCTCGGGATAGCAGAAATCCCCGCGCACCCGCGCCTGCGGATCGGGCGTCTCGCCCTTCGTCACAAAAGCTTCCAGCGCCGCGCGCAGCCGCGCGACCGCCGCGTTGTAAAGCTCGGTGGCTTTGTCGATAGCTTCAATGGGGGTGAGATTGCCTGTCATCGCGGGTAACTAAAGCCAAGCGGTCGAGTCGTCAACGTCACCGCCGCCGCCGTCCCAGCTGAAGATTGACGGTCCGCCGACCCGACTTTACCGTACTCTCTGAAAAGGGACCCAAGATGCTGAGACGGCTTACAGCCATTCTGGCGATCCTCGCGGCGTTGGCCACAACGCTCCCGTCTGTCATCGCTCAGGTCGCACCACCCTACCCCACGCGTCTCGAAGGCGTCTGGAACATCGTGAGCTACCATGACGGCGCCGCGATAATGTCTTCCGCCGACGTGTTCGGTAAGCCCGGCTGGGTCATCTTCCGCGACGACGGTCACCTTGATGGCACGCCCGGCTGTGGCAGCCTGGTTGGAGATTACAGCATCGGCGATGGCGCGATCACGATCCGCGCTGGCACGTTTCTGACAGGCTCGTGCTTCGCCCTGCGCGATGGCAAGCCCGTCGATCTCTTAAATGACAGCACGCATGTGACGGATGCATTAAACCGCGCGAACACTGTAAATGCCAAGGGCGACGAACTGGTCTTGCATGCCGCCGACGGCGCAGTCGTGGCGACGCTCGCGCCGCACGGCGAGCCCTAACCCCGCGCCAGCACCACCACCGAGTCCGTCGCCGCATAGATCCGCGCCGTGTGGCGCGGCGGGTTCAGCACAACGCCGCCCATGTTGCGCGCCCCGCGGTCGGCCACCGTTTCCTTGTAGCCGAACGCCACCTCGCCCCGCTGCCGCGCCGCCTCCACGATGGTGTCGAACGTCACCGGACGGTCACCCGCCACATACTCCGACGCCGGCCGGATATAGACCTCCGACCCGTTCTCATCGAGCAGTTCGCTGAAGATCGCGGAGATGTATTTGTTCTCCGACGCCTGCGCCAGCATCAGGCTGACCAGCTGGTTCGAAACAACGAAATCATCCGCCCGCGTCACCTCGGCCAGCGCCCGGTTGCGTGCATCCGCCATCTCGCTGACCACGCTGATATGCCTGCCCGCCGCGTCCGACAGCTTGCGCAGCTGCAGCAGCGTCACCAGCGTGCGCGTATCGGCAGACTGCACGCCCATGCTGTCGGTATAGCCCAGCACGATCACGTGGTCGTAGGACGTCACATCAAGGTCCGACAACGCCGCCTGGCGCGTTGCATCCAGCGCCTTCACCGCAACCGACAGGTTCGGATAGGCGCCTGCCAGCGCGGCGGCTTCCGCCTCGAACTGCGGCGCATCCGCCGCCACCGTCAGCACCGATCCCGCCACCACGAAGCGCGAGAGTTCGTAGGCAATCGCCGGTCCGCGCCGGTTCCAGCCCAGCATCAGGATGCGCTTGGGCGATGGCGACTGCGCCCTGTGTGCGCGGATCGCCGCCTCATCCACCGGCGCCCGCTTGTTCGGCCGCGCGCGTATGGCCGACTGGCTGTCCGCCACCACCACGGCGCGATCGCCCTCCCCGATAATCGTGTCCATCGGCGGGTTCAGGCGCACGGCCTGCCTGTCATCGCACAGCCCCATCAGCACGCCCTTGTCGAATGCGCCCAGCGCATCGCCGAAGGTCATGCCCTTCAGCGCGTCGATCTTCGCCGTGTAGATTTCGCTGCCCTCGAAGCCCAGCAGTTCGGTGAACACGCCGCTCAGCCCCGACTGCCGCGTCGACTGCACGAGGATGCGCGAGATCAGGTCGTCCGCCAGGACAAGCTGCACTTCCGCGCCGCCCACCGTGCGCGCCAGCTCCGCATTCCGCGCCTCGCGGATCTCCGCCACGATCTGGAACGGCTGCGTCCCGCGCGCTGGCCCGTTGGTGATCGCAAGGATGGTCTTGATCACCTGCGAGTCCGGATCCTCGCCATCCGGCGCCAGCACGATGATCGATTTCGCCGCCCCCGGATTGACGATGGCAAGATCGTTGAGATCGCACGGATCGCCGCTCCGGCAGATCACATCCACGCCCAGCTTCGATGTCTTCGCCGCGATCTCGTCTTCCATCTCCACCTTGTCGCGATCGGCGAGGATCACGATCCGCCCCTTCGGGTTCGCCAGCGCCAGCTCCGCCACGATGTTCACGATCGACGGCGACCAGTTGAGAATGATCGTGTGCCCGCTCTCCAGCACGCGCGAGCGGCCCTTGCGCAGCTCGGAAATCTTCGCCTCGAGGCCCGCGCTCAGAACGCCGATCAGCGCCGAGACAAGGAAGATCCCCGCCAGCGTCACCACCAGCATCACGATCCGGAAAGCCCAGCCCGCATCCGCCCCCATCGTGCCGGCGTCCAGGGTCCGCATCAGCGCTTCCCAGAACGCCTCCATGAAGTCGAGCGGTTCAGCGCCCTCCGGCGCGATCCGCGTCACGGCCAGGACAACGCCCGCCACCACGATGATGACCAGCGAGATCAGCGCCAGCCAGCCAATCAGCGCGATGGTCCCGCCCGACATGCTCCGGTCAAACAGGTACCGCGCACGGTCTCCCGCCGACGGCCGCTTCCGTTCACTCATGCCGAATCCCCGCACTGACTCGCGGACTGTCGCCACAGCCCCATGACAAGCGCAAGCCTCGCTCATGCTCCGCATGCAGTTGGCCGCCGCCTGCAACTGTCGAGAGCAAGCTCCCCCGCGCCGCCACTGGAAAACGCTCCCGCCCCGCGCCTATTGTCCCGACACAAACCCGACCGGACTCCCGCCATGGCCCTCCCCATCGAGACAATCCTGGATGAGCGCCATCGCATCGCGCAGGACGCATTCCGCAACCGAGACGCCGCAGCCTACGAAGCGCTCTTCAGCCCCCGCCTCGCCTACACGCAGGCCAATGGCGAAACCATCGGCCGCGACACCCTGATGCGCGACGTGCGCGAGCAGTTCGCACGCCTCAAGCACATGACGTCGGAATTTGCCCGCGAGGCGCTGGCCATGGGCGATAGCGGTCGTGATGACGAAGTCACCGAAACCCTCACCCAGACCGCCACCACGGGAACCTCGGCCTTCGGCTTCATCCATCGCCGCTGGCATATCCTGCGGCGCGGCCATTACATATGGGCGCGCGAAGACGGTGACTGGCGGTTGATCCGCGTCCAGGTGCTCAGCGAAACGGTCAGAGGCAGCTGGCGCTATGGCTTCTAGTTCGAAGCCGCCTACTCCTTGCCACCCAGGCCGCTGCCCAGTCCGCCGACAACCTTGTCGAACAGCCGCAGCGCCACTTCCGGCTTCCGCGCGATCAGCAGGCCGATGCTCGACAGCACCGCGATCGACGCGATCGGCTTCTCGGAGACGATCTTCTTCACCACCTCGACCGGCAGCTCCATCAGCCCCAGCACCATCGCCACGGGATCGACGTCGCCGGCAAAGTCCGGCTGCGCCGGCTCGGCCTTCTTCTTGTTGGTCTGCGTGCCGATCCACAGCGAGATCGCGGCAATAGCCAGCAGGCCCACGCCCGTGACAGTCAGCGCCGCCGGCCACGGCATCCACGTCGACAGCTGCCAGGCCGCCGCCGCCGTCAGCGCCAGCACGCCGGCGATGGCCAGGAATCCGGCCACGATCGCCGCAATGGCGACGTCCTTGGCGCGGTCAAAGAAGTTCCCGAACACGTGGCGTCCCCGGCCCTGATGGCCTTACCTGAAGCTGGCCTTACTTGCGGTTCGACAGCGAAGCGATGACATAGCCCGCCGCCAGCGCGATGCCGATCGCGGCCAGCGGGTGCTCGCGCACCTTGTCGGCCACGGCGTCGCGATACTCGATGGCTTTCTCGCCGGCGTCTTCCGCCAGCTCGCGGCCCTTGGCGCCGGCCGCCTTGGCCTGCTGGGCTGCAAGCGCGCCCGTGTCCTTCAGCAGCGTGGCGAGGTCTTCGCGCAGCGCCTTCATGTCGGCTTTCAGCGTATCGAAATCGGTCTTGCCCGGTGTGCCGTTACCGGACGCGCTGGAGGGTGTGGACATCGGTTACTCCCGGGATCGTTGCTGGCGCAGTCTAAACGCCCGCAATTCATATAGGGTTGCGGCCGCCCACAAATATGGCGACCCACGTTAATCCCTGAAAACCATGCATGTTCAACGCCGCGAAGGCTTTTCGCGTCTGGGGCGACCTGTCGGTTAATGTCTCCGGACCGCCGGCCCCCTGCCCGGCCGTCAGCGCGCAGCACCGAGCATGCCCTGTCATTCATCCTTCCAGACGCCGGAAACGGCAGCCCCTACTCCGCCGCCACCTGCTTCTTCATCTTGTCGAACTGCGTCCACACGCCTTCGGCGCCGTGCCATTCGCCGCCCGTTGCGCCCTTGGAATACTCCGTCGCGCGCTGTTCGAAGAAGTTGGCGTGTTCCACCCCGTTGAGGATCTCCGACAGCCACGGAATCGGGTGTTCCTTCACGCCGTAGATCGCCGGCAGCTTGAGCTGACCCAGGCGCCAGTCGGCGATGTAGCGGATGTAGTTCTTGATGTCCTGCGCCGTCATGCCCTGCACCGGGCCCATCGAGAACGCCAGGTCGATGAAGGCATCCTCCATCTTCACGACTTCGCGGCAGCAATCGATGATGTCGTTCTTCACCTCGTCGGTGAGCGCGCCCGTCTCCGCCGCCAGCTCGTGGAACACGCGGATCATGCCCTCGCAGTGCAGCGACTCATCGCGCACCGACCACGACACGATCTG
>JAOATF010000179.1 GCA_030158285.1 Hyphomonadaceae bacterium
CCATGGCCTTCGATGCCGGTGACGGTGTCGGGGAAGTCGCGGTTGGTCATGTATTCGAACAGGACCTCGCCGGTCTTGCCATCGAAGATGCGCAGCATGCCCTGTGTTGTGCCGGTGACGACCGCGCCATCGACCAGCAGCGGCGCAGGCGACATGCCGAGGCGGCAGATGCCCGTGGGGCGCGGCGGAGGCGCGGCAGCGGCTGCTGGTGCTGCACCAGGCGACGCTGAGGCCGGAGCGGCCGGCGGTGTCGCCGGGCGTGGCGGTGTTGCGACACGCGCGGCCGGCAGGACGGGCGCGGTGACGCGCTGGATGCGCCATTCGGGCGAGGGCGCATACGCCTTGGCCACGGGCAGCTCGGCGCCGCAGTCGCGCTGGTTCGGCTTGTACGACCACCTGATCTCGCCGGTCATCGCGTCGAGCGCGTGGATGCCTGCGCCGAAGGCCGGGTTCTCGCCCGGCGCGCCGGGTCGATTGGGATCGTTCATCGGCGCGAAGATCAGCTCGCCATCGAACGCCATGCCCCAGTGCGCGCCGCCATTGGCCGAGCCGCGGCCAACCTTGTTGGACCAGACCAGCTGGCCGTTGTCGGCATTGAGCGCCCAGACGACGCCGGACTTCTGGCCCGCGATCACCAGCTCCGATCCATCCGTGCGCTCGATCAGCATGGAGGTCGCGCCGAAATCGTGGTCGGGGCTGTGATACTCGCCGGGCCAGTCGCAGTTGGCGCCACGGCGGCCGCACGCATAATTCCAGATGTCGGCCTTGGTCGCCTGGAACACCCAGCGTTTCGCACCGGTGTCGAGATCGTAGGCGATGATGGCGTCGGATGTGTCGGTTGCAGGCCACGACACGTTCTCGCCCGTGCCGGCATAGGCGACGTTGCGCTTCGCATCGATCACCGGCGTTGACCAGATGATGGCGCCGGAAGGCCCCCATTGCTGCGTGCCCGTACGGCCGAGGCGCGTGGGCTGGGCGGGGTCCATCGTCGTGCCGGTCCAGAGCTTCTTGCCGGTCTTCAGGTCGAACGCGATGACGGCGCCCTGGCCCTTGCAGCATTCGTAATCGTCTTGTCCCGCATAGTTCACCTCGATCGCCGATACAGGCGTGATGACTTTCCCCTCATGCACCACGGGCGCGCCGGTGATGCGGTTGTATTCGTTTAGCCGCGCGTTGGAGACCCAGAGCTTGCGGCCCGTCTTCGCGTCCACCGCGTGAACGAAGCCGGCAGCGTCGCCCATGATGATCGCGCCTTGGCCGTTCTCCATCTCTGCGAAGGAGAGCGACGAGCGGAGCGTCATGTCGGAGACATAGTGCCATTTCACGCAACCGGAATTCGTATCCAGCGCATAGAGACGGCCGGCATCGGTGGCGGCGATGAACAGCGTGTCGCCGATGATGACGGGCTGCGAGCGCATGGTTGGCGTCTGCGGGAAAGCGGCGACCCAGGCGACTTCGAGATCCTTCATCTGGTCGCGCGTGAGGCCCGTCTGCTCGGCCGTCTGCGCGCGGTTCGCGATGTTGGTCACACCAAAAGTCGTGGACGTGCGCGGCTGGTCATCGAGCTTCACCTCGCGCAGTTTCACGGGGCAGCGCGCCTGGTTCACCCACGCATCGTTGGTGCCTTCGGCGCTGGGCAGCCAGTTGATGAGTTCGGCGAGATCGGCCTTGGGAACATCCTTCGCCTGGATCTTCATGTAGCCGAGTTCAAGCGCGTACTTCACCGTGGCGCGGTTCAGCATGCGGATCGCTTCGAAAGACGGCGCGCCGCTCTTGCCGCCATCGTCGTGACAGGACGCGCACCACTGGTCGTAGACAGCCTTGCCGGGGTGTTCGGCGCCGGCTTCGGCATGCTCGCTGCTGGTGTCACCGGGGCGGGGGGCGCAGCCGCTTGCGCCGAACGCAATAGCTGCCGCCAGCGCGAATGCGCGGAAATGGCCCATGCTCTCCTCCCGGTCGTCTTCTTGTTATGCGGGCAAGGTATCGCGGCGCCTTGGCGTTGCAAGGCGCTCGGGGTCACTGGCCCGTGATGGTTTGGCCCGTGAAGGCTTGAGACCTATTCGGCCGCGACGCGGGCCTGCACGGCGGCGCGGCTGGCGAGGGCCCAGCTGAGCAGGCGGTCGAGGCCCGTGTGAAAGCCCTGCGGCTGCCAGCCGAGATCGCGCTCGGCTTCGGCGGAATCCAGCATCGGCGCGAGCAGGGCAGATGTGGCGTCGCCCGTGCAGCTGACCAGGTCCATCCACGGCCCGGCGGCGTGGGGAATGCGCTCGTCGAGCAGGGCGCAGACGGATTCGGCGACATCAATGTCGCGGCGTTCGGCATCGACCGACAGATCGACATGGCTCTGTGGCGCGCCGAATTGCGCGGCGGCGATGAGACCGGTGGCGAGGTCGCGGATCGGCAACCAGTCGCGCACGCTCTCGCCGGCGTTCGGCAACGCGATGGGGCGCTCATAAAGCAGGTGCGAGAGCAGGCTGGCCATGAAGCTGGTCTGCGATTGCCACGGCCCGAAAGCTTCGCCCGCAGCGCAGGTGACCAGCGGCAAGCCGCAGGCGCGCGACCAGCGATCCATCAGCGCGGCGGCGGTAGAACGGGCAGCCTGCGCCTCGGTGAGGGCAGCGGGAATGTCGGACTCGGCGCGCAGCAGGTGCACGAGGCGGAAATTGTCACGGCGTTCGCCGGCGAGCGTGGCGATGTAGTGGCGGCTGGCTTCGAGAACGGAATGCGCCATGCCGATCTCGCTGTCGAGCAGCGCATCAGGCTCGGACTCCGGCGCGGCGGCGAGATGGATCACGGCGTCCGGCGCGAACTCGCGCATCACCGAGCGCATCATTGGCCGGTCAGCGGCGTCGATCTCGAGACGGGCATAGCCTTCGCGATTGGCGATGGGGTTGAGCGCGGGCGTTGGCGTCGCGCGGCGGCGGCGGTCAAGGTTCATTACCTGGCCGCCCGACTCGACAACGAGACGCACGACGGCCGAGCCGACGAATCCGCAACCACCTGTGACGAGGACGCGCATAGTGCCCCAGCTTCCAACCGTTAACACTTGGCGGTGTTATGGTTAGCGGGGGGTTAACGGCCTCAGATCGGCGTCGCGCTTGGATTGGCGTCGGAATCCCACGGGCCGCGGCGCACTTCAGCGGCGGGTTGATTGGTGAACAGGTGCGCCAGCGGTCCATCCACGCCACCAATCATGCGGTAGGAGTAAACCAGTGAGCGGACTGACCGGATGTTTGCCCGCACCGACGGCGGCTTCCCAAGTTCGTTGATTCCAAAGGCGACACCACGCTTGTCCCGCTGCGGAATCTCCATGCCATATTTTGCGAACACGTTTCTGACTGCGCCGTAGTCGGCATCCGGCACGTACGCGCCTTTCGCCACACCACCCAGTGGGGGTTGTATAAACAGCGTCTTCTTCCAGTGGCCGCCGCTCAAGGTCTGTTCGATCTCCCAAAGCGTGCCCGGCCGCGGCGACAGCACCAACAAGTTCAGCTTGGAGTGCTCCATCAGGAAGCTGGCATACTTCTGCCATTCGTCGTCCTTCACGCGCAGGCGACCGGCGCCACCAACTGACTCGCCAGGGTTACCAAGTCCTATCAGGTTTATCTTGCGGGACTTGCTGACTGAGTCCTCTAGTAGGTCTTCGAAATCCGCCAAAACCTCGCCACGTTCCGCAAGAGGGTTTTTTGCCAGCATGCGCGCTTGCGCGGCGAACTTCTGACGGCGCCATAGCAGGTAGCCATTCCATAGCAGCCAGTCCGTCGCGAAGGCAGTGACGGTGAGGACCATCACGATGGCAATGACACCTCCAGCGGCGCTCTTGTCTCTACTCACGCCAAAAGATCGCCGTTGCGCCACAGCAGCTGCGCCCTTCATGGCGTTCATCGCGAGCGTTGCGCTAAGCAACGCGCCGGCCTGTCCCGCCTGATAGCTGTAGCCAGTAGACTGAAATGGGCGAAGGTAGAGTGCAAATGCTGGCGGAGCCTTTCCGCTTTCAAGGCATTCGCCGATCCTGAGCGCGATGTGATCTCGCGCGCGAGAGCGAATTCGCTTGCTCCCAGAAACTGCGACCAGTCGGCCGAGTCGGAAGCAAAAGAACAGAACGCCGAGTACGGCGCCGAAAATGGCGAGCAGGACAACGAAGCCCTCCTGCGTGCCCGTCATCCACGCCCACAGCACACCAGAACCATCGGGCCGCATCGCATCAATCCCCCAATATGTTCCCTTCACTTCATCACGGAGGCAGGTCCGGCGCTAGATCGGCGGGGCGTTCGGGTTGGGATTGGCCTGGATCAGCGCCCAGACATCCTTGAACGGCTCTTCGACCACCTTGGCGTCTTTCTGGAAGAACAAGGTCGCGCGTTTCGCGGCGTCGAACTTCGGCCAGGCTGGGAGACCGGGCGCGCCATTGGGGTCGCCCGTGCGGGCGAACTGCACCCAGGTGGCGCTCATGAGCTTGGCCATGGCGTTATCGTCTTCGGTGGCGCCGGCGAACAGCGGGGCCTCGGCAACGTTGTCCATGATGTACGGAATTTCCGCCGTGTGCGGCGCCTTCAGCACGAAGTCCTGCGGGGGAATGTCGTGCGCGAAGATGTAGGCGTAGACGCCCGCCGCCTGAGCGGACTTGCGGCTCGCAAGCGCGTGGTGGGAGCTCAACGAGCGGAATGTGCCGGTGACCTGCATCAGCTGGTAGTTCGGTGCGTAGTCGGGATAGGTCGCCTTGAACGCAGCCGCGATCTCCTTGCCTTTGCCGGGGAGGGACTTGTCTGCGGCGGCGAGCACCTGCGCGTCCGTGGTCTTCACCCAGTCGGGGTTGCCGACATTGTAGAGCGTCTGCTCGTCCTTGGTGAAGCCGATCATGATCGGGATGTCGGCGGATTGCGCCGGCGCATCGGGATCGAACGGGTGGCGCGTGATGTATTTGTCGTCGATCGACGGGCGGAACTTGTTGGCGCCGAGATCCTTCGCGACAGCGAGGATGTCTTCCGTCGAGATCGTCTGAAGCTGCTCCGCCGCGATCGAGGCCGAGATGCCGAGGCCGAGGATGAAGCTGCTGACAGTATCGGCTGCATCTTCCTTCTCCGCCGCGCGCAGGCCAGCGCCGGACTGGATGACAGCCTTGTGGAAGAGCCCCTTGGCGGATGGCATCGACAGCAGCGTCGAAACTTTCGCGCCGCCGCCCGACTGGCCAAAGATGGTGACGTTGCTGGGGTCGCCGCCGAATTGCGCGATGTTGTCGCGAACCCATTCCAGCGCCATCACGATGTCGAGCATCCCGGCATTGGCCGAGCCTGCGAACCCGGGCACGCCCGCGCTGTCGAGCGCGAGGAAACCGAAGATGTTCAGGCGATGGTTCACGCCGACAAAGACAACGTCATGGTTTTTCGCAAGGTTGTGGCCGCGATAGATGTTGAGCCCGGCCTGTCCGTAGCTGAACCCGCCGCCATGCAGCCACACCATGACCGGCCGCGTCGCGCCGGCTTCCGGGCCCGTCTTCTGCGTGTAGACGTTCAGCATCAGGCAGTCTTCATCGCCCTCCGCCTTGATGCCGTTGGGCGGCGCGAAGGCTTCCGTCATCGCGGCCTGCACCACCGGCGGATAGGCGGCAGCGCCTGCGCCCGAGCGCATCTGCACAGCAGCCTGCCCATAGCTCGTGGCGGCCTGTTCGGTCTCAAGCAGGGACGGCTTCACCGGCGCCTGGAACCGCAGCGGGCCAAGCGGCGGTTGCGCATAACGCACGCCGAGGAATTCGACGATGCCATCCTCTGTCTTCGCGCCGCGCAGCTTGCCCAGCGTGGTCGAGACCAGCGTCGGATCGGAAACAGCGGCGGGCGGTTCAGCTGGTCCGCCACAGGCAGCAAGGCCCGCGAGCGAAACACTACCAAGCAGCATCAAACGGCGATTGAGCACGAGCGTGGACATGACGAATTCTCCCCGGGTCGCGCCTGTTCCGGCGCTTTGCCTGTCAGTAGCAGGTGGACCAAACAGTGGCAGGCGGGGAAGCGCCGTCAAGCGCGGCAGTTAGTTTCCGGTGCGCTTGAAAGTGTAGAGCACGTTGCTGATGCCAGCCATGATGGTGTCGTCGTCGATCATCGGGAAGTCCACGCTGACGTCCGCCGTGCCTGACGCGCACGAGAAGGACAGCACGGTGATGTCCGTCGACGTGAAGCCGAGGGCAGGCGCATCCTTTGCCGGATCGGGCAGGTTGCCCTCGAACAGTCCGCGCTCAGGCGTGAGGTTCACCAGATAGTGCGGCTTGTCACACGTCAGCAGCGCCGGGCCGGAGGACTTGTCGGCCTGGAAAACGAACTTCGCCATGTCGGGCTCAGGCATGGGTTCCTCGCCCTGCTTGTCCCACCAAGGCGCGATCTTCGCAGCCGTCAGTTCCCATGTGCCAAAGAATGGATTGCGCGGCGTGATCGCGTCGGCGCCTTCGGCGGCGGGTGCTTCCTTGCCGGCGGGCGAGCAGGCGGCAAGGCCAAGAAGAGCAGCGACCAACGCAACACGCAGCATGAAAACCTCATTCCAGTTTGGCAGCGCGCGAAGCCAAACCCCCGGCGGCCCCCAAGTCAAGCGCTTGGCCCGGACGGCGATGCGGCCTAGAAAGGGCGCTCATACGCGGGGGTATCCGATGAAACAGACATTGAAGCTGGCCGTTGTGATCGCGCTGGCCGGCGCGCTGACGGCGTGTGGTCCGGGCGGCAATCCGCTGGCGGCCAAGAGCGATGCCGACAAGGCAGGCGCTGCGGCGACCGAGGTCGCCAAGGATACCTACCAGAACAAGCAGCTCGGCCTGACCGTGACCGCGCCAGAAGGCTGGTATGTCGCGCCGAGCGACGTGATGGAAAAGATGATGTCGGCAGGTACAGACCTGACCACCGCCAACATGGACTCGCGCTCCAAGGCAGCGGTGCAAGGCTCTGTGCAGCGCACGGCCAGCATCTTCACGTTTGCAGAGCATGTGCCGGGCTCCGCCGTGCCTTACACCGCGGCCGTGATGGCGGTGACCGAGGACATCGGCATGATGCCGGGCATCAAGCGCGGCAGCGACTATTTCTTCCACGCGCGCCAGATGATGGCCCAGTCGGCCGTGCCCACCACGATCGCGGAAGGCTACACCACACGCCGCATCGGCGGGCAGGAGTTCGACCGTATGGACGTGGAGATGGGCCCGCCGGGCGAGACCGTGTCGCAACGCTATTTCGCCGCGCGCCACGGCGATGTGATCTTCGCGATCATCCAGTCCTACCGCACGCAGGAAGAACTGGCCGTGCTCGACAAGGTTCTCGATAGCATCAAGCTGGATTGGTAACGCGCGTCTGCGCAGCGAGTTGGGGGACGTCATGAACCGCAGATTGTTTCTTGGCGTGGCGATGGGCGCAGCCGCCGCGGCGACACTGCCCCAGCCTGCATTTGCCTTCGCGCCGGGCGCTGCCGAGGCCGTTGCAAAGGCAGCGGCCGGGGCGAAGGCCGAGGGCAAGCAGTTGCTGCTGGTGTTTCATGCCAGCTGGTGCGCCTACTGCCAGCTGATGGACATCATGCTGGCAGACAAGGCCTGCAAGCCGATCATCGAGAAGTACTTCGTCGTTTTCCATCTCCGCGCGCTCGAGGAAAAGCCGGAGATGCTGGCGCTGCAGCTGGACGGCGCTGACGCCTATTATGCGAGCCTCACGCCGAAGAAATCCGGCTTGCCCTACACGGCCGTGCTGAATGGCGAGGGTGCGCGCGTTGTGGATTCCATCATGCCGACGGGCGACAATTTCGGCTTCCCGGTCGATGCCGTGGAGCTTGCGAATTTCGAGGAGATGATGCGCAAGGGCGGCGTGGGCATGACGCAGGCCGAGGCGCGCACGCTACGCGCCACCTGCGTGAAGATCATGCGGAGCCACTAGCCATTCGCCTGGCCAGCACGTGGGCAAGTGCGATCGCTCCGGCAGTCGCGACGTTGAGGCTGTCCATGCTGTTGGCCATGGGAATGGCGACGCGGCGATGCTGTGACAGCAGATCCGTGGGCAGGCCGTTGCCTTCCTCACCCAGAACGATGGCGAGACGCGCCGGCGGATCCAGCGTGTGCAGCGCTTCGCCATTCGTGGGCGTCAGCAGCCACGGCGCGAAGCCCGCTGCGGTGAGGGCGGCGAGGATCGCATCGCCCGTGTTGGCATGCGCGAAGGGCAGCGATAGCGCTGCGCCAGACGAGACGCGAATGGATTTCCGGTAGAGCGGGTCGCAGCTGGTTTCATCGAGCAACACGGCGGATGCCCCAAGCGCGGCCGCGTTGCGGAAGCACGCGCCGGTGTTGTCGTGATTGGCGAGGCCAATGGCGACCAGCAGCGTGATGGGGCCGGGCGGCAGGCCGGCGATCAGATGCTCCGCCGTTTGCTGGGGCTGGCGTTTCGCGAGGGCGAGGACGCCGCGATGGATGTGGAAGCCGGTGACCGCATCCATCACGTCCTGCGACGCGGCGTAGACGGGGGTGGCGGGGTCCAGCCTTGCAAGAAGCGGCGCCATCGGCTCAAGGCGGCTTTCGGTAAGCAGCAGTGACTCCAGCGGGAAGCGTCCGTGCGTAACCAGCTGGTCGAGCGCAATGGCGCCCTCGACGATGAAGCGGCCATCATGGCGCGCAAGATCGCGGTCCTTCACGGCGCGGTATCCGCTGATACGCGGATCGTCTGGCTGGGTCACCGGAATGATCACCGGCGGGTTGTGGCGCGGTGACCGGCAAAAGAAAAGGCCCGCTCTGTTGA
>JAOATF010000180.1 GCA_030158285.1 Hyphomonadaceae bacterium
ACCGCGTCCAGCAAAAGCTGGAGGAGCGGCGGGTTGCCTAAGCCAGATGCGAGAGTTCGTGCTCGTGTCATGCGCAGCAGTATAAATCAGCGCGTGATGCCATTGAATCCAAAGCTCTGTTTCCCTCATCTTTTGAGGCCAGAGCTTTGAGATCATTGGAAACAGGTGCGTCTGTTTCCCTTGGATTTGTACAGCGAGTTTCCCTCGTTTTCGCGGATTCCGATGAACGAGAGACCCCCTCCGTCATGCGCGAAGAGCGCGCATGCCACCTCCCCCAGTCGCGGGGCGACTGAGGGAGGCAAGAGGCGGAGTTACGGCGTCTTCGCGGCGGCTTCCTGCGCGGCTTTCTCGTCGTTGGCGCGCTTGATGACGTAGGCGAGGATGGCGTCGGTCTGTTCTTCGGTGAGCGAAGCCTTGAAGCCTGGCATGCCGCGTTGGGCGCGGTCGCCGTCGCGGACGGCGCCGTTCCACTGGCCGCGCGAGGCGAGCAGGGCGGAGTAGCGCAGGTCGGGCGCGATGGAGCCGGCCGCGGGGACGGCCGTGGCGCCGTGGCAGACGGCGCAGTTCTGGCCGAAGAGGCCTTCGCCGGAGGCCACCGTCTCGTTGTTGGCGGTGAGCAGCGGCGGGTCGATCTTCACCGTCACTTTTTCACCGGTCGCGGTGGTCGTCGGCATCTCGGCGGGAAGCATGGCCTTGCCGCCCATCCGGTAGACGAGGATGCGCGAGTTGTTGGCGCTGACGGGAACTGTGCGTTTCTGGCCGATCGGAAGACCGCGCGCGCCGACGAGGATGGCGACCTGCTGCTGTCCATCCACCAGGAAGGTGGCGGGGGCGGCGACGACTTTCGCCTGCGTCGGAGCGGACCAGAGTTTTGCGCCGGTGCGGGCATCATAGGCGACGAATTCGCCGGCGTGGTTGCCGGAGAAGACGAGGTTGCCAGAGGTGACCATGACGCCGGTGGCGCCGCGCGTGTCGACGTTCGGCACGCGCCAGACTTCCTTCTGGGCGATGGGATCCCAGGCGAGGAGGTAGGCTTCGGTTTTCGGCGCGGCGCCGCCAGCGGCGACCGGCGTGACGCTCGGGCCGGCGGTGAAGGTGATGCCGGTGTTCCAGCCATCGAGGTTCAGCTCGAACTTCTCGGGCGAGGCGTAGGTGGCGGAGGACACGGTGACCGGCAGGTAGACGAGGCCGGTTTCCGGGCTGAACGCCATCGGGTGCCAGTTGTGCATGCCGAGGGCGGCGGGCGCGACGATGGCGGGCTTGCCTGTCACTTCATAGCGCGCTTCGGGGATCTCGACGGGGCGGCCGGTGGCCATGTCGACATGGGTGGCCCACGTAATCGGCGCGAACTTTTCGGCGCTGATGAGTTTGCCGGTCTTCGCGTCGAGCACGTAGAAGAAGCCGTTCTTCGGCGCCTGCATCACGACGCGGCGCTTGCCTTCCTTGTAGTTGAGGTCGGCGACCATAATCGGCTGCGTGGCGGTGTAGTCCCACGTTTCGCCGGGGGTGGTCTGGTAGTGCCACTTGTAGGCGCCGGTGTTGGGATCGAGCGCGACGATGGACGACAGGTAGAGGTTGTCGCCGCCGCCGGGCGAGCGGATCTTCTGGTTCCACGGGTTGCCGTTGCCGGTGCCGACATAGAGCAGGTCAAGTTCGGCGTCGTAGGCCATGCCGTCCCAGACGGTGCCGCCGCCGCCGATCTTCCAGTAGTTGTCGCCGTTCCAGGTCTTGGCGGCGTCAGCGAGTTCGGGTTGTTCGAAGGGCTTGGACGGATCGCCGGGGATCGTCCACCAGCGCCAGAGCTGCTTGCCGGTTTCCGAGTCGTAGGCGGTGACGTAGCCACGTACGCGGTATTCGGCGCCGCCGTTGCCGATGACGACCTTGCCCTTCACGATGCGGGGGACGCCGGTGATGGTGTAGGGCAGCGTGGTGTCGGTGGTCTGGACGGACCAGACTTCCTTGCCGGTCTTTCCATCGAGCGCAATGAGGCGGCCGTCGAGCGCGCCGAGATAGATCTTGCCGTTCCACGCGGCAACGCCGCGGTTGACGACGTCGCAGCAGGCGTCAGCGCCCTTCTTGCGATCGACCTTCGGATCGTAGGCCCAGAGCAGCGCGCCCGTGTGGATGTCGTAGGCCTTGAGCATCGACCAGGCGGTGGTGAGATACATCACGCCATCGACGACGACGGGCGTGGATTCCTGGCCGCGCTCGGTGTCGATGTCGGCGTACCAGGCGAGGCCGAGGCCGGCGACGTTGGTGTCGTTGATCTGGTCGAGCGGGCTGAAGCGGTCTTCGCCATAGTTGCGGCCGGTGGTGAGCCATGAGCCGGGCTCGCTGTCGGCGGCGATCAGGCGCTCGGCGTTCACGGCGGCGGAGCCGAGCGGAAAGGTTGCGGCGGCCGGCTTGGCGGGTTCCGACGAGACGGAGGGGGTGTTGCCGCAGGCGGCGAGGCCAAGCATCAGGGCAGGCGCGGCCATAGCCAGCGACTTCAGGTAGGCGCGCATCTGGTCTCTCCCTCGGAAGGCCTTTTCCGGCCCTTTTTTGTCTTGCCGGCAGCCCGGGTTCTCTCCCCCGCAGGCTTTACCGAGCGGCAAACTAGAGGGGTGTGGGCGTCGCGGCAATACGGTGGAGTTTCCGTGCGATGTGCCGCGAAGTCACAGGTTGGGGAGGGCATCTTCCCCTGCGAAGCGGGGGAAGTACGGCGAAGCCGGGATGGGGGCAGGCCAAGAGGGGATTGCAGCTGTGAAGCGAGGGCCTGCTTGTGGCTTGCCCCCTCCGGCCCTTCGGGCCACCTCCCCCGCTACGCTGCGCTGCGCAGGGGAGGACGGGCCGGTGAGGTTGTTAAAGCGCAATCGCCCGTTCGTGCAGCGCGTCGAGCGCGGCTTCGGGGCTGTTGGTGTCGGCCATCAGCTGGAGGAACGACTCCGGCAGGAAGGCGCCTTCGATCATGTGGTCGATGAGTTTGAAGTAGGGCTGCCAGTAGTTGTTCTCGGAGAGGAACGCCATCGGCTTGCGGTGGAGGGAGAGCTTGGCCCAGCTGAGGGTTTCGACGGCTTCCTCGAGCGTGCCGATGCCGCCCGGGAGCACGATGAGGCCGTCGGCTTCGTCGAGGAGGGCCTGCTTACGCTGGTGCATGTTGTCGGTGTAGCGGTTCTCGATGCCGTCGAGCACGCCTTCGAGGTCGCGCAGGAAATGCGGCATCACGCCGAGCACCTTGCCACCGGCATTGCGGGCGGAGGTGGCGACCGCGCCCATCAGGCCAACATCGCCGCCGCCATAGACGGTGCGCCAGCCGCGCTTGGCGATGGACGCGCCGAGGCGCTTGGCCAGGTCGATATAGCCGGGGTCGGAGCCGGGAGCGGAGCCGCAGTAGACGGTGACGGATTTGATTCCGGGCATTTTTGTCCTCTTTTTCTTCGCCATAGATGCGATGGTTTGGGGGCCGGGGGAAGCGGCAACCGCGCGGGGCGGGTTGCTTGCTGCTGACATGACGCCGGACGGAGCAGGGAGGGGGAACTCTGGCGTTTCCGCATGGGCGGGCCTATCTCTCGGCCATGGCCATGCACCCCCACGCAAAATCTCCCCAGGACGTCGACGGGCTGGAGACGGGGGATGCGGGGTTGGGCATCTCGCTGGCGCGGATCGGCAAGATCATGGCGCGGCCGGAGCTGAAGCGGTGGCGGCTGGTGATGCTGGCGGCGCTGGTGCTGACCCTCGCCGCCAAGGTGTTTGCGGTCTACGCGCCGGTGTTCTTCGGGGACGCCATCAACAGCATGAGCGGGCCGGAGGCGACGATGGGCGCCGTGATCCTGCTGATCGGGTGGTGGACGGGCGCGCGGATATTGTCGTCGAACTTGCCTTACCTGCGCGATGCGCTCTTTGCGCCGGTGAGCCAGGAGGCGCAGCGGCTGGTGGCTGTGGAGGCGTATGGGCATGCGCAGGGGCTGTCGCTGTCATTCCACCAGACGCGGCGGACCGGGGCGCTGAACCGGATCATCGATCGGGGCGTGGCGGCGCTGGATTACCTGATCCGCTTTCTCGCGTTCAACATCGGGCCGACGATCATCGAGCTGGCGCTGGCGGCGTTCGTGCTGTCGACGCGGTATAGCTGGATTGCGGCGGTGATCGCTGTGGTGACCGTGGTGCTTTATGCGGTGTTCACGGCGTTGCTGACCAACTGGCGGACTGAGCAGCGACGGAAGCTGAACGCGGCGGATACGGAGCTGCGCGCGCTGGCGGTGGACAGCCTCACCAACTTCGAGACCGTGAAGGCGTTTGCGGCGGAGGCGCGGGAGACCGAGCGCTATAACGTGGCGATGCAGGTCTACAACAAGAACATGGTGGAGGTGACGCGGTCTCTGGCGCTGCTGAATGCGGGGCAGGACATCATCATGGCGCTTGGCCTCACGGGCGTGGCGGCGATCACGGCGCTGGCGACGTTCAATGGCACGGTGCAGGCGGGCGACATGGCGGCAGTGGTGCTGATCATGAGCAACCTATACCGGCCGCTGTCGATCCTCGGGTTTGCGTTCCGCGAGATCAAGCAGGGGGCGATCGATCTCGAGAAGCTGTACGGCCTGATGAACATGAAAGCTGAAGTTTCCGATGCGCCGGATGCGAAGCCGTTGCAGGTGAAAGGTGGCGAGGTTCGGTTTGAGGATGTGAGCTTCATGCACGACGCGCGCTCGGCGGGGATCGAGCATGTGAATTTCACGGTGGCGGCGGGGACGAAGCTGGCAGTGGTGGGGCCGTCGGGGTCGGGGAAATCGACGCTGCTGAAACTGCTGTTCCGCTTTTACGACACGAAAGGCGGGCGTGTTGTGGTGGACGGGCAGGATGTGCGGGGGCTGAAGCAGGAGAGTCTGCGCGAGGCGATCGGGTTGGTGCCGCAGGAGGTGGTGCTGTTCAACGCCTCGATGAAGGAGAACCTGCTCTATGGGCGCCCTTCAGCCAGCGATGATGAGTTGCGCGAGGCGGCGGCGCGAGCGCAGTTACTGGAGTTCATCGACAAGCTGCCGAAGGGCTGGGAGACGCGCGTGGGCGAGCGGGGCGTGAAGCTGTCGGGTGGTGAGCGGCAGCGCGTGGGCATTGCGCGGGCGATCCTGAAGAACCCGGCGATCCTGGTGCTGGACGAGGCGACGAGCGCACTGGATTCGGCGACCGAACAGGAGGTTCAAGGCGCGCTGGATGAGGCGGCGAAGGGGCGCACCACGCTGATGGTGGCGCACAGGCTATCGACCGTGGCGGGCGCGGACGAGATCATCGTGCTGGATGCCGGTCGCATCGTGGAGCGTGGGACGCATCGTGAGCTGCTGGATCGCGGCGGGCTCTATGCGGACCTGTGGAGCCGGCAGTCGCGAGCGCATGAAGATGCGGACGCGGCGGTGGCGGAGCGGGTCGCCTAGGCTGAGAGCCAGCGGTCCGCATGCTCGCCTGCGTAGCGATCCAGCTTTACTTACACGGCTGCAAGGCTCCTAATTTCCGTTCGGGTGGGGTGAGACGATGCGGCATTTCTGGACGGCAGTGGCAATGGTCCTGATCGGCGCTGTGACGGCGCTGGAGATTGCCGACGCGCAGGTTGCGGCGCCCGGCATGGGCGTTGAGCTCAACAAGCGGTAGAGATCGGCCCGGCATTAACCGCATATGCCTTTGCCGTTGGCGCGGGCGTGTCTGTTCATGGTAACCTTCTCCAACGCGGGAAGGGGCAGATGAAGCTGATGTCGTTTCGTCCGGTTGGGGTTTGTTTCGCTCTCGCGCTGATGATCCCGGCGCCAGCCTCCGCGCAGGTGCGCACGGTTTTTAACGTCTATTTCGAGTGGGGATCGACGACCCTCGATGCGAAGGCCGTCGAGGCCGTGGCGAAGGCGGCGCCGAACGTAAAGGCCTGCGAGCATAACGGCCTGCGCGTTGTCGGGCACGCGGACAGATCTCACACGGAAGAGGAAAGCACGGCGCTGGGGATTGCGCGTGCGAAGGCTGTGCGGGAAGCGCTGATGGCGCTTGGCGTGGCCAATAGCGCGATCGGGGTAACGACGCACGGCGAACTCGACCTCGCCAGGGAGACGGCGGATGGAATCCGCGAGCCTTTGAACCGGCGGGTCGAGATCATCGTGGTGTGCGACTAGGGCTGGCTGCCGGTCCGCGTGGCGCTATTGCGCGGGGGCCGTGACGGGGACAAATCCCGATGGGCCGACGCCGCTCTCCTGATAGACGGAATCGCCGGTCTTGCCGAAGCCGTAGTGCGGCGCGTTGGCGGGCACAACGAAATAGCTGCCTTCGGGATAGAGCTTGCAGCCATCCTCATCGAACACTGCCGCGAAGCCGTAGCAGAGTTCGCCATCGACGACGGTGACGACGCGGGAATCTGGGTGGGTGTGTGGCATGATCTTGCCGCCCTTCGTCATGTGGACGCGGATCGTGTAAGGCGCGGCGGCGCTTGTGCTGCCATCCAGGATCGCAGAGAAGGCGCCAGTGCCGGCGCCCATGGAGGTGAAGTTGACGCCGCTGGTCCAGGCTGTGCTGGCGGCGGGCAGCGTTGTGCACCCGGCAGCCAGCAGTGCGGCGAGTGCGAAGATGGGCCGGCGCATGGGAATCCCCCTTTTTGCGGGGAGCCTAGCGCGCCGGGCGGGCGATGTCAGTTGATCTCGACGATCTGAGTAGGCCTTCTGATCGTTTGGGTGGGGTGAGTCTTCAAGTTCCGGCTTGTATCGGGCGGCGGCGGACCGCACATCTTGCACCTGCATGGATCGAAGGACTGCTGCATGAGCGACGCCGCCTATACACCGCCGAAAGTGTGGAGCTGGAACAAGGATGCGGTGAACCGCTTTTCGGCCATCAACCGGCCTATCGCGGGACCGACGCATGAGAAGGTGCTGCAGGTCGGCAAGCATCCGATCCAGCTTTACTCGCTCGGCACGCCGAACGGCGTGAAGGTGACGGTGATGCTCGAGGAGCTGCTGGCGCTGGGCCATGAGGGCGCGGAGTACGATGCGTGGCTGATCAACATCAACAAGGGTGACCAGTTCTCCAGCGGGTATGTGGACATCAATCCGAACTCCAAGATTCCGGTGATGGTGGACCATAGCGGGCCGAAGCCGGTGCGCGTGTTCGAGTCCGGTTCGATCCTGCTTTATCTCGCTGAGAAGTTCGGGGAGTTCCTGCCGAAGGAGCATGTGGCGCGCACGGAAGCGCTGAACTGGTTGTTCTGGCAGATGGGCTCGGCGCCGTTCCTCGGCGGCGGGTTCGGTCACTTCTATGCGTATGCGCCCGAGAAGTGGGAATATCCGATCGACCGCTATGCGATGGAAGCGAAGCGGCAGCTGGATGTGCTGGATCGCAGGCTGGCCGAGGCGGAATATCTTGCGGGTGACCAGTACACGATCGCGGATATGGCGGTGTGGCCATGGTATGGCGCGATGGTGAAAGGCATCCTCTATGATGCGGGTGAATTCCTGGCGGTGCATGAATACAAGAATGTGATCCGCTGGACGGACCAGATTGCGGAGCGTCCTGCGGTGAAGCGCGGGCGTATCGTGAACCGGACGTGGGGCGCGCCCGAGAGCCAGCTGTTCGAGCGACATGACGCCAGCGATTTCGAGCTGAAGACGCAAGACAAAGTCGCCAAGACCGCCTGACCGCCTTCTTTTGGCCCACTCGATTTGACCTGCTCCATTTGACCTGCTCCATTTGACCTGCTCGGGCGAATGATGCCAGCTGATGGCGTCGCGCCCGGTCGGGCTGGTTGTTGGGGGATGGCCATGATGATGAAGGGCGCGCCGGTTGCTGCGGGCGCTGCGTGGCTGGAAGAAGGACGTGGTGAGTGACCTGCGCGCGGCCGCGATGGGGGCGGCGAGCCTCGAAGACGTCATCAAGTGGGGGCACATCGTGATGTTCAGCAACGGGCCCGTGCTGTTGATACGCGCGGAGGAAGAACGCGTGCTGTTCGGCTTCTGGCGCGGCAAGCGGCTTCTCGAAATCGAACCGCGCCTGAAGGCGAGCGGGAAATACGAGCTGGCGAACCAGGTGTTTCGCAAGGGCGATCAGGTTGATGCGAAGATCGCCGCGCGGCTGGCGAAGGAAGCGGTGGCGCTGAACCGCAAGCTGGGCAATCCGCAGGCAGCGGCGAAGGGTTGAGGCGACACATGCGATCATTCTTCTTCACGGCCGGGTTCTGGTGGATCTCGGTGCTTTACGTGCTCATGGCGGCGGTGCTGGCGTTGCTCCCGGGCGGAGCAGGCGTGCGCTGGGCAGTGAAGCGCTATTCGCGGCGCATGGTGCAGCTGATGAAGCTGTGCGGGATCCAGCCGGAGGTTCGTGGTCGCGAGCGACTGCCGCCGGCGCCGTTCATCGTGGCGCCAAAGCATTCAAGCTATGGCGATGGCTTCCTGATGTATGTGCAGTTCGACGATGTGGCGTTCGTGACGGGTGATCATCTCGAGCGGTTTCCGCTGGTGCCCAAGGTGCTGGAGAAGCTGGGCGCGATCGTGATCGACAATTGCGGCGGGCCGGAAGCGCGCAAGGATCTGGCGGCGAGCTTCGCGAGAGCGGCCGAGGACAAGCGCATCGTGCTGATCTATCCCGAGGGGCATCTCACCAAGGTGGGCGAGCACAAGCGCATCCGCGCGGGCGTGTGGCACATGCAGGAAGCGTCGCAATGGCCGGTGGTGCCTGTGGCGACGAGCCTGGGGATGCGCTGGCAGGAGCAGGACTACGCGAAATATCCGGGTCCAGCCGTGATCG
>JAOATF010000181.1 GCA_030158285.1 Hyphomonadaceae bacterium
ACGCAGAGGACTGCAAATCCTTGCACCCCGGTTCGATTCCGGGCGAGGCCTCCAACCCCGGTTGCCCCCGGCAATCAACGAATTCCACCCTTCCGTTAAGCATTAACCACTCGTTTACCGAGTCGCGCGATCTTGGCCCTGTCTTCCCTTGAAGACACCCCACCATCACCCAAACGCCTTTGCGGGAGCCTCTGGCTCCCGCCCTCTTCTTTTGCATTGGGATTTGGCGGCTTTTCCCTCCACCCACAACGCGTTGAAGGAAATGCGCGCAGGGACCGTCTGTCGCTATTGAACGGTCAACCTTCGGCGGCTATACCCCCCGCCTCCAACAGTGCTCCCTGATAGCTCAGTTGGTAGAGCATTCGACTGTTAATCGAATGGTCGCTGGTTCGAGTCCAGCTCAGGGAGCCAGTTGCCTTTTTGGGTACGGTAGTTTCGGACCCCCTCAAGGCTTCAAGTCCATAAAAATCAGGTGTTTCTCGCGTTTCCGGTGAACTCCACCGGACCCGCAGTCGCGCTACCGTCACCCGGAAGACGGTATTTCTTACGGTATCGGGTCCGATGCTTGCAGGGGATACCGTAAATGAAGCTGACCGCAGACCAGATCAAAGCAGCCGAGAAGCGCGCGACGCCATACAAGATGGCGGACGGGCATGGGCTCTATCTCTATGTCGCGCCGGGTGGCGGGAAGCTCTGGCGTCTCGACTATACCAGCAAGACCCGCACTGGCCGGATCGGACGGAACGGGAAAGCGGTGAAGTCAGGCCGAAACACCCTCAGTCTGGGGGCGGCCCATGTCGCGACACTAGAAGACGCCCAACGGTCGCTGGACAAGGCCCGCGCCGACGCCACAGCCGCGCGCGAGCGGATCGCACAAAGCCGCGACCCTGCCCAAGAGCGAGAGGTCGCCAAGCTGACGGCAGCCCGCGAAGCTCGAAACACCTTTGCCCATGTCGCCGCAGAGGTGGTCCGGCAAATGCGGAGGGACGGCAGGGCGCCCAGAACCGTCCGCAAGCGCCTCTGGATTTACCGCGCGCTGGCGAATGACCTTCGCAGGCGCCCAGTCGCCGACATCACGGCGCCGGAAATCAAGGCGGCCATCAAGCGGGTTGCGGATCGCGGCACGCTGGAGTCGGCGCGTCGCCTGCGCTCCGCCATCGGGCAGGTTATGCGACACGCAATCTCCGAAGGGCTCCGTCCCGCTGGCAGCGACCCCACGCCTGCCATGAAGGGAGTCATCAAGACCGGAAAGACAAAGCACCGCGCAGCCGTCACGGCGCCAGAGGAAGCCGGTCGACTCATGGTCGCCATGGAAGGTTACCCCTCGCCGCTCGTGCGCACCGCCCTGATGCTATCGGCCTACACGTTCGTTCGGCCATCGGAACTGCGTCTGGCGAACTGGCAGGAACTCGACCTTCGCAAGCGCCTCTGGATCATCCCGGCGGAGCGGGTGAAGGTTCGCGAAGAGCATCGCGTACCGTTGTCCAATCAAGCCCTGCGTCAGTTTCAGTTGCTCTGGCGCCTCACCGGTCGCAGCGGTGATGGGCTCTGCTTCCCCGGAGTCCGCCACGGGCGCCCGCTATCAGAGAACACCATCAACATGGCGCTCCGGACTCTCGGCTTCGCAGCGGATGAGCATTGCGCGCACGGCTTCCGCGCGATGGCTTCGACCATCTTGAACGAGCATAGCGACTTCGAAGGCGACGTGATTGAGCGGGCGCTAGGCCACAAAGAACCGAACGCCGTGCGCAGGGCTTACAATCGCGCCTCGCACATGGCGGAGCGTATGAAGCTCATGCAGTTCTACGCCGACTTTCTGGACGAGCAGGCGGGTGCCATCCGGAAAGAACATCAGGATCGGCGCTTCTTCGGCTGACTTCCGCTCGTCGGAATCTAGTCCGCGCTGGACTTCGCCGGGCCAAACAATCATCGTGGGGGCCGATGCAAAACCGGGAAGGGGCTTGTAGAGATGTTCGGTAGATCAAGCGGCAAAGAGAACAAACCCGAGTTGGCTGGCGCCGTGCGCTACTTTTTCGAGTTTGCAGAGTTTTGTCTGGACCATGTTGATGCCCAGAACAAAGTGGCCGTCGATGTCGCCATGGCGAGCCAATTCCGTGAGAAGTTCCTCGGTCAACCGGGGCGGCAGGACTTGGGTCTAGGCAAGATGTCGCGAATCGAAGCGGAAGCGATTTCCTTCGCGCAACACCATCTGACACAGAAGAAGACGTTCCTTATCGGTCAGGTGATGATGTCCGGCGAACCAAACATGCAGTTGCCTTTGGCGAAGGAAGTAAGCGCCCATCTCGCGAAAATCATATAGTCTCAGCTAGTAAGAGACACTGGCCGCCTTGGCACCGCAGCGGGTGCATCTCATCGCATTTGCGTCCACTCGCAAAGATCGGTGCGCGGCGCTGGCTGAAGCGCCTTCGGTTGTGGAAGCACGCTTCTGCATCAAGAGTTTTAGGTCTCGATCATCCAGCGATTTTACATGCTGGCACTTGTTGCATTTGATCGTCGATCCAACGCGGACGGTAACGACTTGCGTTGGCTGAGCGGATTGCAGGGGCTTTTTGTCGAGCACTGGAACACGCGGCGGATGCGGATTTTCTAGCCCGCTGGCCTTTTCCTGGTTCGTGCGCTTCCGCCTTCCGAAGATCGAGTTTCCGATCAAGAAACCAACGGCCAATTCAATTACAGTAACCGCCCCCCACGCGGGCCCGAACGCCGACGCAAAGGCCAGTACTGTAACGGCGCACTTCACAAGCAACGAGCGCGAAGTGAGGGCCCCGGTGACGAACCCCAGAGACAAAACGGCGACTGCATAATGCCACTGGAACATCTGAGCCGCCCCTGTCAGATCGGCAGAAACAAAACCTAAGGCAGTGAGTTCAGTCCACGCAAGGCTCCCCTGAGGTAATGGCAGTCGTCGCCCGGTGAAGAGCATGGATCAGAGCGACGCTAGCCGAGCGGATCAGGTTCTCCGAGAAGGATCGCTGGAAGCGGATGACCCGGAAGGGGGTCTAGGCGTCTCTTACGATCTGGGCCGAGCGATACTTCAGATACAGGGCCTTTTGTTTCTGCTGGTCGCCGCCTGCATCGGCGAAAGCCTTTGCCCAGAGCCCCGGCTGTGCGTTGCCTGACTCAACTTCCTTAGCTGCGATGGCGTACGCGTCTTCCTCGCGACGCGAACGTTCTGAGTTGCCGCGCATCTTGTGCGCTTCTGTCGTTACGGAGTCGGCGGCCTGTCTTGCGGCTTCAATTGTGGCTGCCGCAGCTTTCGTGGCAATGGCACCGGCCTTTCCCGCGTTGTTTTTGGCGAACCGAACCGAGCTTCGGGCGACTACGATACACACAGCGATGAAGCCGAATACGAGCAGCAGCGACGTTATCGTGATAAGCGCTGCCCACCCCTGTGCCGGCATAGTTATTCCCCTCGCAAATGTGAATGTTATAGGGGAAACAAACCCGGCTCGATAGCCCTGTACCGGACGGTTGATAGCATTGTCCAGACCGTCCTGGTCCCAGAGGTACGCAGCCCGGATCATTGAAGGCGGTGGCTGTACATCGCTCTTTCTGCCACCGCTTCAAACGCCCTTCTGGGGTGCTCACTGTCTCCCTCTCTGCATCCATTTCGAGTGAACCACTGTGGGAATCTTCGGCGCCGTGATGACGTTCCGAACTTCGTTTTCCCGGCGGGTGAGGTCCACACTGCAAAGTTGGCGAACGGCCATCGCCATGCAGGTCGCGTCTAACGCCTCGTTGCGAACGCCGGGGATTCTTTCCCAACGCTTCCGCACCTGCCCTGCCTTGTAGAAGGTGACGCGCCGTTCGCCGCACAACTCCTCATAGAAGCGCGTTGGCAGATCGTGGGAGAAGCGGATCAGCGTCGGCTGCCCCAGCAGGCCATAGAGCCGGCTCTTCGCTGTGTCGGCGCCCATGATGTAAAGGCCCTGCTTGCTCGACCGATCAATGAGCAGACGGTTGCCCCCGTCGCCCTTCAGGCTCACCACGCGGCGCGCAAACCGTGGCCGCGTGAAGCGATAGACGATGTCGGTATGCGAGCCGGAGCCGGAGTCGACGCCAGCCGCGTCATAGCCGAGCGATCCGCCCAATAGATGTGGGAAGGATCGCTTCAGAAGGTCATCCAGGTCGCGCCAGGTTTGGTCGGAGGTCGGCGGGCCATGCACCGTGTCATAGTCCAGCACGACGATGGCGCCGGTCGCGGTGTGGCCTAGCGTGACCACCTCTAGCCTATCGTCCTGCACGTCCACGCCCGCCGTCAGCAAGAGCACGTCCGGCGGGATAGACTGCAGTCCGCAGGGCTCTGCACGGGCTTGCAATTCGGAGTCGTTGAGTCCCTCGCCTGCCTTGTCTATCCACGCCTCTCCGATGAGGGTGTTCGTCCAGACCCGGAGCAGGTCGGGGTCTTTCCGCGCGGCCAGGAACTCGCGCGCGATCTCCGCCCAACTCGCGTTCGCCAATGTCGAGATAAGCGCCGATGTCTTGAACCCGGCATGGCCCTTCACCTGCGGCCGGGTCGCGCGCCAACGGCCAGCTTCGACCATGGCGGGCTTGCTCGACTCGTCGATCACGCACCCATTCGCCGGGCAGACCATGTGCGCGGTGTGCGGCAGATGTTCGCCATTCGAGTCCTTGTCGAATTTCAGATGGCGCCAGAGTGGCTCGAAGTGCTCGCCACAATGCGGACAGGGAAGCTCGAAAATGCGCTGATCCGACTCGCCATACGCCTTCAAGATGTTCGACGACTCCGCATTGGTCGGAGTCGACGCTTGGAAAATGAGGCGGTTCGGGAAGGATAGCGTCCGCTTTTCCGCTAGTGCCGTTGCAGAACCTTCGGCGGACGGCTCATAGGCGTCCACCTCGTCCATGACCAGGATGCGGATGGTGTGGCGCCGCAGGTTGCGCGGCGATGCAGCGGCAACGCATTTGAACGAACCACCGGGGAAGCGGCGTGACAGGATGGTGTCGCGGTTCGCCTTCTCTCTCGTGAACACGCCAGCTAGCGCCGGACTGGCCGCGAAGGTCGGCTCGATTGTTCCGGTCACATAGTCGCGGCAGTCATCGAGCGTCGGCTGAAGTGCGAGGATGTTGCAGGGATCATTCTTCACATACGCGGCGATGATTGCCGTTATCAGCATCGTGGCGCCGATCCGGACGGGCTTCACGAACGAGACGCGCGAGATGCCGGGATCGTCTACCGCATCGCAGATGCCTCGCTGATAGCTGAAGAGCGCCATGGCGCCCGGAGTCGCACTCACGTCCGCAGGCAAGGTGATGTTGGACTCGATCCAGTCGGCCAGCCTGATCTTCGGCGGAGGCGCCCATTGCGCGAGGGTTTCTGCAATCGCTCCCGCAAGAGGAGAGGATGTCGAGAGTTGGCCCGTGGTGGGCGTTTCGAGTTCGAGGGCGTCAGACATCGGCGCCCCCCTTGCCGCTCGCCAGCGCCTGAAGGGCGGCCCTGATTTCCTCATCCATGGCCGCCACGGTCTGACGGGAAAGCGCGAGCTTGGCGCCGAGACGGCTCGGGATTGCCAGAAGACGTTGCCGCGCGTCCGCCACCAGGCCGGACCAGGTTGCAGCGACATCGGCGGCGGGGATCAACTCGCCACGCATCTTCGCGTTCTTCAGTTCCACCTGTTCGGCTTGCGCCAGCACGAGCTTTTGCCGGTGGTCCTCGACAGGCCGACCCGGTGCGCGTTTCGGCGGCGCCGGTTCGCCAATGAGGTCTTCCATTGATCGACGGGAATCACGCATCACGGTACTCGCCTGAAAATGTTGAATCGGAAAATTCGGGAAAGCGGAAAAGACCGGGGCTCAGCGGACCCCCGACGCGGCGCCCCCGACAAAGTACCTTCGCCGTCTGTCCACCCTGTCCACCCATGACCACCCAGACCACCCCACGCTTTCTCAGGCGCGTGTGCGTGCGCGCATACGTGTAGAGTCTAGGGTGGACAGGGTGGACAGGGTGGACAGAGGCAGAAAAGCGAGCAGCTACGGGGGATTTTCTGTCCACCCATGGCGTGTGTGATCGGTGGACAATGGGTGGACTCATGACCAGTCCACCTTGCTTCCGAGCCATTTGGCGAACTCGCGCCTGCACTCTTCGAGCGGAGGCAGGTCATAAAACCAGGTCCGCGCACGGCCTTCGCGCCTCCGCGCATCCACGGCGCTAGGGCACATGTCGCGAAGCTCACGGCCAAACATGTCTGCCGTGAGAATGTCGCCATGGTGGTGGCGGCCTCTCATCCACACGTCCAGCGCGCTCCGCAGATCATCCTTGCGAACGCTGACGGCCTGCTCCCGCCAGTCCGGGGGATCACTTTCGAAGCGTTCGTGGCGCTCGCAGGGATTGTCACCCGCCGCCAATACCTCGTGCCACCATGCCTGAATGCCTCTCAGACCGGCCAGCTTCTCGACGGCCAGCGCCTCCGTCTGCGGGATGGTCCGCACGTCCACGCGCGACAGGTCGAAGTCCAGCAGGTAGCGCATCAGCGCGCGACGGCCGCCGCCTTCCATCTCATCCGCGATGGCGCCGAAGTATTCCCCGTCACGCGCGCGAGCGTCGCTCAAGTCCAGCACGCAATAGCGCCGCTCATCGTGGCGCGCGGGGACGGTCCAGCGTTCGTTGCTGGTCATCATGTAGCGATGGAATGAGGGAAGCTCGATTGCATCGACTCCCTTCTTCTCAAGCTGGATTGTCGGGCCGGTGATGAGATGCTTCAGGGCGCCTTCGGCGGCCTTGTCGCCAGCCCAGAAGCCTTCCTCAATCTGGACCAGAAGGGCCGTCGCCATGTGAGCGTTGAACTGCCCCGTGAGGCCGCGCGGCGTGTAGACGGTCGTATAGTGGCGACGCATCAAGGCGCCGAACTCTTGCGCGACAATCGACTTCCCGGCGCCTTGCGGGCCCTTCAGGACCAGAGCCGTTCCCGGCTTCTCCCATGGCCGTTGGATGGTATGGGCCATCCACCCCATGACCCAATCGAAACGCTCGCCCTTGCCCCTGCAAACGTGGTCGTGGATGTGGTCCAGGTAGAGATCACATGACCCCTTGGCGCTCGGGGTGTATGAGAAGCCCTTCCACAAGTTGAGCGCGCCCGGCGTCTTCTCGCGCGGGTCCAGAACGATGCTCGTGTATTGGCGCCGGTGCCGACTCTGCATCCAGATTTTAGCGGCGGAGGTGAATACGTCCCCGCCGCGAGTCGTGCGTGACCACACGCCATCATTGGCGAACCAATGCTCGAACTCGCGAACGGAAACGATGCTCATTGAGCCGTCGCGCTCTTCGCGCACGACGCCCTTCCCGAACACGTAGGCGTGTGTCTCGTTGATGCGCGCGACGATTGCCGCCTGCTCTTCGATCTCGTGCGGGGCCAGTTCGGACTCGATGCCCAGAATGTCTTCCATTGATCGCCGGGTCATGGCATGCGCACCTTCCAGAGCAGGTCGCTGAACTGACGCCGACTCCAAATTTTGAAGATTGCCTCATCGAGCATGGCCTTGGGGATGGCAGCGAAGCCATGGCCGCCGCGCCACCTTGGCGCCTCCAGAACCAGGCGGCACGCGATGGCGGTAGGATGCTCGCCAGAGGTGACAATCGCGCTCTGGCGCCTTGCCCACGCCTCGTCTGCGATCCGTCGCCGCTCGCGCTGGGGTCGCGTCATGTTTCGGGGGTCATGCCACGGGGGCAGCGGGCCCTTGCCATCCCGAAAGTGTTCCAGTTCCCGCATGTGTTGCCATGGGAAAAGCTCGGCAGGCCAACGCTGCCTGCCTTCGATGATGGCCTTGGCCTTGTTGCGGATGGCGCGGCGATGCTCCGGCACACGCTCGCGCGGATCGAAGCGCAATAGCTCCAGCGCAAGCAGCGCATCGGCGGGCGCCAGACGATGAGCTTTTTCTGACTTGGGGTGTTGGCTGGGGTTTCCCGCCTCAGTATCGTTTGTCATTGCTTCGGCCCTCCATGGCCGGGGTATTCATCGCGGCCTTGCAGGGCCGTTTCATCATTGCGGTGTTCCCTTGGGCCCCCGGTTCGCGTCGGGGGTCCATTGGCCGCTACACGATGAGTCTCTTCGCTCTTGCCCACGCCTTCACCGCTTCGGCGGAGAAGGTCGCGCGCTTTCCATCTTCCTTGACGTGGACCGGCTGAAGGTCGCCGCACTTCCACGCTCGCAGGATTGTTGAAGACGACACGCGAGCCAGACCCGCAGCCGTTTCGTGCGTGACCTCATCGAGGCAGGCGGACGCCGCACGCTTGCGAGCACGTGCAAGCGCAGCGGCGCCGCCATCAGCCTCTGAGAGGTTGAGCCGGGCAGCCATCAGACTGCGACAGCCGGTTGCGTGAGGCGAACGCGAACGGTCGTGGCGCCGGCTCCCGCCACTGCCACCGCGACGCCGATCCGGACGGTTCCGCCGGAGTTGGAATCCTCATCTGCGTTGCTGTGCGCGTTGCCATCCGTCGCGTTGAAGTAGACGAACGCGCCGACGGTGAAGACGCTTGCGCTATTCTTCGCCAGAGCGAAAACGCCTTCCGTGACGAGGTCGAGGCTTTCGCCCGTCGCAGCATCGCCAGCGGCCACGCCGAAGAGCGAGCCAATCAGAACGCCATCGCCCGAGTCGACAGTGGCGGGAGCCGTCACGGTGATCGTGCGGCCGGGTTGAACAAGGTTTTTCATTTGCAGTCTCCAAATTTGGAAATCTTGAAGCGGAAAGTATTCGGGGGAGCGGATTGCATGGCCGCGATCCGGCTTTCGAGCGCAGCAATTGCGCGTTGCATGGCGCCGGGAGATGCGTAGGTGATCTCCTCCTCGCCAGACTTCACTGACAGCACCCCGCGACCGAGTTGGCGGACCAACTCGTCACGAAGCGTCATCAACTCTTGAACCGTGAGCGCGGTCATGAGGATCAAGCTCCCGCGCTATTAGAGTCGTTCTCGTCGCCGTTCTGGACGCGGTACGCGCCGCGCCAGCCGATGGCCGCCGCGCCGACCACGTGGATGCAGCGGAAGCTCACGCCCCACGTATCCCACGCTTGCTGCGTCTCGATCTGCGGGCCTTCGCGGCCAGCCAGATGCGCCAGTTCGAGCACGGGCGCCAAAGCCGGATCAGCGAACACGAACCATTGGAACGGCTCCAAACGCGGCTCGACCATGAGCGTGAGCTTGGACTGGAAGGGGTTCGTCTCGCCGAAGGTCTGGGCCTGATACTGGGCCAGGAATTTCTCGGCGTGGGTCTCCATCTCTTTCGAGACAACGAGATGCTTCGGCGCGATGTTCAGCAGAGTCGTCCCATCCAGCCCGGTGATGCTGCGCATGGATTGGCGAATATCGCTCATCAGCCCGACGCCACCGATGTCATCCAGCGTGCCCCACGCCATGGTGTTGGCGTGGTCGGCGCTGAAGAGGTTGAAGCCGTCATCCATCGCCGGGTTGGCGTTGATAACGGCAATCAGTTCGTCCGCATCACGAGCCGCCGCAGCGATGCCGAATTGCTCGGCTGCATCAGTGAGTGCACCGAGGTTGTCGTTGAGAATCGCCTTCATGCTGTAGTCGATTCGACGTGCGAACGGCTTCACGCGGATGGTCAACTTGGACTCCTCACGCGAAGCGTGCGTGATCTCGCCATGCTCGCCCAGTTCCTCCAGCGCGCCGAACTCGCCTGCGCGAAGCCGCTCGTTGTCGCGGAAGTCGCTGACGGTCGTCTTCTTCGCCAAGCTGACAAAGGGAGAAGGCGCCACGCCGTACTTCGCCAACGCGACGCGGTTGGCCGTACCGCCCAGAAGGTGGTTCGGCATATCGGACGTGCCCATGTAGCGAAGCGCAAGCTGCACCCTTTGCTCGCGCGACATGCCGAAGGTGCGGACGCCAGCGCGTTGAAGAACGAGGTCCAGATGCTCCGAAACCGAAAGCCCCCGGAACTCTCGCGCGTTGTCAGCCGGCGCCGTGCCCATAGCGCGAGACGTCAGCGCGTCGATCTGCCGAGACATGATCTCGTCCGGATTGTCGTGCGAGGCGCCGACGCGAGCGGGGGGAATGCTCCGCGTGCGTTCCTGCATGATTTCATACGCGCGCGTCTTCGCATCCGCTTCGGTCCCGTCCGCGTCGATAATGACGTCGGCCTCTTCGGCCGCTCGCTCAAGATTTCCCGGCAGGGCTTTCCTGAAAATGTTGCGAATCTCCGCGCGCGTTTGCGCGACGGTGGACTCGTTCGCGGGCGTGTCGATCACGTCCGCTTCAGGCGCCGGATTGGCGCCGCTCTTCTTAGGCATGGGATTGCTCCGTACTTTGGCGCCGGGATCGGCAGGGATTGGGACGATGCTTGCCTCGTGGATTGACCACGCCAGCGCCGTCCGAAAACGCTGGCCTTTGGAGTCTGTGGAATCGGCCCAGCGCGTGACGCGGTAGCCGATTGAAATGCTGCGAAGGATGCCGTCGCGGATGTCGCCAACGATGCCCGCCACGTCATCGCGGCTGGACAGCTTCAGGCGTGCGCGGATTTCTCCGTCTTTGCGCCATGCCTTCTCGATCACACCCAGCACGGCGCGCGTGCTGCCTTGGTTGTGCGCGTCCAGAACGGGCTTGCCTTCGATGTCGCGAAGGTCCGCGTTGGCGATGGGCAACCGCTCGATATAGCCACCGCGATTCACATCGGCGCCGGTCGAGAGAACAACCTCAACCGTGTTGGCTTCCGCGTTGAACGTGGTCGGCGCGAGCGATGCGGCGCGCAATTCGAGTTGGATGCTATTCGGCATTGGAGTCGTCCTCTTCGGTCTCAGGATCATCGCCAGGCGCTTGCGCGTGCGGGTCCGCTGCGATGTCTGCGTCCACGCGTTCGATGCTTTCGCCGCGCGCTGCGATGGCTTCGGCGCGGCTCATGGTCTTCATGTCCAGCGCGAGCTTGACGGCTTGCAGGGCCTTCAGCGGGTCGGCTTCAGGCATGGCGGGGAAGCGCCATTCGGCAACCTCCCCGCCATTCTCCTCGCCCTGAAGCTGCCGTGTGAGGGTCCAGCGGCGCCAGATGGGCGCGAGAAGCTGAGGAACGATGACGTTGAATTGCAGCGCCTCCAGAGACGCCTTGAACGTGATGAGCGCGGCGCGAAGGCTCGAATAGTTCGCGCGGCTCACGTTCCCAGAGACCATGAAGGCAGGAACGCCCAGCCCGGCCGCAATCTCCTCCGTGATGGCGGTCATAAACTCGACGGACTGTTGAGCCTGCGTCGGCTGATTGAACTTGATGTCCATTCCGGACGGCAGACGCCGCACGACTCCGGGCTCCAGCGACACCTCCAGCGTGTCGCCGCTCTTCTCGCCTTCGAACGGAAGCTGGGCGGCGCCGTTTGCATCCGTGAGGAATCCGGCGTGCATCGCCGCAACCTGGAAGCCCTTCAGCAGTGCATCAGAGAGGAGCCCCAAGTCTGCGAGCTTCAGCATGATCGGCGCGAACCATGAGACGCCGCGAATCTGGCCGACGCCATCAGGCCGCATCAGGTGCAGCACGTCCGCCGCATCCACGCGCACTGGCGGCGCCCACGTCTCGAACTGTTGAGTCGGCAGGAAGGGCCTTATCCAGTACGCGACGCGCTCCCCTTGCGCGTTATGTTCGATGCCCGCCGCTATGAAGGCGGCGCCGCCAAGCTCGCGAGTGACGGACTCGTCCACCTGCTCGGCAGGCAATAGCTGGAGTTTCAGGCCGTCCGCACGTTGGCGGAAGACAACGAACACCTCGCCATCAACGATGAGCGCCTGAATCGCTAGCCGGATCAGACCGCCGAAGTTTGTCCGGCCATCCGCATCGCAATTGTCCCACCATTGCAGGAAGGCTTCGGCCAGCCCCGTGTCAGCGTGAGCGGGAACGGCGCCGGCTCCCCACAAATAGGTCGCGAGCGCGTTGACGCTGGCCGAAGCGCGCGCCTCATTCGCTGCGAAGTAGCGGGCCTTGCTGCGGATCGACCCGGCGGCCTGAATGGTCTCCAGCGACGTGCGGCCATGGCGCACCTCACGGGCGAACCGATCAAAGCGGCCAGCGTCATAGCCGCGCGTCCGCATCTCCGGCGCGATGGCGCGAGCGATGGCTTGGCGAGCCCGGCGGAAGATGGATGCGCGGGCCATGGTCAGCCCTCCGTCCGGAGCGGCTGCACGTTGGAGTCCTTGGTCGCGAACCGCTTCAGCAGGACATGCAGGTTGATGACGTATTCCGCGACGGGGTCATGGCGCGGCGTCGGCGATGCGATGGGCTTGTCGTATTCGTCTTCAAACCGCGTGGCGCATGTCGGCTGATATGCGCCGCTCACCTCGTCGCGCCACATGGTCATAACCAGGAAGCAGCACTCCCCCGCCGCGATGGCGTCCAGAATGTGCTCGATATGCGGACGGATGCCCTCGCCATGGGGCTCCGCAAGAAAGCGCCACATGCCGCGAAGCTGATCCTTCGCAGTGACGACTCCCGCGTCATGCAGATCGCAGAGAACCGCGAAGATGGCGCCAGTCCACTGGGGGTAGAGGAAAGCCTTCCCGCCGGGTGCAGGGACTTCGCCATCGTGAGGGACGATGCCAAGCGTTCGCCAATAGTTGAGAGTCGATCCGGCTTGCGCCCGCGTTCTGCCGGGACGCGCCGCGAATGCAGCGACCTGCCCATTCTTGAGTTTTTCGCCCGTGTCCATTTCAGCCTCAAAACTTAAACTTGAGACCAGCGAATCCATGAGTTTTTCTACGAGTCCACCCCCCTCCCCCTCAGCGACCCCCGCGCGAATGGCATGCTATAACTATGATTTTGCAGGACTTACGCAGCCTCGGCAGGTCAGAACTTTTCTGACATCGTTTAGGCGAGTTAAACTCAAATACCGGGCGTTAGCCGCCCTCCGCCAAGCCGGAATGCTCCGGATTCGGACACGCGGAAGGGCGCCGCCGGACAGGCGGGAGCGGCCTAGAAAGCCCCTGAAAAAATTTTGCAGGCAGGTTGCGGATTCGGCGGTCGTGCCGATACCGTCGCCTCCGTGGCCTCGATCCCCTCAGAAGTCGCCAGATTTCCGGTAGATCGACGGTAGCAGTGCTGACGGTATTCGCGAGAATGCCTGATTTTATTGACTTGGTTGGCTTCGCTGCGGTTCAGCTCAGGAGCCATTCGTCCCCCCCTTGGTAAAACGCGAATCATCCCCTTCCCCGGGGCTGCAGGCATGCGCCGAACGCTGATGTTTGCGTTCGCAAGATAGTTGCCCTTCGGAAGCTTTCCAAAAGCTGTCAGAATTCGGGTTCCCCGCCCTGCGGGGGTATCGGTGAGACTTTCGAGAACCGGCGGTGGCGGGGAAGGCTAGAGTTGAGCGTCCTTCAGGGTACTCGTCCGTACCCGTACAATTTGCGACAACGCGTCAGGCGTTTGTTTTCAGCCTGTTTCTGACGCGTTCTGTTAACCAGCCGCCGATTTGGGCGTCGCTGCCCGCCGCCTCGGCGCCTGCAGCAAAATGGTAATTAGAGTTGTCTCATTACCAAATACTCATCTGAGTGCTACGTAACATTTTACTCCCCGTTCAGTTGAAATTCATTGCCAAATTACCCCGAGAGGCGTTTGGTTCGGGAAGGTGGGCAACATAGGGTTGCGCCGTAGCTGTGGGGCTGCGATGCGTAAGCAGGGTTTTTGGGGTATTGCGGCCGTATTCGGCTGCGCGGTGTCCCTGTTTTCGTTTCCGGCATTCGCCAAGGGCGGCGACGACGCCGCAGATGGATCGGTCCGGAAATACGACATTCCCACGGGAGCGACGGCCAGTCCATTGTTCGGGGCAAGGCCTTTCACCCAGAAGATGCTGCAGTTCGAGGAGTTCGGCACCCGCGCAATACCGCCCGAGGAGAGCACCAACTCGGTGACCCTTGCGCCGCCGGCGGACTGCAAGTCTTCGCCTCTTGGCTGGCAGATCGATAAGGTGATCAACCAGAAGCTGTGGCCTGCGCCGATGCGCGAGGCCAACACCTATCGCCCCAACCCATGGCAGATGAAAATCGGCAACTGCATCGGCTACACGCTCAAGACCAGCGCGATCGAAGGGCGTCCGCCGGGCGAACTCTATGCGCACCAGCGCTATGACGAGTTCACGCCGCAGCGCTTCTTCACCAGCGTTCAGGCCGGCGCCCGGATGAACACCGGCGCGCGTGACGTCTGGCAGAAGCACCAATACTCAAAGGGCGAGTTCGGTCCCGGCGGCCTGTACTACAACACCACCGGCTACACCGGCTCCGACGGCACCACCAACGGCATCACCCCGCGCTTGCACCCGCTGATGCCCGCGCAGAACGCCAACTCCGTCTGGACGTTCGATGGCACCCTGCCGCCCAAGCTTCTGATGGCGCGCTATGGCGAACCGCTGCTGTTCCGCCACTATAATGGCCTGCCGATCGACGTGTCGGCCAACAATGGCTTTGGCCATCACACCATCACCACGCACGAGCACAACGGCCATAACCCGGCCGAGAGCGACGGCTTCGCGGCGGCGTATTTCTATCCCGGCCAGTACTACGACTATCGCTGGCCGATGCAGCTGGCGGGGTATGACTCGATCAACACCGACGCAAGCGATCCGCACGCCGGCATGCCCGAAGCCAACGGCACGATCACGAAGATCCGTGGCGACTGGCGCGAAACGATGAGCACGCACTGGTTCCACGACCACATGCTCGATTTCACCGCCCAGAACGTCTACAAGGGCAATGCGGCGATGATGAACTACTACAGCGCCGTCGACCGTGGCCGCGAAGGCTCGCAGTGCAACTACTCCAGCTCCGCCAACGTCAACCTGTGCCTGCCCTCGGGCACTGCAATGGGCTGGGGCAACCGTGACTACGACATAAACCTGGTGATGGCCGACAAGGCCTGGGACAAGAACGGCCAGCTGTTCTTCAATATCTTCAACACTGACGGCTTCCTGGGCGACCAGATGACCGTCAACTGGCTGTGGAAACCCTATGTCGATGTGCGCTCGCGCCGTTACCGGTTCCGCATCCTCAACGGCTCTGTCTCGCGTTACCTGAAGCTGGCGCTCGTCGATGCGACGGGCAAGCGCGTGCCGTACTGGATGATTGCCAACGACGGCAACCTGATGGAACACGCCATTCCGTTCCCCAACGCGCAGTCGCAGGATCTGCCGACCCAGGGGATCGCCGAACGGTTCGACATCGTCGTCGACTTCAGCCAGTTCCAGCCCGGGACCAAGCTCTACTTCATCAATACGCTGGAGCATCGCGAAGGCGCTGGCCCGAAGGAAGAAATCCCGCTCGCCGACATCCTGTCGGGCAAGTACCAGGGCGATCCGGCAGTCGGCAAGTTCATGGAGTTCCGCGTCAAGGAGTATGCTGGCACGGACCTCTCGATGAACCCGGCCGACTATGTCGAGGGCAAGAAGAAGATGGTCCCGCGCGCAACGTTCACGGCCGCCGAGCTTGCCAGCGCCCGCAAGCGTTCGTTCGAGTTCGGGCGGTCCGGTGGCACGGATGAAGAGCCGTGGACGATCAAGGTCGACGGCGGCCACGGCGACATTGCGGACATCAACCGCGTCTCTGCGGCGCCGGATGTCGGCTCGCTCGAAGTCTGGACAATCAAGAACACCTCGGGCGGCTGGAGCCACCCGGTTCACGTCCACTTCGAGGAAGGCCAGATCCTGGACCGCGACGGCAAAGCTCCGCCGCTGTGGGAGAAATGGGCCCGCAAGGACGTGTACCGCGTCGGTCCCGAGCCTAACTCCTCGGGCACGGTGACGATGGCGATCCGCTTCCGCGAGTTCCTGGGGTCTTATGTGGAGCACTGCCACAACACCCAGCACGAAGACCACGCGATGCTGCTGCGCTGGGACGTCATGCACCCCGGCGAAGCGATCGCTATTCCGACCCCGGAAGGCGGCTGGGAAGGCATGTTCTACGAGCCGAGCTATGTGCTGCCGACGTGGCGCACGGGCATAACTGCGGCCGCTACGCGCTAGATCGCGCGCGGCCTCCGCGGGCGCCGGGCTTGCAAAGCCCGGCGTGCGTGACTCTGGAGAGTGATGATGCTCGACGTGATGAAGATCGTGGCCCGACGCTGGCGCGCCTTCGCCCGCCTAGCCCTCACCTCGCTGAGCATGGCTTTGCTGAGCATTGCCTCAACCAGCCCCGCTACGGCGCAGACGGCGTGGGGCCGCGACTACTTCCCGAACGTGACGCTCACCACGCAGGACAACAAGAAGGTCAAGTTCTACGACGACATGCTTGAGGGCAAGGTCGTGGTGATCAACTTCATCTTCACCACCTGCACCGACGTCTGCCCGCTCGACACCGCGCAACTGCGCAAGGTGTACGACCTCCTGGGCGACCATCCGGGCAAGGACATCTTCCTCTACTCGATCTCCGTCGATCCCGAACGCGACACGCCGAAGGCTATGAAGACGTTCATGAACCAGTACGAGATCGGCAAGGGCTGGACGTTCCTCACCGGCAAACGCGAAGACATCGACCTCATCCAGAAGAAGCTCGGCATCCAGCCGGCCGGACCCAACCCGGCCGCGCACACCACATCGCTGATGCTGGCCAACGTGCCGGCCGGCTCGTGGATCAAGCGCTCGCCGTACGAAAATCCGCAGATGATCGCCAACCTGCTGACCGGCCACCTCAATGCCGCCGGCATGCTGACGGCCGACAAGGGCACGAAGCGCTCCTACGCCGAAGCGATCTCGGTGCCCGATCCGGGCGAGGCCGGTAGCCTGTACCGCACGCGCTGCGCCGCCTGCCACACGATCGGCGCGGGTGATACGCTCGGCCCGGACCTCTACATGGTGACACAACGCCGCGATCCGAAGTGGCTGGCCCGCTGGATCAAGGCGCCAGACGTGATGATTGCGGCAAAGGATCCCGTCATCACGGCCCAGCTTGCCCAGTTCCGCAACCTCGCCATGCCGAACCTCAAACTGTCCGACAACGACGTCCAGGAAGTGATGGCCTTCATCGAGCGCGAGTCGAACTTTGTCACCGCGCAACGCGAAGCGCAGAAAACCTCGCAACACGCGGGACATGCGGGGCACGTCATGCAGCCCGCTCCGGTTCAGGGCCACGACCACCACTAGGCTGAACAGAAGCTGTCGATGGGTGTCGCGCGCTAGTCGCGCTTGGGCCGCGGCGTCACAACGAAATCACCGAACAGGCTGCGCACTTCGCTGAGCTTTGCCTGCAGGGGATCGTGATAGATATACCCACCCGTCGGCGGCGCCGTGAACCGCAGGGTTGTGGAGCTGCCAGCCTTGATCGGCGGCGATTTCGTGCCGGTCACGCTCATGATCGCAAATGACCGCGTCTCGCGCGTCCGGTTCACCAGCTTGATCGTAACGGTATCGCCATCGTGCACGCGAAGCACGGGACTGACCTCCCGGGTCAGGGCGTCGCGGAAGGAGACCCTCACGCCGACATCGTTGCCCGTCTGCCGTTCGTAGATTTCCTCGATGTAGAGCTCGAAGCTGGACGCATGGGACGCGCTGGTCTGCGCAACCGCGCCGCAGACAGGCACCGCCATCGCGCTGATCGCAGCGAGTGTCGCCAGGAAGTTTCGCCGAAGCATCCGTCAGTCCCACCTCGAGAAGCGCAGAACGCTTCACCACGACTATAGCCCGTCTCTTGGCGAGCCCCCAGCCCGTCGCTCAGTTCAAGGCGATATGAGCAGACCGCGGTGCGATGGAACACGCCCATGCTGCACGGAACGAAAGGTAGCGAGCAATGCCCTCAGGCCGCGGCCTCGGTTTCGAGAGCGGCCAGCGCCCGGCGCAATCTCGCATTCTCCGCCTCGAGGCGCTTGATCACCGCAAGATGGTCGGCATCGAGACGGCCATAGCGCGCACGCCAGCGGAAATAGGTGGCTGCGGAGACGCCCGCCTGTCGAATGGCTTCCTTGACCGGAATGCCGGTCTGGAGCGTGTTGGTCACGCCATCCAGGATCTGGACGATCTCTTCAGCGGAATGCTTCTTCCAGCGCATGCAGTATCCCCAGTCACCTTGTTGATTCCGGGTGTCGGACCATCCCCCGCTTCGGTCCGGCGGCGCCCGGTAAGCAACGCACTGATCCTCAAACGTGCGAGCCCGGCGTATCCTTCGCTGGAATTTGGTACTTCCCGCAAAAAAGACAGGCCGCCGCTACGGAGATCGACACGCAGGGCCTTGTGTTCAAAGCCATTTCTTATCGAGGGTGCGACGTGTTATCCCACCCCGGCCTCGCAATTCGGGTGGCGCTCGATGATCCTTCCTGACGAACTCACCGCACCGGCGGCTACCGAGACCGACCTTGGCCACTGGCGCAATCGATGGCAGGTGCCCGCCAGACACGCCCACCTCGCCCGCCAGCAGGGCGCCCTGCCTCTCGGCGACGGCACCTGGCTTGGCTACATGAAATTCCCCACCAGTGAACAAGCAGAGCGCCATGCTCGCAAATATGTCGACTACAACATGGCGAACTTCGCGATCCGCTATCTCGGACCCGAATTCTTCCCCGACTACTGAGGCCGCGACAGCAAGCGCGTTGCTTCGGCCAGCGCACGGGCCAGGTCGGGCTCGTTGAACGGCTTTGGCAGCCTGACGGCCTTGATGGTCTCGCCCGTCGGCAGTTCGGCATAGCCCGTCGCCAGCACCACCGGCAGACCCGGCCACAGTGCCGCCATTTCACTCACCAGCTGCGCGCCGGTCATCTGCGGCATGGCATAGTCAGTCACCACCACGTCGATGCCCGGATGCTCCGCCAGCACGGCCAGCGCTTCCTTGCCGTTCATCGCCTCGATGACGGTGTGTCCGAACTCCTGCAGCATCTCCGTCGTGTTCATCAGCACCAGCGCATCATCGTCCACCGCCAGCACCGTCAGCTGGCGAGGGCCGGCTGCTACAGCGCCCGTAGCCTCGACCTGCGCTATCGCCTCCACCGGAGCTTCCGCCACAGGCAACCACAGCTCGGCTGTCGTGCCGACATTCTTCTCGCTCCGCAGCCTCAGCCCGCCCCCAAGCTGCTCCGCGAAACCGTGCACCATGGACAGGCCGAGCCCCGTGCCACGGCCAACGCCCTTGGTCGTGAAGAAGGGTTCGGTCGCGCGCGCCAACGTCGTTGCATCCATTCCCTCGCCCGCATCGCTCAGTGACACGCACACATACGGCCCCGGTGCGAGGCCCTGATCACCGCTTTCGACACTGCGCTCGCGGATGTCGATCGTGATCGCGCCGCCGCAGGGCATCGCATCGCGCGCGTTGACGGCGAGGTTGAGAATGGCCAGTTCGAGCTGGTTGGCGTCCGCCACCGCCGGCCTGACATCGCCTTCGGCCTGCACTGCAATGCTCACCGCCGGCCCCAGCGTGCGCTCCATCAGACCCTTGATGTCCGTCACCAGCAGCCGCACATCGACTGGCGCGGCATCGAGATCCTGCCGCCGCGCGAAGGACAGCATACGCTGTGTCAGCGCCGCGCCGCGTTCTGCGCCTTGCACCGCATTGCCCAGCAGCTGCAGAAGTTTCGGATCATCCGGCAGGCGCTTGCGCATGAGCTCGAGGCTGCTCAGCACGGCCATCAGCAGGTTGTTGAAGTCGTGCGCAATGCCGCCGGTCAGCTTGCCGAGCGCATCCATCTTCTGCGCCTGGAACAGGGCTTCGCGCGCCTGCTCCAATTTTTTCTGGGCTTCGACACGCTCGGTCAGGTCGCGGGTGATCTTGGCGAAGCCCAGCAGGCGGCCTTCAGGCGAGACAATCGGGTCGATGATGACATGGGCCCACATGCGCGAGCCATCCTTGCGCATGCGCCAGCCTTCGCCCTCGAAGCGGCCTTCCGCCTGGGCGATGGAGAGAGCGCGCCGGGGCAAGCCGGTCGCCTTGTCCTCCTCGGTATAGAACCGCGAGAAATGGTGTCCGATGATCTCGGCGCGCGAATATCCCTTGGCCCGTTCGGCGCCCGCATTCCAGCTCGCCACATGGCCCGTCGGGTCGAGCATGTAGATCGCGTAGTCCGTCACTGCCTCGACCAGCAGGCGGAAACGCGCTTCCTCGGGGATTTCGAGTTCAGGCGATACCGGGCCCGACCCTACCGCGTGCGTCAACTGAAGTACCGCCCATCCTGATCAGCCCCAATGCACAGAAACGCCGCGCGTTGCCGGCGGTTCCCATGTTCAGGACAAGGATTTTCGGTTCGCCCACCCGCGCCGCACGCCAGCAATCGAGACATGAAAAACCCGCCGCGCGGACGCGCGGCGGGATTCCAGTCTTCAGCGCAAGAGGCCTACTAGTGGCCGGTTGCGTTCTTCACCATTGCGTCCGCGCCGGCGTCCGGCTTCGCGGCGGCGGCGGGTTTCGCAGCTCCGCGCATCTTCTGCATCATGTCCATGGCGCCCTGGAACTCGACCATGTCCAGCGTGCCGTTCTTGTTCTTGTCGACCATGCCGAGATAGCCCTTGAGCGCGCCGAAGCGCGGATCATTGCGCAGCTCTTCACCGGCGAGTTCGCCGTTGCGGTCGTCGTCGAAGGCGCCGAACACGACAGAGGTCTGCAGCTGCTTCATGAGGTCGTCGCGGCGGTTAGCGACTGTCTCGTTCTTGAAGCGGAAGCGCATGAAGGTGAACAGCATCTCTTCCGAGGTCTGCTCGCCGAACGTGACCTTGTGCTTCGGATCGGGGTTGGACGGGTTCTGATCCGAGTTATCGAACACATAGTCCGCGATCATCATGGAGCCTTTCGGCACCTGGAGCATGGGGTCGAAGTGGTATTCGCGCTGCCAGCCGAAGTCGTAGCGCGGCTGGTTGAGCAGCACTTCCTCGCGGCCGTCCGGGTAGCGGATGGTCAGCTTGGTGGAGTAGCAGCGGGAATGGCAGTGCGGCTGCGTGCCGAAGATTTCGGCATCATCCGGGAATACCAGATAGGCGGTCTCGTGCCAGCGCGACGCGCCGGCCGGGATTTCCAGCGAGAAGTCCGTGACGCTGGTCTGACGCAGCATCTTGGTCGGCGGTTCCTTGTAGAAATAGTACCCGACCTTGGTCTTGTCGGTGATCTTCTTGCCGTTGCTGGTGTAGTGCATCTGGTAGGCGTACGAGCCGCCCGGCGCGATGTAGATGCCGGTGTCGTCCGGCGTGAGGTTCGCCTCGCCACCCGGGCCATAGCCGCCGAGCGAGGTGTTCCACGAGAAGCCTTTGCCGTCGGCGCGGACGTCCGGAATCCAGCCGGCGAGCGCGTGGTGGACGGCCGGCGAAGAGCCCGACCAGGCCGTTGCCTTCAGCCATTTGCCTTCGGTGAGCTTGGAGTCGACCGAACGCTCCTGGTAATCGATATAGCCGCTCTCCGGAACGTCGAAGGCCGGGATTTCAACGATCGCGTCGGGCTGGCCGAGCGGCCATTCCGGCGGAACGTACTTCGTCTCGGCCAGCGGATCGCCGCCATCGCCACGCGGGGCGCCGGCTTCGACCCAGTTCACCACCGTCTTGATCTGCGCAGACGTCAGCAGCATGTCGTTCGACCAGTTGCCCCAGTGCGCGTCCGAGTGGAACGGAGGCATGCGCTTGGTGCGCAGCGCCTCGCGGATCATCGGCGACATCGCCTTGACCGTCTGGTAATTGTCCATCGCGAACGGGCCCATGCCGCCTTCCGTGTGGCAGGCGACGCACTTGGACTGCAGGATCGGCGCGACGTCTTTCGAGTAGGAGATCTTCTTCCAGTCCGGCGCCTTGGCGCGATCCGGGAAGGCGATCGACTTGCCCTTCACCGACACTTCGGTGACTGACGGAGCCTTGCCGTCCAGCATCGAATTCAGCGCGGCTTTCACGCTCGCATTCTTGGTCGGCTTGCCGGCCAGCGATTCCAGCACCGGGCCGTGATAGGCGACCGTCCAGGTCTTCGGGTTCACGACGAAGGCTTCGCCCGTTTTCGTCACGCCGAGCGAGCGGCCAACCAGCTGCAGCTCGTCCGCCAGCATGGGCACGCCGAGGTCCTTGGCTTTCGCGATGATCTCGTCGCGGCTGTCATCGAGCGAGGAGTTGAGCATCATGAACACGACGCCCTTGGCCTCGTATTCCGCTTTCAGCTTCGCCAGCTCGGTCGCCGACTTCTTCGAGGCGTCATCGCCCAGCGCGCCGGACACGATCACCACGGCGGGGGCGTGTTTGTAGTAGTAGAGTTCGTACCCGACGCCGTTCTGGTCGGGCAGCATGAAGTTGTCGACGCGCGTGCCGGCCAGCTGGACCGTTTCCGGGGCAGCGGTGGCGCTGAGCGCGACGGCGGATACGGCCCCGGCGAGCCCGAGGGCTAGAAGGCCGAGCTTGTGCGAACGCTTCATGGACGTCTCCTCCGCGATGCGCGTTTATTGAACGGCGCACTATCGCGGCAGGATACTGATCCGGGTTGCCCTTTGCGGCAACTAGGCGGGACAGGGTGGACGTTAGGTCAGGCGCCGAAAAATTCTTCACGTTAGCGGGAGGTACGCGCGCGTTTCCCGCTACTGGGCGATACCAAACCCTGCATCGACGAAGGCCTTCTTCGCCTCGTCCGAGCCCAGGAATTCAAGGAATGCCTTCCCCGGCCCCTCGGCCTTACCCGTCAGGCTTGCCGCCGGATAGGTGACCGGCGTGTGCGACCCGGCCGGAAACTCGCCGACTATCAGGACGCTACCTGCGGCGGCCTTGGCGTCCGTGGCGTAGACGATCCCTGCCGCCGCATCGCCTGTTTCCACGAAGCGCAGGGCGGCGCGGACGTTCTCCGCGCGCGCGACGGACTTATCCACAACCGCCCAGACGCCGAAATGCTCGAGCGCCTCCTTGGCGTACCTGCCGGCCGGCACAGAGTCGGGGTCGGCCAGCGCGAGCTTGCCGCCCTTCAGCGATCCGGCGAGATCCATGCCGTCGCCGATGGTCAGCGTGAATGGCGCTTTGGACGGGGCAACCAGCACCAGAGTGTTGGTGAGAAGCGTGTGGCGCGTGGCGGGATCGATCAGCGACTTGCCCGCCACATAGTCCATCCACTCTTCATCGGCCGAGACGAACACGTCGGCCACGCCCCCCTGCTCGATCTGCCGCGCCAGCGCCGAGCTGCCGGCAAAGCTGAACTTCGGCTCGGGATGACCCTCGGCGACATAGAGATCGCCGATCGTGTGCATCACATCGGTCAGGCTCGCTGCCGCAAAGACGAGAACGGGTTGCTCCACCGCCGGCGCCGCCGTTTCAGCCGGCTTGCTCTCGCCGCATGACATCAAGGCGAGCGCCGCAGCCAGCGCAGCGGCCGCGTGAATGACAGACTTCATGTCTCGGTCCCTTACAGGGCGTGGGCCTTCACCACCGCCCAGGCTGTCGCGCCAACTTCCAGACGGAGATCGGCGAGCGCTTCAGGCGTTATACGTGATGAAATATAGCCCGCTTCCGTGGCGAGGGAAACAAGAACCGATCCATCCGGCTCGTGAGCAATGCCGGCGACCGCACCCTTCCAGATATGCCGCGCCGAAATCCCGCGAGGCTCTTCCGATGCAAGAAGGACGCTGTCCGCCCGCACCCAGACACCCTCGGCATTGCGTCCACCGATGGCGCTGGCGGGAAGGCGCGCGCCAAGGTCTCGCCGATCAAGCATGCTGGCGAAGTCCGCCGTGGCCATCACATCAGCGGCAGCGCCGTGGCCGACGACCTGACCGCCCCGGACCGCAACGACATGGTTGGCGAGTTCGGCTGCATCATCGATGTGGTGCGTCACAACCATCATCGGCACGCCCTGCTCGCGTGAGAGATCGCGCAGCAGCGTGAGATAATCACGGCGGCGGCGGCTATCGAGCGCGGCGAACGGCTCGTCCAGCAGCAGGAGCTCAGGTGCGGATACGATGGCCCGCGCCAGCGCCACGCGGCCGCGCTCGCCTCCGGACAGATTGCGGACGGGCCGGGACAGCAGGTGATCGAACTCCAACCGCCGCGCGATCTCCACGGCGATTGGCGCGTTGCGCGCGGCAGGCCGCCGGCGTTCGGCGTATTCGAGATTGCCCTTGACGGTCAGGTGCGGGAACAGCCGTGCATCCTGAAACACAAGCCCGATCCCGCGATCATGCGCCGGCGTGCGCACGCGCGTGGCGACATTCTCCAGAACGCGGTTCTTGAACTCGATGCGTCCCGCTTCGAGCTTGCAAAGCCCGGCAATCGTGGACAGCAGTGTCGACTTGCCCGAACCCGATGGGCCGAAAACAACGGTCACACCTTCGGCGGGTATCTCGAAATCGGCGGACAGGGTGAACCCGCCCTTCCGCACCACAACCCCGCGCAAGCTGAGCGTCACGCTTCCAGCCTCCGCCGGGCCCAGCGCTGCAGCGCCTCTGCCAGCACAAGACCGACAATCGCGGCCACCAGCGAGATCGACGCCAGCCGGAAGGCTTCGTCATCGCGACCGGGGCTGTTCAACGCCGCATTGATGGCCAGTGGCAGCGTCTGTGTTTCGCCTTCGACGTTCGAGGCAAAGGTGATCACCGCACCGAACTCGCCGAGGCCTGCTGCAAACGCCGTCACCGCGCCGGCCAGCACGCCTGGCCATGCGAGCGGAAGCGTCATCGACCAGAAGCGATCCCACGGACCGGCGCGCAGCACAGACGCTGCTTCGAACAAGCCGGGCTCCGTCGCCTCGAACGACAGGCGGATGGCGCGCACCATCAGCGGAAACGCCATCACGGCAGTGGCAACCGCCGCCCCTTCCCGCGTCAGCGCAAGCTGGATACCGAAGCTGGATTTCAGCCACGCGCCGATCGGACTCTGCACGCCAAGCCCAAGCAGCAGCAGGTAACCCACCAGCACCGGCGGCAGCACCAGCGGCAGGTGCGCGATCGTGTCGAGCACGGCCTTGCCCGGAAACCGCGGACGCGACAGCGCCCACGCAAAAGCAATCGCCACCGGCAACGAAAACAGCACGGCCCGCCCGGCAACACCGAGGCTGGTCGACAGGATCTGCAGTTCCTCGGCCGATAACATGGCGCGCACCATGTCGCCTGCACTCCTGCCCCTCAAGACAATTGTTGTCGTAGCGACTGTGCGATTCCCCGACGAGGCGAGGCTGGCCTTTCAACGCGGAACCTGCTTGAAGCGCGACGATGAACCCGCCGCCCGTCACGCTAACCATCCTGCGCCTTGGAGCGCAGGGCGATGGCGTGGCCGAACATGATGGCCGGCAGGTGTTCGTGCCGCTGGCGCTGCCTGGTGAACAGGTTGAGGTAGAGCTGCAGGGTGATCGTGCGCGCGTGCTGCAGGTTGTCACTCCGGCGCTGGATCGCGCGCCTGCGCGCTGCAGCCAGTATGGTGAATGCGGGGGATGCTCCCTGCAGCATATGCCGGCTGGTGATTATCTCGCCTTCAAGCGCGGCCTTGTGACGACGGCGCTGTCGTATCAGGGGACCGACGCGAACGTGGACGAGGTGGTGAGTGTGCCGCCCTCCACGCGGCGCCGCGCCGTGCTGGCGGCGCATCGCAAGGGCCGGGAGGTTGTCATCGGCTTTCATGGCCGCCGCAGCCACCACATCATAGACGTGCGCGACTGCGCGGTTCTGACACCGGGGCTTGTGGCGCTGATCCCGAAGCTGTCGCCGCTGGTTGCGCTTGCCGCTTCGCAGAAGGACGCCCTGACGATCACTGCCACCGAAACGCTGACGGGCTTCGACGTTGCGCTGACCGGCGCGCCAAAGACGCTGTCCGCGGATGCACGCCTGCAACTTGTGCAAGCGGCGGGCGCCATCGGTATCGCGCGCCTCTCGATCAACGGCGTGGTCGAGATGGAGCGGACGGCGCCCCTGCTGCGCATGGGAAGCGCGGACCTTTCTCCGCCGCCGGGCGGGTTTCTGCAGGCATGCCGCGAGTCCGAAGCGGCGATGACGGCGCTGGTCATGCAAGCTGTCGGCAATGCGCGGCGTGTGGTCGACCTGTTTTCGGGCGCCGGCACGTTCAGCCTGCCGCTTGCGGCGAACGCGACTGTCCATGCCGTCGAGAGCGAGGAGGCCGCCCTTGCCGCGTTTCAAACCGCAGCACGCAAGGCGCCCGGCCTGAAGCCTGTCACCACGGAAAAGCGCGACCTGTTCCGCCGCCCGCTCACCCGCGCCGAGCTGGGCCGGTTCGATGCCGCTGTGATCGATCCGCCGCGTGCTGGCGCCGAAGAGCAGACACGCCAGCTTGCGGCCTCGACCGTAAAGCGGATCGCGATGGTGTCCTGCAACGCCACCTCGTTCGCGCGCGACCTGAAGATCATGGTTGCGGCGGGCTGGCGCGTCACGCGCATAACGCCCGTGGACCAGTTCCTGTGGTCGTCGCATATCGAGATTGTCGCTGCGCTGGAGCGCAAGGGGTGATGATCGGAAGCAAGGTTCCGGTCGACCATTGCGGCTTTGGCTGATACGCCCCGCTCGATGCTACCGCCGTCCGATTTGCCCATTGAAGACGTGATCCCGCAGATCATCGCTGAGCTGCGCACGCGGAGCCGTCTCGTCATCACCGCCCCGCCCGGCGCCGGCAAGACGACACGCGTGCCGCTGGCCTTGCTCGATGAAAGCTGGGCGGCGGGCCGCAGGCTTATCCTGGTCGAGCCACGCCGCATCGCGGCCCGCGCGGCCGCCGAGCGGATGGCGCAGACACTGGGCGAGAAGGTTGGCCAGACGGTCGGCATCCGGTCGCGACTGGATGTGCGCGTCTCTCAGGCAACGCGGATCGAGGTTGTTACCGAAGGCGTGTTCAGCCGGATGGTGCTGTCCGATCCCGAACTGGATGGCATTGCGGCGGTGATGTTCGATGAATTCCACGAGCGATCGCTGGATGCGGATGAGGGCCTCGCCTTTGCCATGGATGCGCAGGCCGTGCTGCGCGACGACCTGCGCATTGTGGTGATGTCGGCGACGCTGCCCGCCAACCTGACGGCCGAGTTCTTCGATGCGCCCGTGGTTGAGAGTCTAGGCCGGGCGTGGCCGGTGGAGACGCGCTATCTCGGCTATGAGCCCCGCACGCGGCTTGAGGATCAGGTTGCCTCGGCGATCCGCAAGGCGCTGGCGGAGGAGGATGGTTCGGTGCTGGCCTTCCTGCCGGGCATCGCAGAGATCCAGCGCACGGTTGATCGGCTCACGAACCTCTCGGAGAACGTGCTGGTTACGCCTTTGCACGGGACGCTGACGCCGCAGGAGCAGACCGCCGCCATCGCTCCGGCGCCGAAGGGCACGCGCAAGATCGTTATCGCCACTGACATCGCGGAAAGCGCGATCACCATTGAAGGCGTGCGGGTTGTCGTGGACGGCGGCTTTGCGCGCGTACCAAGGTTTGACCCCTCGATAGGCGTGTCGCGCCTGGAGACGGTTCGGCTGTCGGTGGCCAATGCGGACCAGCGGCGCGGGCGGGCGGGGCGTACGGGGCCGGGCGTGTGTTACCGGCTCTGGCGCGAGGCGGAAATGCGCGGGTTTGCGGCCTCGCCATCACCGGAAATCGACAACGCCGATCTGACTGGGCTGGCGCTCGACCTGTCGCGCTGGGGGGCGAAGACGCCGGATGCCCTGCGCTGGCTCAATCCGCCGCGCGAAACGGCGTGGCGGCTGGCGCGCGAACGTCTCGTCAGCAGTGGCGCACTGACGGCTGCGGGAGACATCACGCAGCTGGGCGGGCGGCTGGGCGACCTGCCCCTGCCGCCGCGCCTCGCGTTGATGGTGCTGCGGGCGGCGGAGAACGGACAGGCGATGCTCGGCGCGGAGATTGCCGCGCTCATGAGCGAACGCGATCTTGGCGGGCGCTCGTCCGAGGTCGAACAACGCCTGTCACGCTTCCGGTCAGACAATGGTCCGCGTGCACGCGGCATGCGCGACCTGGCGGTGCGGTGGGCGAAGCTTGCTGGCGGAAAACCTGGCGCGCCGATGTCGCCGGCTGCCGTGCTAGCGCTCGGGTTTCCGGAGCGGATTGCGAAGCTGCGCGGACAAGCGCCGGGACGCTTTATCCTTGCGGGCGGACGCGGCGCGGTTCTCGACGAGACAGACCCGCTGGCCACGCAGCAATGGCTGGCCGTCGCAGACATGACCGGCGCGGGCCCCGATCTGCGCATCTCGCTGGCGGCGCGGCTCAGCGAGGATGAAGCCCTGAACTCGGGAGCGGTGGAGAGGCGCGAGGAGGCCCGTTACGACCCGGCGAGCCGGCGCGTCCGCGCGCGCCGCATCCGCACGCTGGGCGCCATCGTGCTGGAAGAAACGGCGATGCCGACGCCCACCGGCGAGCTCGTCCGCACGGCGCTGCTGGAAGCTATCCGCGAACAAGGTCTCGGCCTGCTCGCGCATGGTGATGCGCTCGACTCGCTGATCCGGCGGGTAGAACTGCTGGCGAAGGCCATCGGCGCGCCGTGGCCCGCGAACTTCCGCGAGCATGCGATGGCGCATCTCGAGGACTGGCTGGGCCCGATGCTGGAGGCTCCGTCGGCGCTCGACAGTCTGAGTGGCCAGCAGCTCTGCGATGCGTTGCTCACCCTGCTCGACTGGCCCTTGCCGCGCGATCTTGCGCGCCTGGCGCCGAAACACTGGACCGCGCCGGTGGGGCGCGAAGTGGATATCGACTACGCCGCCGAGGGCGGGCCGGCGGTGGAGTGCAAGGTGCAGGAGGCCTATGGGCTGTCCGTGCACCCGACCATCGCGGACGGCCGAATCGCGCTGACGGTTTCGCTGCTTTCACCCGCCATGAGGCCTGTTGCGGTGACACGTGACGTAACGTCATTCTGGCGCGGCGGGTATCACGACATGAAAAAAGACATGAAAGGCCGCTACCCGAAGCACGATTGGCCAGAAGACCCGGCGGCCGCTACGCCAACCAGCCGGGCACGCCGTCGCGGAAGTTGACGTACGCGGCAAGAATTCGGATTGCAGCCGTTAACGTCTGTTTTTCGGCCTGATTTGACATACCGTACATTCGAATTTGTCGGATTGCTGCACGCGCGGCACACGCGTCCAGCGTTGCGCGGACGCGGCATTCCCCGTGTCTTTTAAGTCGAATTTCCCGAAATACGGTTTGGTCGCACGACAACGCTGTTGACGGTTCGTAAGGCAAACCACAGTTTCAGTTCGCTTTTCCGGGCGCAAAAACGCTCGGCGAAGCCGTCGTCCAATAAAAACATACAGGACGTCGCGGGAGCACCAATCCATCAGGGAGAACGCGTCTCATGGCGCATCAGCACCGTATTACCTTCGTCAGCCTTCTTGCGCTTAGCGTGGCCATGCCCGCTTTCGCCCAGGAAGCGTCCGAACCGCCGGCCGATAATGGCGGCGCGCGCGACGTCATCGTCATCACCGCCAACAAGCGTGAAGAGACCGTCCAGGACGTTGCCGTGGCCGTCACGGCCATCAGCTCCGAGACCAAGCAGGAACTCGGCGTCATCACCGTCACCGACCTGACCAACGTCACGCCGGGCCTGTCCTACACCCCCGGCAACGAGCGCGTTACGCTGCGCGGCATTGGTCGTCTGACCAACTCGTTCGGCGCCGATCCGGGCGTCGCGAACTACAATGACGGCCTCTACACCCCGTTCGCCGTCATGGCCGGTAAAGACGCCCAACTCATCCAGCGCGTCGAAGTGCTGCGCGGCCCGCAAGGCACGCTGTACGGCCGTAACGCCATCGGCGGCGCCATCAACACGATCTCCAAGCGCCCGACCGACGACCTGTCGGTTGACCTGAAAATCGGCGCTGGCAGCTACGGCTACAACAACATCGTCGCGGCGGTCTCCGGTCCGATCACGGACTCGGTCCGCTACCGCGTCGCCGGTCAGCGCGAACAGCGCGACGGCATCGATTTCAACTACGGCACCGGCGAGAAGCAGGGCTGGGAAATCGACGACTACTATTACGAAGGCCAGCTCGAAGGCGAAATCGGCGACCGCTTCACGTGGTGGTTGAAAGTGGCTGACTCGGGCTACGACAAGGCCGGTCCTCCGGGCGGCGCCACGGCGACGTTCTCGACCGCGCAGTTCCTGCCGAACTTCAACCTGTCGGGCGGCGTCGGCCCCAACCCGGCTTTCGCGTACAGCAACCCGTCGGTGACCGGCTACACGCAGGTCGGCACGCGCACGGACAACCCGTTCGCGACGAACGGCGAGCACGCCTACAACACCAACTACGGCGCGACGGCGAAACTCGACCAGTATGACGAAGCCATCCTCGAGGCCGTCTATTCGACCGACTGGTTCGACATCAAGTACGTCGGCGGGTACACCTTCTACGACTACAAACTCGTCAGCGACGGCGACGGCACGCCGATCCAGTCGATCACGTACAACGCGATCAACAGCCAGATCACCGCTGGTCCCTGCGCGGCGTTCGGCGCCAACCAGCTGATCGGCTTCCCGACCTCGACGCTGACGTCGGTAGGCGGCGCTGGTTGTATCTCTGGCTCGGGTTCGCGCACGATCTATCCGAACGTGAAGAACCTTTACGCCGAGAGCCGCTCGCTGTTCTCGAACGAGATCAACCTGATCTCGACGACCGAAGGTCCGCTGCAGTGGATCGTCGGCGCGTACGCCTATCAGGAAAACTCGAAGCAGCCCGGTCAGGTCCAGACGCTCGACAACGAGCCGCTGGCCAACACCTACTACAACCTGACGACCGGCACCTTCATCGCCAACCCGAACCGCTACCTGCAGTACTTCGGCAACACCAGCCTGTTCAACGCCTACGGCGTCTTCGGCCAGGCTGACTACGAGTTCAACGACCAGCTGAAGTTCACCTTCGGCCTGCGTTACTCGAAGGACCTGAAGGAATCGAAGGAAGAAGCCTTCCTTGCCTGCTACATCCTCTGCACGGCAAACGGCCTCCCGCTGTACTCCAACATCACGGCGTCCCAGTACGGCGCTGCGATCGCGGCCTCGCCAGGCGCCGCCATCGACTCGCGCGGTTTCGCCGTTCGCCGTCTCAAGGACGAATGGGAAGCTGTCACGGGAACGGCTGGCGTCGAATACCGTCCGTGGGAAGACAGCCTGATGTTCGCGAAGTACTCGCGCGGCTACAAAGCCGGCGGCTTCAACAACCTCGGCTTCGGCGCCCTTCCGTACACGGACGCCGAGTTCGTCGACTCCTACGAAGCGGGCTGGAAACAGACCTGGGATGGTCTCAACCTGACCACCAACGCGGCGGTGTTCCTCTACAACTACACCGATGCGCAGGCGCCGCTCAGCGTCGTCAACAACGTCGGCGGCGTGCAAAGCGTCTCGACAGAGTTCGTGAACCTGCCGGAAGTCGAGACCACTGGCTTCGAACTCGAAGCCAATTGGAACCCGATCGATCCGCTGAACATCGGCTTCACCTACGCTTTCCTGAACGCCGAAATCACCAAGTCGTTGACGTATCTCGACCCGTCGCGTGATTCGCGCTGCATCGGCGCTACGCCGACGTCGCGCGTGACCTGCTCGCTCGCATTCCCGACGTTTGCTGATCCGACGGCTCGCCGCTCGGTCGAGGGCAACACGCTGTCGCAAACGCCGGAGAACAAGATCTCGGCCAACGTGTCGTACCGTATCGACATGGAAGACGGCTCGTACTTCCTGCCGACGGTCAGCTACTCGTGGCGTGACGAGTTCTATGACTCGTTCTTCAACAACGACAACGAGCTGTCGCCCGCCTACGACAACGTCGACGCGCGTCTGAACTGGAAATCGGCTGACGACCTGCTGGGTCTGACCCTCTGGGTCCGCAACCTGACGGACGAAGTGCAGAACACCAGCGTGGCGGCGAACGGCTTCCGCAACACGGACAGCGGCCGTTACCAGACCTTCTCGTACACGCCGCCGCGTATGTGGGGCGTGGACCTGCTGGTTCACTACTAGGCGTCGTCGCTTCGACGCTCTCTGATGAGCTTCCGACTTGCGCCGGCCCCACAAGGGCCGGCGTTTTTCGTTTGAGCCGCCGGTCAGTCCGGGACGCGAACAAGGCGCGTGCGGTTCTCCACGCCTTCGGCGTTCTTGTAGATGAACCACACGTCCTCCCCTTCCCACTGCACGTCGATCGACTGGAACGGTCGGCCACGCATGGTGTTGGGGTTCTGCGAGACGACAGCCGCAAGGACGAGGACGTCCTCTCTCAGTGTGAATGTTCCCGCAAAGCTGACGAAGGCATTGTAGTTTTCGCCCATGACCTCATCCGTCAGCGCCTTGCCCAAGGGAGGCCGGGGCGCGAACACCGAGACGTAGTTGCCGACGAAGGAGCGTGGCGTGAACAGGTAGAAGCCGGGTTGGGCATCATCGACATGCCTGCCTGCATCCGGTCCTGCGCCGACAATCATTTCAGCGCGCCGCCAGACGCCGGCAAGCTTTTGTGCGCCAGCCGTCGCCAGACGCGCATCGTCATCGACACGCGTGAGCCGGATCTTCGCCGTTCCGCCATTGGACGTCTTGCTGGTCAGCCAGACGTCGATGCCATCCCACGCAAGATCGAATTCGCGCGCCGCGACACCGCCCATCTCGCCGGGGTCCTTCGTGACCAAAGGCGTGAGCGTCAGCTTGCCGTTTGAGACAGCATACGTTCCGGACTCGCCAGAGAAGGGCGTGAAGGCCCGCCCCTGTTCGGCAACGGTGGGGTCTTCACCCAGATAGGGGCGGGGTACGAAGCCTTCAACGGCCGAGACGCCGTAGTGAGTCTTCGCGAAGATGTAGATGCTGGGCTGGACGTCGATGAGGTGCGTACCGGCATCGGGCCCGGTGTCGAGGACGATTTCGGCGCGTTGCCACACGCCTTCGAGAACCTGCGGCACTTCCGCGACTGTGATGGACTCGGCGATTGGACTGCCGGCGTCACATGCCGCGAGCGGAAGGCCCAGCAGGCAGACAGAGCAGATCATTTTTCGAAACATCGTAATCCTCCGAACGTGCAGTTCGAAACGGCTCGATGGAGCGTGGTCTAGCACTGTCCGAAGCGGATGTAATGCTGCGGCGCCGCGCAGGTTTGTTCGCGCGCAAACGGATGTCGCGCGCGGCTGTGCCGTGAAGCTCTCCGTGAAGTGACGACCTTACGCAGCGGCCCGGCCCATTCGCGCATGTTGACCGCGAGGCTGCGGCGCGTGCGAATTGTGCGTCACGTCGAACACGGCGGACATCACAGGAGGAAACGTGATGAGGAAGGCGCTGCTCGGCGTTGCGATGCTTGTGTTCGGCTGTGGTGCGGCGGTAGCGCAGACGCCGCGGACGCCCGATGGCAAGCCGGACCTGCAGGGGGTCTGGACCAATGCGAGCCTGACGACGCTGGAGCGGTCGCCGCAGTTCAAGACACAGACGATACCTGCGGATCGCGCGAAGCAGATGGAGGCGGCGCGGGCGCGGATGATGGTGGCTTCCAATGCACCTACCAATCCGAGTGATGGTGCGCCTACCGATGGGAATGCCAATGCGGGTTACAATACGTTCTGGATCGACCCGGGCACGCAGTATGGCGTGGTGAAGGGCGAGACGCGGTCGTCGTGGATCGTTGATCCGCCGGACGGGCGCATCCCCTACTCTGCCGCGGCGAAGAAGCATCTGGATGACCGGCTGGCGAAAGTGCGCGGGACGTGGGACGGGCCGGAGATCAGGCCGCAGGGCGAGCGCTGCATTGTCGGGTTTGGATCGACGGCGGGGCCGCCTATGGTGAACGTGCTGTACAACAATCACTACCAGATCGTGCAGACGCCGACGCATGTGATGATCCTGGTGGAGATGATCCACGATGCGCGGATCATTCCGATCGGCGAGAAGCGCGATGTGAATAGCTTCGACCAGTGGCTCGGCAATTCGGCGGGCTGGTGGGAAGGCGACACGCTGGTGGTGCAGACGCGGAACTTCCACAAGGATATCCGCGTGCGGCCGAACATGGGCGACAGCTATTATGTCGGCGAGAACCCGATCGTGACGGAGCGGTTCTCGCGCGCCGGACCGGATGCGATCCACTATGAGTTCACGGTGGAGGACAAGGACGCGTTCACGCGGCCGTGGCGTGGGGAGATGACGCTGAGCGCCAGCAAGGAGAGCATCTACGAATACGCGTGCCATGAAGGCAATCACGCGCTGGAAGGCATTCTCGCGGGCGCGCGGCTGGACGATCGCGAGGGGCGCGTGACGGAGGCGGTGGGGGACGCGGAGTAGGCTTGCCCTACTGGCGCGACAAACCACCAAAGAGCGCGTGGACGAAGCGGCCGACAATGTCGGACTCGCGCGAGATGGTGAGGATCCGCATGTCGGAGGCAACGTTTATCGCTGCGTGCAGCATCGCGCCGGCGACAGCGGGATCGACGGCGCGGGCGGACCCATCGGCGACGGCGTCGGCGATCATGGACGAGAATTGCCGGCTGACCTTGTAGGACAGCGACATGATCTCGACCTGGTGTTCCTGCGGCATCGAGGAGAGGACTGACGTTCGCAGCAGGGGGCCTTCAGGACCGAGCTGGAAGCGGATCAGGCCGGCGACGGCGCTGACAAGGCGTTGCAGCTCGCTGCCGGGAAGATCGCGGACCTGGCGCTGGGCCTCGCGGGCGATACCGAAGCTGCGGCGGAAGCAGGCGGCGACGAGATCGTCCTTCGCTTCGTTGTGATGGTAGAACGCGCCCTTGGTGACGTTGAGCGCCGCGGAGATGCGGTCGACGGAGGCGCCGCGGTAGCCATGCTCGTTGATCTGGCGGCTGGCGGCCATCAGGAAGCTCTCCTTGGCCGCATCCGCATGCTCGTCGGCGGAGCGCAGCTGGAGATTGCCAAGGTCGGCGCTGGCGCCGGCGGGCATCAGGCCGCTGACGACGATGTCGGTCATCCGCTGGGCGAGGCGGGGGAAATGGTCGAGGTCGTAATCGCCGAGCCAGACATTGGCCCAGAACAGCTGCTCCATCAGCACCAGCGCGCGGATGGTGCGGCCGACGCGGTCGATATGACCGAGTTCGGGTGAATCCAGCAGCGCCCGCACACGGCGGAACATGCGCTTGTAACCCTCGACAACCCGGTCGCGGTGTTCGCCCTCGAGGGCCCGGATGGCGGCGAACGAGGACAGCGGCATCGCCTCGCCCCGGCGGACGGCGGCGTCGCGGGCGACGAAAAGGTCGATCAGGGTGGCTATGCGAGAGGCGCCATCCGGCGCTTTTTCAGCCTGGTCGAGCAATTCGTCGAATACGGCATAGCCGCTCTCCAGGCAGGCGACGGCCAATTCCTCCTTGCGGGGGAAGTAGTAGGTGACGCCGGTGGCCCTGAGACCGATGAGTTCTGCCACCGCTGTCAGGCGCATGCCCTTGAAACCATGGCCGTTTAGGACCGGAATGGCTGCGGCGATGATATCGGCCCGGCGGCGTTCGAACCGATCTGGCGCACTGGCCGCCTGCCCGTCGCGCTCGCCCGTGGCGGGTGTTTCATCCTGGCGCTTCCGGCTCAGCACGGGTGGTTTCTCCGCTCCCCCCGCCACTTTCCGGGAAGTCCCGACAGAATAACGCAATTCTGCACGCTGCAATCGGTCTCAGGGCCGAATTGGTAGCATGAACCCGGGATTAACGAAAAAGTCAGCTTGTTGGCTTGAGGCTTGCGTCATGGTTCGAGGAAACCATCAGGGATGAACCCGATGACTAGCTATGAACAACTTGCGCGCCGCTACTGCGCGTTGATCGGCGAGGATGCCGATGATCGCATCGATGGCGTTCCCGTCTGGCGGATTGCCATGGCCGACCTCGAAGCTGCAATGAATGCGCTCGACACTTTTGGACTTGATGTGCGGACCACGTTCCACGAAATCGCGGAAGCCACAGACGCTCCCAAGCCCAACAAGGGCTTCCACATTCGCCGCGTTGCCTGATCGCGGTCTGCTGACTGGAGTGGCTTGAGGAACGCGTCGCGCCTCGCCTGTCCGTCATGACGCTGGAGCCTGTGGGTTCGCGTTTGATCTTTCATCCTCCATTCTTTGTTTGACCTGTCGTGTGCTCCGCACGCGCCGAAAGCTTCCGCCTTCGCTGCGCTTCGGCGCGACGCGCCACTGCGGACA
>JAOATF010000182.1:0-3962 GCA_030158285.1 Hyphomonadaceae bacterium
CCGCGCATGTCGGTGAAGCGCAGGTCGACGTACTGGACGTCTTTTTCCTTGATGGTCTTGAAGATTGCGTCGGACACCTAGTCCCTCCGTTTCACCCCGGTCTCCGGCGAGACCGATCAATTGAACTTGTAACTCTAGTCCTAGATCGCCTGGTCGCCCGTTTCGCCCGTGCGAATGCGGATGACTTCAGTGATCTCGGACACGAAAATCTTGCCGTCGCCGATCTTGCCCGTATGCGCCGACTTGGTGATAGCGGCCAATGCGGCTTCTAGCTGCGCATCGGAGACCACGACCTCGATCTTCAGCTTGGGCAGGAAGTCGACGATGTATTCGGCGCCGCGGTAGAGTTCGGTGTGGCCGCGCTGACGTCCGAAGCCCTTGGCCTCGAGGACCGTCATGCCCTGCAGGCCGACGCCATGCAGCGCTTCCTTCACCTCATCGAGCTTGAAGGGTTTGATGATCGCCTCGATCTTCTTCATCGCGGTCTTCCTGTGAGGCGCCTTTCGCGGCGTCGGGGAGCGTTCCGCTCATGCACGATCACGGTCGGGGCGAGTAGGGAGGGCGCCTCAAGATCGTGCGTCGGGCCTGCGGGCGCCTAGTTTATAGGCATGAGTGCGCGGATTTTGAGCGCCCCGGTCTGGTTTATCCACAGAAGCTCCGGCGGCGAACCGTGGTAGATACGGGGAAACCTCAGGAATCGCGGGCGTTTCTCCTCATGATCTACCTCATCCGGCATGGCGAACCGGCGGGCGCGTATGGCGCGCATCCCAATCCCGGGCTCACGGACCTTGGAACCCGGCAGGCGTTTGCGGCGGCGGAAATCCTGGCCAAGGCAGGGGCGAAGTTCGCCATTACCTCGCCGCTGGCCAGGAGCCGGGAGACGGCGGCGCAGTTCGAGAAGGTGATGGAGACCCATGCCCGCATCGAGACGGGCGTCGGCGAGATCGTGACGCCGCCGGGGATCGAGGATCGCGTGGGCTGGCTGCGCGGGATCATGGCGGGGGAATGGACCGGCACGGGCGCGGAGCTGGATGCGTGGCGGCGACACGTGCTGGCGGCGGTGGAGAAGCTGCCGGACGATACGGCGGTGTTCTCGCACTTCGTGGCGATCAACGTGATTGTCGGGCTGCTGACGAATGATGATCGTGTCGTGGTGTTCAAGCCGGGGCACGCGTCGATCACGAAGCTGGCGCGGGTGGGCGGCAAGCTGAAGGTGATTGAGCTGGGCGCGGAAGCGGCGACGGTGGTGACCTGAGTGAGCAACGCCATCCTCACCTGCGATGAAGTGCGCGCTGCTGAACTCAAAGCGGTGGAGCATGGCATCTCGCTGTGGGCGTTGATGCAGAAGGCGGGGCAGGCGTGTGCGGATGTGCTGCATGCCGAGTTTCCCGAGGGGCGCGTCGTCGTGCTGGCGGGGCCGGGGAATAATGGTGGCGATGCGTTTGTCGCGGCGCAGCGGCTGCGCGACCTGGGGCGGAATGTCTGGCTGTTCGATCTGGCGCCGAAGGGCGAGCGGTCGGTGGAGGGGCAGCAGGCTGTCGAAGCGATGATGGGTGCGCGGCAGCCGCTGGAGGACATGCGGCTGGAGGCGGGCGACATTGTGCTCGATGGGCTGTTCGGCGCGGGGCTGTCGCGGCCGCTGGCGGGCGAGGCGGCGTATGCGGTGGAGCAGGTGAATGCGTCTGGCGCGCGCGTGGTGGCGATCGATGTGCCGTCGGGCGTCAATGGTGATGGCGGGGCGGTGGACGGGCTGGCGATCCGCGCAGATGTGACGGTGACGTTCTGCGCGAAGAAGCCCGCGCATGTGTTGCGGCCGGCGGCGTCGCTGTGTGGCGAGGTGGTGCCTGCGGAGATCGGCTTCGGACCATTTGTCGATGCGGTGGGCGGCGGGCGGTTGCGGGAGAATGGTCCGGCGCTGTGGGCGCATGCGCTGAACTGGCCGGAGGCGGCGGCGCACAAGCATGCGCGCGGGCGGCTGGCGGTTGTGTCGGGCGGGATTGCGAGCACGGGGGCGGCGCGGCTGGCGGCGCAGGCGGGACTGCGGGCAGGCGCGGGGGTGGTGACGCTGTACTGTCCGCCGGGAGCGCTGATGGCGGCGGCGAGTTCGCTGACGGCGGTGATGGTGTCGAGCTTTGCCGACCCGGAGAGTCTGGAGGCGCAGACGGAGCGCGCGGGCGCGGTGGTGATCGGGCCGGCGGCGGGGGTGAATGCGGGGACGCGCGCGAATGTGGAGGCGCTGCTGCGGGCGGGGCGGCGGTGTGTGCTGGATGCAGATGCGCTGAGCGTGTTTGGCGATGATGCGAAGTCGCTGGCGGTGCTGACCGTCGAGGGCGAGATGGTGCGGGAGAATGACGGGCTGTCGAAGGGTGCGTTCGCCGTGATGACGCCGCATGTGGGCGAGTTCGAGCGGCTGCGGCCGGGACTGCTGGCGAAGTCGCCGAGCCGGATCACGGCGGCGGTGAACACCGCGGCGATGACGGGGTGCATCGTGCTGCTGAAGGGGCCGGATACCGTGATCGCGGCGCCGGATGGGCGGGCGGTGGTGAACACGCATGCGACGCCATTCCTGGCGACGGCGGGATCGGGCGATGTGCTGGCGGGGATTATCGGCGGGCTGCTGGCGCAGGGGCTGGATGCGTTCGATGCGGCGTGCGCGGGCGCGTGGATGCACGGCGATGCGGGGCTGCGCGCCGGGCCGGGGATGACGGCGGAAGATCTGGATGCGGCGCTGCGGCAGACTATCGCGCAGCTTTATGCACAGCGCGGCTGAGTGTGATCGTCATTGAGTTGTGACAGACGATGGGCAAGTCTCCGCTGGTGATCCCGTGGAGGCTTCCCATGCGCAAACTTCTGGCTACGATTTCGCTCCTGACATTGATGTTGGCGCCGTCAGCGGCCGAGGCGCATGACGGGCCGGCGATTGCGGCGGCGCGGAAGATCGATTTTCCAAAGCTGGAGGATGGACGGTCCGTGCTGGCCGTGGACCTGCACACGCACAGTGTTTTCTCGGATGGGTCTGTGTGGCCGGATATCCGGGTGGAAGAGGCCAAGCGTGATGGCCTGTTCGCGCTGGCTGTGTCCGAACACCTCGAATACCAGCCGAAGATGGCGGACATTCCGCACCCTGATCGTAACCGGTCGTATCAGCTGGCGAGCAAGGCGGCGGTCGTGACGCCGGATGCGACGGGTGCGAACGCCGCGCCGCTGCTGGTGATCAACGGATCGGAGATCACCAAGCTTGTCGCCCAGCTGGGCCATATGAATGCGGTCTTCATCACGGACGCCAACGCGATGCTGCCGAAGGCGGGACTGAATGCGACGGATGCGGCGCGCGAGCAGCTGAAGGCGGCGGTGGCGCAAGGGGCTTTCACGTTCTGGAACCATCCTTACTGGCACGCGCAGAAGGCGGATGGCGTGGCCGTGCTTGATCCTACGCATGCTGAGTTCATCAAGGCGGGGCTGCTGCAGGGCATCGAAGTGGCCAATGGCGCGGACATGTCGGACGAGGCGCTGAAGATCGCGCTGGACAACAATCTCACCATCCTCGGCACGTCGGATGTGCACGGGCTGATCGACTGGGAGTATGACATCGCGGGCGGCGGGCATCGCACGGCGACGCTGGTGCTGACGAAGTCGGAGACGGCGGATGGCGTGAAGATGGCGCTGAGGGCCGGGGACACGGTGGCGGTCTACAATGACAACCTGATCGGGAAGAAGGCGAACGTGGAGGCGGTGGTGCGCTCCTCGCTGAAGATGGAAGTGGGGGAGGCATTGCCGCGGACCACGGTGCAGGGCGTCAGCCTCATCAATGACAGCCCGGTCGACTACATGCTGGAGAACACGGGCGCCGAGGGCATCTATGATGAGGGGCGGGTGTTCACGGTGAAGGCAGGATCGACCTTCACGCTGCTGATCAAGAATGTGCCGGACCCGAAGAAGCTGAGCCTGACGTTCAAGGTGCT
>JAOATF010000182.1:4062-8573 GCA_030158285.1 Hyphomonadaceae bacterium
CGCTATCGCACCTTTCGGGACTTCTACCCGTTCTACCTGACCGAGCATGTGAACCCGGTGAGCCGGCGGCTGCATGTGGTGGGCACGTCGCTGGTGGTGGGGTGCCTCATCGCGGCGGTGGGGACGATGGACTGGATGTGGCTGCTGGCCGCGCCGGTCATCGGCTACGGCTTCGCGTGGGTGGGGCACTTCTTCTTCGAGAAGAACCAGCCGGCGACGTTCAAGTATCCCGGCTTCAGCCTGATGGGCGATTTCAGGTTGTGGTTCGAGGTGGTGACGCTGAAGCGGAAGTGGTGAGGGTCAGGCGGACTTCTGCCTGGCTGTTTTCGGTTTTGTGCGGATCTTGATCGTGCCGCCTTCAGGGTGCTCGATTTCGTAGGCGTTCGTGCCCCGCACCAGATCGCTCAACTTGCCGAAGCCGTAGGTGCGCGGATCGAAGTCCGGCGCCAGGTTGGAAAGCTGGCTGCCAACGGCGCTGAGCGTCACCCAACCGCCCTCGCTCTCCATCTTGTCCATGATCCTGTCGATGAGCGCGGTTGCTTCGCTGACAGGCTGTCTTGGTTTGGGCGGTGGACGCTTGGCGCCCGAGGGGTCGGCGGGCGGAGCTATCAGGTTCTCGGTATATATGAAGCGGCGGCAGGCCTGCCGGAAGCTCTCCGGCGTTTTCTGTTCGCCGAAGCCAAACACATCGAGGCCCTGCTCGCGAATACGCGACGCAAGTCGAGTGAAGTCACTGTCGGATGACACGAGGCAGAAACCGTCGAACCGTCCGCTGAGGAGCAGGTCCATGGCGTCGATCACCAGAGTGATGTCGGACGCGTTCTTGCCGGTGGTGTGAGCGAACTGCTGCTGCGGGATGATCGCATGCCGGGCGAGCACATCCGTCCAGCCTTTCATGCGCGAGCTTGAGAAGTCGCCATAGATGCGGCGCACGCTCGCTTCGCCCAACTCCGCAATCTCTTCGAACAGGCCATCGGCGATCTTGGCGGATGCGTTGTCGGCGTCGATCAGGACGGCGAGACGCTTTGGGCGCTGGTCTGTTGGCATGAAGTCCCCCCCCTGATGCACGATGTGGAGCATCGTACGGTCTGTCCCGTTCAGGGAGTATGACCGGGGCGGGGAAAATTCCGAACGGTCTTGGTGCGGGTGGAGGGACTCGAACCCCCACGGTTGCCCGCTGGAACCTAAATCCAGTGCGTCTACCAGTTCCGCCACACCCGCGTGGGACAGGGCAGCGTGATAGGGCGGTCCGACCTGCAATGCCAGTCAGAAGAGCGCAGGCAGGGTTAATCCGGTGAATTCACTGGAAAACAGGCGGAAGCGGGCTGGAATACACGCGAAACCGCACATGGACAGGGCTTGCTGGCCTGTGTAAGACACCCGCCTTTCCCGCCCGGCTGCTGCCGCTGGCGGGAGTAACCATTATACCTGATCAGGGTTCGCGCGATGAACGTCACCGAGACGAAATCGGAAGGTCTTTCGCGGGAGTTCCGCGTTTCCATCCCGAAGGGTGAGCTCGCGGCGAAACTCTCCGCCAAGATCAACGAAATGCAGCCGAAAATGAACATGAAGGGCTTCCGGCCCGGCAAGGTTCCGACGGCGCACATCAAGAAGATGTACGGCAAGTCGATCATGGCCGACCTGGTCAACGACCTTGTCCAGGAAACCTCGGACGCCGCGCTGGCCGAGAAGGCGCTGCGCCCGGCCTCGCGTCCGTCGATCCGCCTCGACTCGGATCAGGAGAAGCTGATCAACGGTGAAGCCGACCTCGACTATCAGCTGACGCTGGAAGTGATGCCGGAGTTCGAGCCGACCGACGTGAGCGCGATCTCGATCGAGCGCATGGTCGTCGACGTTCCGGAAGACGAGATCCAGGAGTCGCTGAAGCGCATCGCTGACGGCAACAAGGCCTACGAGACGAAAGAAGGCAAAGCCGAGAACGGCGACGCGGTCGTGATCGACTTCGTCGGCTCGATCGATGGCGAGAAGTTCGATGGCGGCGCCGCCGAAGGCCACACGCTGGTGATCGGCTCGGGCCGCTTCATCCCGGGCTTTGAAGAACAACTGATCGGCGCGTCGGCTGGCGAAGATGTGAACGTCAACGTGTCGTTCCCGGAAGACTACCAGGTCGACACGCTGAAGGGCAAAGCGGCCCTGTTCGAAGTGAAGGTCCACGAAGTCAAAGGTCCGAAGGACGTCGAGATCAACGACGAGTTCGCCAAGACGCTGGGCCTCGAGAACCTCGACTCGCTGAAGGAAGCCGTGAAAGGCCAGATCGCCGGCGAGCTGGGCTTTGCCACGCGCCAGCAAGTGAAGCGCGTGCTGCTCGACGCGCTGGACGAGCGTCACGCGTTCGACCTGCCGCCGCTGATGGTTGAGGCCGAGTTCAACCAGATCTGGAGCCAGTTCGACGCCGAGAAGAAAGCCGGCCGCCTGTCCGACGAGGACAAGGAGAAGTCGGAAGACCAGCTGAAGGAAGAGTACCGCAAGATCGCCGAGCGCCGCGTGCGCCTGGGCCTGGTGCTGGCCGAGATCGGCCGCCGCGCCGACGTGCAGATCACCAATGACGAACTGGTCCGTGCGCTGCGCCAGGAAGCTTCGCGCTATCCGGGCCAGGAAAAGCAGGTGATCGAGTTCTACACCAAGAACCAGGGCGCGATGGCCCAGCTGCGCGCGCCGATCTACGAGGAAAAAGTCGTCGACTACATCCTCGGCAAGGCGACCGTGACGGACAAGACGGTCAGCCGCGAAGAGCTGATGAAGGAAATCGGCGACGAGTAATCGCCGGGTTCAGTCGAAAACGTTCGAGAGGGCTCCGTTCGCGGGGCCCTCTTTCGTTTCGGGTGGCGCAGGTAAACGCCACAGGGACTGGATAATCCGCGGCCGGACCAAGATTAGCGCGGGCTCAGGCGTCAACTATTGTCGCGAATACTGTGCGTATCGGGGGCGATTGCAGGGGCAAGAGGCCCCACCCCTTGCGCTTCGACCTCCGCGTTCGGATATTGTTAGTCCAATCCGTGATTTGAGTCCTGCAGGCCCCGGCCCGTGGGGCTGCCTGAGAAAGAACCCGCGCAATGGACGACATGTACACCAAGGCGATGAACCTCGTCCCGATGGTCGTGGAGCAGTCCAGCCGCGGGGAGCGCGCCTACGACATTTTCTCGCGCCTGCTGAAGGACCGGATCGTGTTCGTTACGGGACCGATCGAAGATGGCCTGGCGAGCCTGATTACCGCGCAATTGCTCTTCCTGGAGTCGGAAAACCCCAAGAAAGAGATCGCCATGTACATCAACAGCCCGGGTGGACACGTCCATTCCGGCCTCGCGATCTACGACACCATGCAATACATCCGCAGCCCGGTTTCGACCGCCTGCATCGGCATGGCGGCCTCCATGGGGGCCCTGCTGATGGCCGCCGGGGAGAAGGGGATGCGATTCTCGACCCCGAACTCCCGGATCATGGTTCACCAGCCTTCAGGCGGCTTCCGGGGCGTAGCCTCGGACATCGAACGCCATGCGCAGGATATCCTGCAGGTCAAAAAACGGCTGAACGAGATCTACGTAAAGCATACCGGACAGCCCTATGAGGTGGTTGAACGGACGCTTGATCGCGATTCGTTCATGACCCCGGTTGAGGCGCAGGCCTTTGGAATCGTGGACAAAGTCTACGAAAAACGGGCTGCGCCGGCTGACTAACCATCCGTTTTCAGCAGATTCGGGCGCAAAACCGCTGAGCAACTCACCTTGCGGCGCCTATGTTGCTATGATCGGATGGAGTGCCTTGAACCTCTCGGAAACGATTGAAATATAGGGTTCAAGACTTGAGCGTGTTGGATTACCCGCCGCCGGGCTTCTGGTCCGGGGCGATTTCGAGGTGTCTATGAACAAGAACACTTCAGGCGACAGCAAGAACACGCTGTACTGCTCGTTCTGCGGAAAATCGCAGCACGAAGTGAAAAAGCTTATCGCCGGGCCGACGGTCTTCATCTGCGATGAATGCGTCGAGCTCTGCATGGACATCATCCGCGAAGAGTCCAAGACGGCTCTCGTGAAGTCGCGCGATGGCGTTCCGACGCCGCGCGAAATCTGCGACGTGCTGGACGACTATGTGATCGGGCAGGCCAAGGCCAAGCGCGTGCTCTCGGTCGCCGTGCACAACCACTACAAGCGCCTGAACCACGCCGCGAAGAATGGCGATGTGGAGCTGGCCAAATCGAACATCCTGCTGATCGGCCCGACGGGCTGCGGCAAGACGCTGCTGGCGCAGACGCTGGCGCGCATCATCGACGTTCCGTTCACGATGGCCGACGCCACGACGCTGACCGAAGCCGGTTATGTCGGCGAGGACGTCGAGAACATCATCCTCAAGCTGCTGCAGGCGTCCGACTACAACGTCGAGCGTGCGCAGCGCGGCATCGTCTACATCGACGAGATCGACAAGATCAGCCGCAAGTCCGACAACCCCTCGATCACGCGCGACGTGTCGGGCGAGGGCGTGCAGCAGGCGCTGCT
>JAOATF010000183.1 GCA_030158285.1 Hyphomonadaceae bacterium
CTCCCCGTGAGTCCACCACGCAGCACCCTAGGCACGGGATATGACGAACGCCTACGCCCCCACGCGCGTAACGCGAGGTGAGACGCCATCACTATCTGCTGAGCAGGCACACGCGCACGACGCTGCAACAGGAAGCAGCACGCAGCAGGACAGGTCGCCCCGTCCTACTTCTTCATGCCGAGGAATTTCTCGAGCCAGTGAATGTCGTAGTCGCCTTTGGCGACGTCGGCATTGCTGGCCAGGCGGCGGTGCAGCGGCAGGGTGGTGTCGACGCCCGCCACAACCGTCTCGTCCAGCGCGCGGCGCAGGCGGGCGAGCGCCTCTGCACGCGTGGGTGCGTAGACGATCAGCTTGCCGATCAGGCTGTCATAGTGCGGGGGCACGCGGTAGCCGGAGTAGGCTGCGCTATCGAGGCGAACGCCGAGGCCGCCCGGTGCGTGGAATTCCTGGATCAGGCCCGGCGAGGGTGTGAAGGTTTCCGGGTTCTCCGCGTTGATGCGGCACTCGATGGCGTGACCTTTGAACTGCACGTCCTTCTGCGTCAGCGACAGCTTCTCGCCGGCCGCAATGCGGATCTGCTCCTGCACAAGATCGACGCCGGTGATCATCTCGGTGACCGGGTGTTCGACCTGCAGGCGGGTGTTCATCTCGATGAAGTAGAACTCGCCATTCTCGTACAGGAATTCGATCGTGCCGACGCCGAGATAGCCGAGTTTCTTGATCGCGGCTGTCACGGTCTTGCCGATGGCGGCGCGGGCCGCATCATCGATCACCGGCGAGGGTGCTTCCTCGAACACTTTCTGGTGGCGGCGCTGCAGCGAGCAATCGCGCTCACCGAGGTGGATGACGTTACCGTGGCTGTCGGCCACGACCTGGATCTCGATGTGGCGCGGCTTCTGGAGGTATTTCTCCATGTAGACCGCTTCGTTGCCGAACGCCGTCTTGGCTTCCGTCCGCGCTGACATGAAAGCGAGCTCAAGCTCTTCGGGCGAATGCGCGACCTTCATGCCGCGGCCGCCGCCGCCGGCGGTGGCTTTCATGAGGACGGGATAGCCGATGCGCTTGGCGTCGGCCTTGGCCTGCTCGAACGTGGCGACCTCGCCATCCGATCCCGGCACGACGGGAATGCCGGCGGTCTGGATCGCGTCTTTCGCGGTGATCTTGTCGCCCATCATCCGGATGTGTTCCGGGCGCGGGCCGATGAAGGTGATGCCGGACTTCTCGACGATCTCTGCGAACTTGGCGTTTTCCGACAGGAAGCCGTAGCCCGGGTGGATCGCCTGCGCGCCGGTGATCTTCGCGGCCGTGATGATGGCCGGGATGTTCAGGTAGGATTTCGGCGAGGGCGCGGGGCCGACGCACACACTCTCGTCCGCAAGGCGGACGTGCATGGCGTTGCGGTCGGCCTCGGAATGGATGGCCACCGTGTGGATGCCCATCTCCTTGCACGCACGATGCACGCGGAGAGCGATCTCGCCGCGGTTCGCAATGAGGATTTTCTCGAACATCGCGCTACTCGATGATGACGAGCGGTTCGCCGAATTCGACGGGCTGCTGGTTGTCGATCAGGATCTGCGAGACCTTGCCGGCGCGCGGCGCCGTCACCGGGTTGAACGTCTTCATCGCTTCGATCAACAGCAGGGTCTGGCCGGCATTCACCGTGTCGCCAACCTTGATGAACCGCGCAGCGCCTTCTTCGGCCTGCAGGTAGACCGTGCCGACCATCGGCGATTTCACGGCGCCCGGATGATCGCGCAGCGAAGCCTTGGTGGCTGGCGCGGCGGTGGTTGCGGCGGGAGCGGCGGTCGCGACCGGCGCGTGGGCTGCTGCGACGGGCGCGGAGACCGTCACGGCCTGCTTGGCCTTGGCGACCTTGATGCGCACGCCGCTTTGCTCGATCTCGATTTCGCCGAGGTCGGCTTCACGCAGGATCGCCGCGAGCTCGCGGATGAGCCCCGTGTCGAACTTGCCATTCTTTTCAGACGGCTTGTCGGCCATGATCGTCAAACTCTCTTCTGTTGGTTCAGGGCGACGACGGCTTCTATGGCCAGTCTGTAGCCGAGGGGGCCAAGGCCGGCGATGACGCCGGAGGCGGCTGGTGACACCAGGCTCTTGTGCCTGAATTCTTCCCGGATGCCCGGATTGCTCAAATGCACTTCCACGACCGGAATGGTGAGAACCTTGAGCGCGTCGTGGATCGCGACCGAGGTATGTGTATAGGCGCCCGCGTTTATGACCACCCCGGCGGCCTGTCTACGGGCTTCCTGAATCCAGTCCACAAGCTCGCCTTCGTGGTTGGACTGGCGGAAAACCAGGGTTGCGCCAACGGCAGCCGCAGCGTTCTGCGAGTATGTCTCAAGGTCGGCGAGGGTGCCCTTGCCGTAGATGGCCGGTTCCCGCTCCCCCAGAAGGTTGAGGTTGGGACCATTCAGGCAGTAGATGGTCAAGCTCATGGAAGACCTTTACCTGAACCCCATCCGGGGGCCAAAGCCACTCGGCGCGCGCGGGAATGTGTAGGCGAATCCCCAGAGAGATCAAATGCCTGAGTTGGCTCGATGAACATCTTCGTTAACGGCGAGCCCGCTTCTGCAGCAAAGGGCGCCACGGTTGAGGCCCTGCTGGAGCAGATGGGTCTGCCGCAGAAGGGCGTGGCCGTGGAACGCAACCGGGAAATAGTCCCAAAGTCGTTGTATGCAACCGTCCGGCTTGGCGACGGCGACCGGATCGAGATCGTGCAGTTTGTAGGAGGTGGGTGATGCCCGACACGGAAGCTCAGTCTGGCGACAAGTTGATCATCGCAGGCCGCACCTTCACCTCGCGACTCATCGTGGGCACGGGCAAGTACGCCAGCTATGCGCAGAATGCTGCCGCGGCCGAAGCGGCTGGCGCGGAGATCGTGACCGTCGCCTTGCGCCGCGTGAATGTCGCGGACAAGGGCTCCGACCGGCTGATCGACCATCTCGATCCGAAGCGTTTTACCTACCTGCCGAACACGGCCGGTTGCTTCACTGGCGAGGATGCCGTTCGCACGCTGCGCCTTGCGCGGGAAGCGGGCGGCTGGAATCTTGTGAAGCTGGAAGTGCTGTCGAACACCGCGCACCTCTATCCCGACATGATCGAGACGCTGCGCGCCACCGAGATGCTGGTGAAGGACGGTTTCGATGTGATGGTCTACTGCACGGACGATGTCGTATTTGCGAAGCGCCTCGAAGAGGCAGGCGCTGCCGCGATCATGCCGGCCGCCTCGCCTATCGGCTCGGGTCTTGGCATCCAGAACCGCGTCAACATCCGGCTGATTGTCGAGCAGGCGAAGGTGCCGGTGCTGGTGGATGCGGGCGTCGGCACGGCGTCGGATGCGACCATCGCCATGGAGCTGGGGTGCGACGCGCTGATCGCCAACACGGCGATTGCTGCTGCGAAAGATCCCATCGGCATGGCGCGTGCGATGAAGCACGCGGTGATTGCCGGCCGCGAGGCTTATCTCGCGGGACGCATGCCGATGAAGCGCTATGCCGATCCGTCGAGCCCGCTGGGTGGGTTGATCTAGAAGAACCGCCGGCGGCCAGTGTGCCGGCGCGGCCATATGATATCTATCCGTTTGCTCGCATCCCCGGGGTGAGAACCTTGCTGAAAACGGCTACGATATTACTAGCGACGGTCGTGCTTCTCTCAGCTTGCCAGACGCCTGGTGAACCGGCGATGGCCGAACAGTCTACGCCGTTCTGCGATATAAATAAGGAGCAGCACCAGCTTGACGGCAAGATGGTGCGGACCAAGGCACGCTACTTTTCGATCGGCCATGGTGCGACGCTCTTTGATCCAGCTTGTCCAGATGTGATGCTTGAGCCTGACACGTCGCGGTTGGCGGACGAACCCTACAAAGCTCTGCTAAAGGCGCTTGGCGAGGCGCCGCCACGGAGTCCTCCGATCAGCGTCCTGGAGATTGAATTGTCCGGGACTTACCGCGCGCAAAAGCCGCCGCATGGCGGCACACTGGTTATCGAAAATATATGGAGCGTTCATCCGTTTGCCGACGGACTTACTGCTTGTGGGTGGCTCTGTCCGTAGCGCGCTCATCCGCTATGACCAGCCCTCCGCTTGCGCGGCGGTAGCCGTAGCGAGCGAAGGCCTGGAGCTTCGCAGTGGCTGCCGGGCGGGAGCCCGGCGGTCCATTAGCCCTTGATCTGCTTGCGGGTCGCTTCGATCAGCGACTCCAGCTCTTCCTGCGCGTAGCCGCCGACGAACTTGCCGTTGATCAGGAAGGACGGCGTGCCCTGCAGGCCGGCGACGTCGAACTCGCTGACCGAGCGGTCAACGCGTTGCGCCAGTTCCGGCCTGGCCATGTCGGCTTTCCAGCGCGCCACATCGAGGCCGACAGACTTGGCGATGATCTCGAGGTTTTCCGGCGTGTAGGCGTTGGCCGGGGCTTTCATCAGGGCGACGTGCATCTCGCGATACTTGCCCTGGTTGTGGGCGGCGAGCGCGGCGATGGCGGCGCGGCGCGAGTCAGCGCCACGGACGGCCGACTCCTTGATGATCACCTTGATGTCGCTGCGACGGTCGTCGACCTGGCTCATGACCCACGGAACAGCCATCTTGCAGACGCCGCAGTCATAGTCGCTGAATTCCACGATGGTGATCGGCGCGTCCTTGCGGCCGATGAAGGGGTCGTCCTTCGACGAGGCGATCAGCTTGTCCCACGCGCCTTCGGCGGCAAGCGTCTGGGTCGCCAGCTGGTTGGTCTGGTAGGCGGCCTGCATCTGGAACAGGATTTCCGGTTCGCGCAGGAGATACTCCTTCACGATGGATTCCACCTCGGCCTTGGACATGCGGTCGATGCTGTCCGGGGCCTTGGTCTGGCCGCCGGAACAGGCCGCGGCGCCGAGCGCCAGCAGGGCCGCGAGAGTTGCTTGAAGACGCATGTGTCAGTTCCTTCCGGGCCAGTCTGCCCGCGGGGTCTTAAGGGATATTGGGCGGGAAGGCCCGGATTTCATCATCAATGTTCGGTGTGGATCGCCATGCCGAAGCCGCGGCGAGCCCCGCCGCGCCGGTTGCGCGGGTCGGACAGCGCCATGATGTCGTCCGCGCGCTGGCCGTTGGGCGTCTGCAGCGTCAGCTTGTCCTTGGCGCGGCGGGCGAAGTTGTAGGCGCGGCTCATGTCGCCCAGCTGGTAGGCTTCCTCGGCGGTGGCGAGGTCGGCATCGCCGATGCGGCCCTGCTTGGCGTAGGCGACGGCCAGCTGATTCCAGGCAAACGCATTGTCCGGCTCCAGCTGCAGGGCATCCTGCAGCATGCCTTCGGCTTCCAGCACGGCCGCGTCATCCTTGGTGCCGATGAGCGAGCGGGCGAGGTTCACCTTCAGGAGCGCCTGTTTCGGCGCGAGCTCGACGGAGCGGCGGTGCGGCCCGACGGATTCCAGCGAGCGGCCGCTCTCGAACAGGATCTGGCCTTTCAGTTCGTAGAAGTAGGCATTTTCCGGCTGGACCGTGATCAGCTCGTCGATCAGCGTCAGCGCCTTCTTGATATCCACGGCGCGATAGGCCGCGATGGCGCGGGCATACTTCGCGGGGATCGACTGGTCCGTGTCCGGATAGCGGGACATCACGCGGCCCGCCGGGCCGATGAAGCCGACCAGCTTGGCCTTCATCATGGCAAGTTGTTGGATTGCTTCCGGCGTCTGCGGCTGGGCTTTGGCGGACACGTCGCGCGCACGGCGGGTCAGCGCGGCGATACGGTCGCTGGAGATCGGGTGGGAGCGGAAGTACGGATCGCGACGGCTCTCCGACATCAGCTCTTCATAGCGGAAGTGCTCCATGAAGGAGACGAGGCCGTCTGCCGACTGTCCGGTCTTCTCCATGAAGTCGAGACCGTACTGGTCGGCCGAGCTTTCTTCGGCGCGGGTGAACTTGAAGATCGTCATCAGGCCGAATTGCGGAGCGGAGCCGAACAGGGCGAGAGCGGCATCAGGTGCGCCCGCAAAGAGAGCGAGCACGCCGAGGCCCATGGTGACCAGCGAGGTGCCGCTGGCCGCGCCCACGGCGGCTTCGCGCGTGACGCTGTGACCGCCGGCGATGTGGCCGGTCTCGTGCGCGATGACGCCCTTCAGCTCCTCGGGCGTCTTGGCTTCCATGATGAGGCCAGTGTGCAGGAACACGTTCTGTCCGGCCGCCACGAAGGCGTTCAGGCTGTCATCCTGGATGATGTAGATGTTCACGTCGTCGGGCTTCAGGCCGGCGGCGGCGAACAGCGGATTGGAATAGTCGCGCAGGATCTGCTCGATCTCCGCATCGCGGATCAGGCCCTGGGCCGATGCCGACAGCGGGAGCGCCATCGCCAGCGCGCCGGCCGCAATCGCGTGCAGGACTTTCCGCATAACGCCCATACGAACGTCTCCTTGAGCCCAAGAGGCAGCAGCCCATGGACCAGCCAAAGCTAGCCCCCGGATCGCGATAGTCAAAGACCGCCAGCTGCCAGAAACGCCCGGCTAGCGGACGTCAGCCTGTCTTGCGGCGGCTCCACCAGCCCGCCTTCCGGGGCGTACCGCCGTCGGAAGGCTGCGAATCCTCGGGCGAGCCGTGGATTGCATGGCGCTTGGCCTCTGCCGCAGCCGCCGCAGCGGTTTCGACAGGGGTTTCAGCAGGCGCAGGCTGCGGTGCGGATGCGGCGATTTCGTGGTGGGCGACCGCCTCGGCCACGACGGCTGCCGGGGCAGGTTCCGGCTTCGCTGCCAGGACGGGTTCCAGCGCCGGGGCTTCCTCGTGTTCGCCTTCCACGGGAGCGGCGAAAACCGGGGTCGGCTCAATCGGCGGGGCTTCAAGCGGGGCCACTTCGACGACGGGTTCCGGCTCTGCCACGGCCTGCAGGAACAGGAACGGGGCAGACGCAATGGCATCCAGCATCTCGCCGCCATCGGCAGCGATATCCGGGATGCGGTTGCGGTCGTTGTTGCTGTTGTTGCGGTCGCGCCCGCCACGACGGCGGCGGCGGCCACGGCCACCACGGCCATCCTCGCGGTCGCCATCCTCACGCGCAGCGACCGGCTGGGTGTCTTCGCCCGCTTCGCCGGCGTCGGCATCGGCGGTGTCGCGGTCACGTCCACCACGCTGGTCGCGTCCGCCACGGCGGCGACGGCCACCCCGGCGTCCACGGCGGCCACGCTCTCCGCGATTGTCGTCGCCGTCTTCTTCGTCCTCGGCGTCGGAGCTGGCTTCTTCCTCGCCATCTTCCTCGTCGTGGTCGTGACCTTCGTGATCATCGTCCTCGTCGCCATCGCCGTCGTCGACGATTTCTTCTTCGTCTTCCTCGATCTCATCGGCGGCTGGCGGCGGAAGCGGCTTGAGCTTGCGCAGGTCGATCGGCTGCAACGGACGCGGCTGGACGACTTCGCCATCCGCGCGGCCTTCGATGTTGAACTCGCCAGCCTTCAGGTCTTCGTCCGCTTCGATGCGGACGGCGACGTGGTTATCGCCTTCGATGTCGGCGATGGACGAGCGCTTCTCGTTGAGCAGGTACAGCGCGACGTCCGAAGCGGCATCGACGTGCACGCTTTGCACGCGGTCATCGGCGGCGCGGGTTTCGATCGTGCGCAGCAGCTGGATCGCGGCGCTCTCGATCGAGCGGGTGCGGCCGGTGCCGCCGCAATGGGCGCACGGCTCGGACGACAGTTCCAGCACGCCGGCGCGGCGACGCTGGCGCGAGATCTCGAACAGGCCGAACTGCGAGATACGGCCGGTCTGCACGCGCGCCCGGTCGATCTTGAGGCAGTCCTTCATCTTCTTCTCGACCGCGCGGTTGTTCTTCATGTCCTCCATGTCGATGAAGTCGATGACGATCAGGCCGGCGAGGTCGCGCAGGCGCATCTGGCGGCAAGCTTCGGCAGCGGCCTCCAGGTTGGTTTTCAGGGCTGTCTGCTCGACATTGCGCTCGCGCGTGGCCTTGCCCGAGTTGACGTCGATAGCGACCAGCGCCTCGGTCTGGTTGATCACGATGTAGCCGCCGGAGGGCAGCTGCACGGTCGGCGTGAAGATGCCGTTGAGCTGGTCCTCGACGCCGGTGACCACAAAGAGCGGGCCGGGGTCTTCGTGCTGCACGACCTTGCGGGTGTGCGAGGGCATCAGCATTTTTACGAAGGTGCGGGCCTCGTTGAAGGCGTCGTCGCCCTCCACGATGATGCGCTCGACATCCTTGTCGTAAAGATCGCGCACGGCGCGCAGGACCAGGTGGCCTTCCTCGTGGATGAGGGCGGGCGCCATGGATTCCATCGTCTTGCCGACGATCTGTTGCCACAGCTTGGTCAGGTATTCGAAGTCGCGGCGGATTTCGTTCTTGGTGCGTTTGCCGCCCGCCGTGCGGACGATGAGGCCGGCGCCGCGCGGAATGGCGAACTCGCTGGTGATCGATTTGAGGCGCTTGCGGTCACCGGCGTTGGTGATCTTGCGGGAGATGCCGCCACCGCGGGACGTGTTGGGCATCAGCACGCAGTAGCGGCCGGCGAGCGAGAGATAGGTGGTGAGCGCCGCGCCCTTGTTGCCGCGCTCTTCCTTGACGACCTGCACCAGCATCACCTGCCGGC
>JAOATF010000184.1 GCA_030158285.1 Hyphomonadaceae bacterium
AGGATTGAACTCCCGACCTCAGCCTTACCAAGGATGCGCTCTACCACTGAGCTACGGCAGCATCCCGCTTAAGGAGCGTCCGCATAACGGAAACCCCTCCCAATGGGAAGGGGAGGTGTTAGACAAGCCATCATGTCGCGGAAAATCCCTGAAAACCCGCCAAAACAGCCCTCCGCGGCCGACCGGAAAGCCCAGCGCCGGGCCGAGGCCCTGCGGGCGAACCTGCGCCGCCGCAAGGCAGCCGCCCGCCCGGACGAGGCGGATTCCTCCGGAAAGCCGCCGCCTGCCGAGGATTAGGCGGCCCTACGCCTTGTCGCAGCCGGATTCGGGCCCATAACCGTCGCCATGGATAAGCTTTCGATTCTGGGGAACGGGCCGCTTTCGGGGTCTATTCCCATCTCCGGCGCCAAGAACTCGGCCCTGAAACTCCAGGCCGCCTCGCTGCTCTGCGAGGAGCCGCTGGTGCTCACTCACATGCCGAACCTGGCGGACACAAGGTTCATGGCCGAGCTGCTGAAAAGCCTCGGCGTCGAGGTGGAGTGGCCCAAGGGCGAGGCGCTGTGCCGGATGCACGCCGCCAACATCTCCTCGACCATCGCCCCGTATGATCTGGTGCGGAAGATGCGGGCGACGTTCAACGTGCTTGGCCCGCTGCTGGCCCGCGTTGGCCACGCCACGGTGTCACTGCCGGGCGGCTGCGCCATCGGCGCGCGTCCGGTCGACCTCCACCTCAAGGCCTTCGAGGCCATGGGTGCGGATATCGTGATCGAGCAGGGCTATGTGAAAGCCGCAGCCCTGCGGGGCCTCAAGGGCGCCCACATCAACTTCCCCTTCGTTTCGGTTGGAGCGACCGAGCACGCCATGCTGGCGGCAGTTCTCGCCGATGGCGAAACCATCCTCGAGAATGCGGCGGCAGAGCCGGAAATCGCTGACCTCGCCAACTGCCTCAACGCCTGCGGCGCGAAGATCACCGGCCACGGCACGGCGACCATCCGCATCCAGGGCGTCGCCAAGCTCACCGGCGCGCGTCATGACGTGATTGCTGACCGGATCGAAGCCGGCACGTTCGCCATCTGCGCGGCGGCCACCGGCGGCAACGTGTTCCTTGAGGGCGCACGGGCGGAAGACCTGGGCGCGCTGATCGATGCGCTGAAACGCTCCGGCGTCACGGTTGAGGTCGAGGCCAAGGGCATCCGTATCAAACGCGATCCCTCTGTCCCGCTGAAGGCCGTGGACATCGACACGCGCCCGCACCCCGGCTTCCCGACCGATCTGCAGGCCCAGTTCATGGCGCTGATGAGCGTTGCCGAGGGCACCAGTACGATCCGCGAGAATATCTTCGAGAACCGGTTCATGCACGCGCCGGAACTGAGCCGCCTGGGCGCCAACATCGCCGTCCGGGGCAACGAGGCCATCGTGAAGGGGGTGGGCAAGCTGCACGCCGCCCCGGTGATGGCCACCGACCTGCGAGCCTCGGTCAGCCTCGTGATCGCGGCGCTGGTTGCCGAGGGCGAGACCGTCGTTAACCGCATCTACCATCTGGATCGCGGTTTCGAGCGTCTTGAGGAAAAACTGGGTCGCTGCGGCGCCAAGATCTCCCGGCAGGGGGATTCCGCCTGAGGCGGCACGAGACGCCGTGTCGCTGGAGCGGGCTGGGTTTCTGGTCTAGTGAAGGCGGCGCCTGCGGCGGGGCTGTTCCCGCATGTCCGGCGGACGATTGCCGATGCGTGCCAACGAGGATCTGGTTGTGAGCGGACTGAAGCTCCTTGCCGAGGATGCTGAGGGGCTGGCCATTGTGGCCGCCGCCGTTCAGGACGCGCTGGTGAAACCTGAAAGCATCCGGTTCGATGGTCGCTCGAAGACATTCGGGATCGAGATCAACCGCTTCCAGTGGGAGCGCGCCGGAAAACGGATGCCGTTCTTCCGCTCGCGCGCCGTGCTGGCTTTTGCGGGCGTGCTGGGCGTGCGCAGCCGCGCCGTCTCGAAAGACATCGATGCCATGCACGCGCTGATGGACGTCACGTTCGCCCCGGCGGCGGAACCGCCCGGCGGCGTGGTGACGCTGACGTTTGCCGGACAGACGCAGATCGAACTGACGGCGGAATGCCTCGACGTGACGCTGGCGGATATCGGGCCGGCCTGGCCGACGCGTCGCAAGCCTGACCACGAGAAGCGCTCATGAGCGTCCGTCGCTTCGACGCGTTCGCGCCCGACTTCGTCGAGGTGTTCGGCAAATTCCTGGCGCTCCGCCGGGCACAGGGCACGGAAGACGTGCACAACGCCACGGCGGCCATCGTGCGCAGCGTACGCGAGCGGGGAGGCGAGGCGGTTGCGTCGTATACCCAGCGCTTCGACAAGGTGGCGCTTGATCCGGAAACGCTGCAGGCGAAAGGTATCGACCTGTTCGAAGCGGCTGAACGTTGTGCGCCGGATGTGCGCGAGGCGCTGAACTTTGCGACCGAACGTATCGAGTCCTATCACAGCCAACAGCGCCCGCAGGATCACAGTTTTACTGACGCTGCCGGGCTGGAGCTTGGCTGGCGCTGGACGGCGGTGGATGCAGTGGGCCTTTACGTGCCCGGCGGCCGGGCCAGCTATCCCAGCTCTGTCCTGATGAATGCCGTTCCGGCGCGCGCTGCAGGTGTGAAGCGGATCGCCATGGTGTCGCCCGTGCCCGGCGGCGAGTTCAATCCGGCCGTTGCCTATGCGGCGGTGCGCGCGGGCGTGACGGAATTCTATCCGATTGGTGGCGCGCAAGCGGTGTCGGCACTGGCCTATGGCGCGGGCGCGCTGAGGCCGGTCGACAAGATCGTCGGGCCCGGAAACGCTTACGTGGCAGCGGCCAAACGCATTGTCTTCGGCGACGTCGGTATCGACACGATTGCGGGTCCGTCCGAAATCACCGTGGTTGGCGACAACCAGAACAAGCCGGAATGGATCGCCGCCGACCTGCTGTCGCAAGCCGAGCATGATCCGCTCGCGCAATCCATCCTGATCACGGATGACGCCGAATGGGCGACGCGCGTCGAGACGGCGCTGGAGAAGCAGATCGCCGAACTGGCGACGGCGAGGACTGTTGTCGAAGCATGGCGCGACTATGGAGCCATCGTGATCGCGCGGCTCGACCGCGCGGCGGAGATCGTGAACCAGATCGCACCGGAGCACGTCGAGCTTGCGGTGAGCGATCCGGATGCCATCGCGAAAGACGTGCGCCACTCAGGCGCGATCTTCCTTGGCCGCTGGGCGCCGGAAGCACTGGGCGACTATGTCACTGGCTCCAACCACGTTCTGCCGACATCCGGCGCCGCGCGCTTTGCGTCCGGTCTGTCGGTGCTGGACTTCATGAAGCGCACCTCCATCCAGCGCATCAGCGAGCAGGGTTTTCGCCATCTCGCGCAAGCCGCCGAGACGCTGGCGAAGAGCGAAGGCCTGCCGGCGCACGGCCTCTCCGTTTCCATCCGCCGGAGCGGCGGATGAGCAGCCCCCGTATCGCCGCGATCGAGATCGACGAGAAGAGCCTGGCGCCTGCCGGGCCGGATGCGGAGCATGAGCGCAAGGTCGCGATCTTCGATCTGATCGAGGAGAACCACTTCAAGGTCATCGGTCACGAGGGTGGGCCGTACAACGTCGTGCTGTCGCTGGCTGACAACCGGCTGGTGTTCGACATTGCGGAGCAGGACGGCGCGGCGGTGCGCAAGCTGATGTTGTCGCTCACGGCGTTGCGGCGGGTGATCAAGGACTACTTCCTGATCTGCGACAGCTACTACGACGCAATCCGGAGTAGTTCGCCGTCGCAGATTGAGGCGATCGATATGGGGCGGCGGGGGTTGCACAATGAGGGGTCGCAGGTTTTGACGGAGCGGCTGGCGGACAAGGCGGAGGTGGACTTCGACACGGCCAGGCGGCTGTTCACCCTGGTCTGTGCGCTGCACGCCCGGACGTGAAATCAAGGGATTAGACGAATCCGGGGGAAAGCGTGTATAGGGGCGTCCGCACCCCCCAGCCATCCAAAGGGAGTTTCATGGCGAAGGAAGAACTTATCGAGTTTGAAGGCACTATCGTTGAACTCCTGCCGAACGCGACTTTCCGCGTGAAGCTGGCCAACGATCACGAGATCATTGCGCACACGGCCGGCAAAATGCGGAAAAACCGCATCCGCGTGCTGACGGGCGACAAGGTGCTCGTCGAGATGACGCCCTACGACCTGACCAAGGGGCGCATCACCTACCGCTTCAAGTGACCATGACCGCTGGTTCCGCCGGGCTTGTGCTCGCGAGCGCGAGCCCGCGGCGGCTTGACCTGCTGCGCCAGATTGGCGTGACGCCTGACACGGTCGCCCCCACCGACATCGACGAGACGCCCCTGAAGGACGAGCGCCCGCGCCAGCTGGCGTTGCGGCTTGCCGTCCAGAAGGGCGAGGCAGCGTGTAGCAATGTTACTACATCGGGCTGCTACATCCTGTCGGCGGATACCGTGGTTGGCGTTGGGCGCCGCATCCTCCCCAAGGCCGAGACCGAGGCGGAGGCGCGCGCGTGCCTCGCGCTGATGTCGGGCCGCCAGCATGACGTGCTGACCGGCGTTGCCGTGTTCGCGCCGGATGGCCGCCGCGCTTCGCGCCTTGTCGCCAGCCGCGTCGCGTTCAAGCGGCTCTCGCATGACGAGACCGAAGGCTACATCCAGTCGGGCGAATGGAAGGGCAAGGCTGGCGGCTATGCGATCCAGGGACGCGCGGGCGCGCTGATCACCGAGATCTCCGGATCGTATTCTTCCATCGTCGGCCTGCCGCTCTATGAAACCGCGTGCCTGCTCGAAGGGCTCGGCTACCCGGTTGCCCATCGCTGGGTGAGCGCATGAAGGCGCGGCTCGTCATCGACGATGCGGTTGGCGAGCGCCGGCGCGTGTTGCTTGACGAACAGGGGCTGCCCTTCCGGATCAGCGTCGAACGCTGGAGTGAAAAGGGCCGCCGTGTGCTGCTCGATCAGGTGCGATGGGGCAGGGTAAAGGCCCGCATTCCGGGCAATCGCGGCTGGTTTGTCGATCTTGGCGTGGGGCCGGATGGCGTTGTCGAGCCGACGCGGGCGGCGCGTGTGGTTGAAGGCGCGATGCTGGCTTTTCGCGTGAAGTCCGAGGCGTGGGGCGGCACGTGGGGCAATAAGGGCCCGGTGCTGAGCCTCGCCGACATGTCGCCGAATGCCATGCCGGCGAAAGAGCCGGTGCTGCATGCGGAAGCGTCCGATGATGCGCTCGTGTCTGGCGTGGAGGTCATCGCGACGATCACCGGCGCAGAGGCGCGCACGATCGCGGATGCCGCGATTGATGATGCGCTCGCGGCGGCGGTTGAACTGACTGGCGGCGGCAATATCGGGATCGACCTCACGCGAGCTGCAACGGTGATCGATGTCGACGGCGCCGCGCGCAAGGGTGGCGGCGATGCGGAGCGGTTCGCGCTGGAGCTCAATGCGCTGGCGGCGGACGCGGCGGCGCGGCAGATCTCCCTGCGCGGCGTGGGTGGACTGGTGTTCATCGACTTCGTCGCGATGAGCGAGCCGGCCTCCCGCCGCGGCGTGGTGCAGCGTTTCCGTGACCAGCTGGCGCTCTATCTCGGTCGCAGCAGCGATGTGCTGGAGCTGACGCGGTTTGGCGTTTGCGAGGCTGCTGTGGCGCGGCGCATCCGGCCGTTGCGCGATGCGGTGGCGGCGTCGGCAGCCGAACGCGAAGCCCTTGATGTGTTGCGCCTGATCGAGACGGCGGGCGAGCAGAACCGGGCGGGCCGGGTGAAGGCGCGCGTTTCCGGCCCGGCCGCCGAGTGGCTGGGCGCGGACCCGATCGGCTGGCGCGAAGCCATGGCCGGCCGGATCGGTCCGCGCTGGACAATCGAGGCGGCCGATGGCCCAGCCGGCCCGCCGCAAGTCTGGAGTGAGTGATGGCCTGCCCGATCTGTTCGAAGCCCGCCCAGAAGCCCTACTCCCCGTTTTGCTCGCGCCGGTGCGCCGATGTGGACCTCTCGCGCTGGCTGAAGGGGGGCTATGCCATCCCGGGCGGCGGGGCAGGGGAAGACGAGGGCGACGGCATTCCCGGCCCGAATCCGGGTGAAAACAACGATCTGGAAGATCGCTGAAAGGCATGGACAGGGGAAAAGGCTTTCCCTATACAACGCGCCTCATCGCCGCGAGGTGATAAGCCCAGGTAGCTCAGTTGGTAGAGCAGCGGATTGAAAATCCGCGTGTCGCTGGTTCGATTCCGGCCCTGGGCACCATTTCTCATTTTCAGTGTTTTTTCCCAACCTACCGGAAACGGCAGGAACGCCCGAAAAGCCCGGCGCTTTTTCTTCCGTTCCAAGGTGCTGATGGGCGATTTGATTTCCAACTAGGTCGTCAGGCCGTGTCGAAGCAATCAAAGATCGAGGTCGCGAACGATTTTCTCGTTGCGGAGATGGTCGTACATGAACATCTCTATCGTTCGTAGACGGATGTATTTCGCGGCCTTCATCGCTGTGCTGAGAAGAAAAGCTGAAGCAACAAGCACCACGACTACGGCGACATACCAATCAAGCTTGCCTGAGAGCAAAAGCGATGGGCCGAACGTGAAGAGTCCTAGAATCGGGACGATGTCAAAGGCCAGATCAATTCGCCTGTTTTCGATCACGCGCGCCACGTAGTTCTGAAACTCGATCCTGTTGGTCACGTCCATGGCGCGATAGTGCTCGACCGTGTCCTGGATGCCTTTGAAGAACCCTTCGTAGCGTGTTCCCGTAGTCTTGCTGAGCCAGCGCCACAGCCTCGGAAGGTATCGGCTCAAAGCCAGCAAGATTATCCCACTGACGAGTCCCGTCACGATAGCGGGTGGATCGAGATAGGGCTTGATGGCATCCCACACGTTAAGCCGTCCTAGCGTCCGCGGTGGCCGCGATTGATGGAGCAGCGCAGCGGGCGCAGGTTCGAAGCTTCATCCCCGCCGCCACGTTCAACCGGGCGGATGTGATCAACATCCCAGCCGAACGGCGAGTCCGGATCGCCATAGGCGGCAAGGGTGTAGATGTACACGCCATCCGTCCGGTATCCCGGCGGGTAGTTCTGGACCTGCCACGTCACTTCATCGAACCACTTCGCGCGTGTCAGTGGATCGGTCTGAAGCTTGCGATAGAAATTGATCGGCGCGGCTTTCGGCGGGCCCTTGGCTTCAAGCTTCGGCGGGGACCTCAGCGGCGAGCGCCGAACCGGATTTGGCGAAGCTCCGAGGCCGCCAAGCATCCTGTTGGGGCGGCCGATGGGTGCTTGCGGACGAGGGGGCGATGCGGCGCCAAGGATAGCGTCAGAGAGGGCTTTGGCCTGCGCGCGACATTCGCGTTCTTGTATCTCAATGCCCAGCGCCAACAACGGGTTGAGCCTGTCCCAATTCCGAGTGAGTCCCACAGCGTCTTCTCCCGAGCCGACGCGAGTAATAGACGACTGCCCTAGTGGCAGCGCAATGGGTTGATGAGAACAAAACAGGATTTTTGCAGTTCCGTGCGCGGAAGCTTAAGCGCACGCACCAATTCGATGACGTATCGAGATCTGAGCGCCATGCGCCTCTACTGCGGCAGAACCCCAACCCTTTGCAGCGTCCAATACAGCCCAATCGCCGCGATGATCGCCGCCGCGGGCGTGACGACCGCTGGTTGGTAGAGGCTCGAACGGTTGAAGGATTTCAGGATCAGCTGAATCAGGAAGGCGGCTAGCCCGGTGACGACCAGCACCAGCAGATGCCCCATCTCGACGCCGACGGTGATGCCGATGAGGCCGGCGGAGAGGTCTGCGTTTTCGAGGTAGGCCTTCATCACGGAGCCGAAGCCGAGACCGTGCAGCAGGCCGAAGGCGAAGATCACCGGCAGGCGCCAGGGGTTCGGCTTGCGGAAGACGATGGCTTCGAGCGCAAGCAGCACGATCGACAGGGAGATCAGCGGCTCGATGATGTCGCCGGGGCTGGAGACGACGCCGGTGGCGGCGAGGGCCAGCGTGATGGTGTGGGCGAGGGTGAAGGTGGTGACCTGCAGGAGCAGGGAATTCCAGCCGCGGGCGTTGAGGTAGAGCGCCACCACGAACAGGACGTGGTCGAGGCCTTGCGGCAGGATGTGCTGGAAGCCGAACTCGATGAACGTGCCGACATTGTCGAACCACATCGGAGATTGCTCCCGCCCACTACACGCTACTGCGGTCTCTTATCGGGTAAGAAAGCGCTTCTTCGCAACGGCTTTGCCTGAGCCGGTCTTGAAGTAGCGCTCGAGGTCTCGGGCCTGGGATTCCGTCTCGACGGCGACATAGGAGCGGAGGCGGAGGGGGCGGAAAGGGCGGGTTGAGGTGACCTCGCCGCGCTGGTGCGTAGGAACGCGGAGTTTCAGATTGGACGTGTGGCCGACATAGATGTCGCTGTTCGCGAGTTCGAGAAAGTAGACGTACCACATGCGCTTCCCCCAAAGCGTTGGTGAGTGGTGGCGGCCTCCCTGCGCCAAGGCTTCGGGAGGCAAGAATACACTACGCCCTTGCGGGC
>JAOATF010000185.1 GCA_030158285.1 Hyphomonadaceae bacterium
GGCCGGTGATCCAGTAATAGCCGTCCTCATCGCGGCGGCAGCCGTCGCCGGTGAAATACTTGCCGGGGTAAGTGCGGAAGTAGGTGTCGACGAAGCGCGCGTGGTCTCCGTAGACAGTGCGCATCTGGCCGGGCCAGCTATCGAGGATGCAGAGATTGCCGGCGGTGGCGCCTTCGAGAACCGTGCCCTTGTCGTCGACAAGCTCGGGGCGGATCGAGAAGAAGGGTTTTGCGGCGGAGCCCGGCTTGAGCGCGTGGGCGCCGGGGAGGGGCGTCATCAGCGTGGCGCCGGTTTCGGTCTGCCACCAGGTGTCGACGATGGGGCAGCGCTGTTCGCCGACGACGCGGTAATACCATTCCCACGCTTCCGGGTTGATCGGCTCGCCGACGGAGCCGAGCAGGCGGATGGACTTGCGCGAGGACGATGTGACGTACTGGTCGCCTGCGCCCATGAGCGCGCGGAGGGCGGTGGGGGCGGTGTAGAAGATGTTGACCTGGTGCTTGTCGACCGTCTGCCAGAAGCGCGAAGCGTCCGGGTAAGTCGGAATGCCTTCGAACATCAGCGTGGTCGCGCCGTTCGCAAGCGGGCCGTAGACGACATAGGAATGCCCGGTGACCCAGCCGACATCGGCGGTGCACCAGAAGACTTCGCCGGGCTTGTAGTCGAAGACGATCTCGTGGGTCATCGAGGCCCAGACGAGATAGCCGCCGGTGGTGTGCAGCACGCCTTTCGGTTTGCCGGTGGAGCCGGAGGTGTAGAGGATGAAGAGCGGGTCTTCCGCGTTCATCTCCTCGGGCGGGCAGATGTCGGAGACGGTGGCGGCGACGTCGGCGTACCAGTGGTCGAGGCCCGTGGTCATGTTGATCTTGCCACCGGTGCGCTTGATGACGACGACGGATTTCACCGGGGACTTGTCGCCGAGGCGCTTTATGGCGTCGTCGACATTGGCTTTCAGCGGAATTGGCTTGCCGCCGCGCAGGCCTTCATCGGCGGTGATGACGCAGACGGAGGCGCAATCCTCGAGACGACCGGCGAGGGCATCCGGCGAGAAGCCGCCGAAGACGATGGAGTGGATGGCGCCGATGCGGGCGCAGGCGAGCATCGCGTAGGCCGCTTCCGGGATCATCGGCATGTAGATGGTGACGCGGTCGCCCTTCTTCACACCCTGCGACTTCAGCACGTTGGCGAAGCGGCAGACCTCGGCGTGGAGCTGGCCGTAGGTGATTGTCTTCGAGACGTTGGGATCGTCGCCCTCGAAGATGATGGCGGTGTCGTTGGCCTTCGCGGGCAGGTGGCGGTCGATGCAGTTGGCGGAGACGTTGAGGGCGCCGTCGTAGAACCATTTCACATGGAGGTCGGCGGGGTTGTTGGTTTTCGAGATGTCCCAGTTGACGTCCTTCACCTTGGTGTAGGGCTTCATCCACTGCAGGCGCTTGCCGTGTTCGCGCCAGAAGGCTTCGGGGTCGGCGACGGAGGCGGCGTACATGCTCGCGTATTTTTCGGCGTTCACATGCGCCTTGGCGGCGAACTCCGGCGGCACGGGATAGACGTGGGCTTCGGACATGTTCGCTTCCTCCGTATGGCATCTTGCGCGCCGTGAGCGTGTGATCGCTCATTTCCGGCTGTAGATGAAGCTACCGGCTGGTCCAAGATGGTTTTCGTGGCGCGTATGCCTTGCCGCGGGGCGGCAAAGTCAAATTGGCGTGGTTGGCGGGCCCGTCAGGATGGCGCTGGACGGAATGGGCGCTAGACTGCGGCAAAATACATAAACGGTATCCGGAGGAGAGACACATGACACGGTTCGCGAAGCCTCTGGCCATGGCGGCGCTGGCGCTGGTGCTGGCGAGCCCGGCGTTTGCGCAGTCGGATGCGGGAACGAAGGCGCTGGCGCGGAACTTCGATGGCGTGTGGACCAACGCCTCTGGCACGCGGCTGGAGCGGGCGGCAAACTTCACGACGCTGGTGGTGCCGGCGGAGCAGGCGGAAGCGATCAAGAAGACGGCGACCGATGGGCGCATGATGGCGAACGCACCATCGGACCTGAGCGCGGGCGCGTTCAAGGACGCCAACAGTCAGGCCGGCTACAACGCGTTCTGGACCGATCCGGGTCTGGGGCTGATGAGCGTGCGGGGCGAGGCGCGGTCGTCGCACATTGTGAGCCCGGCGGATGGCAAGATGCCGTTCAAGGATCGCGCGAAGAGCCTCGTGCTGCCGATCCGCGAGGGCGTGGAATATCGCTCGGGCAAGGGCGCGTATGAGGGGCCGGAAGACCTGCCGCTGCGCGAGCGCTGCCTGATCGCGCAGAGCGATGGCGGCGGGCCGGTGATGCTGAACGGGCTCTACAACAACAATTACGGGTTCCACCTGACCAAGGACTATCTCGTGATCGAGGTGGAGATGGTGCACGATGCGCGCATCATCCCGATCTATGCCTCGGCGGACGTGGCGCGTGCTTCTCACAAGCCGGCGGTGATCAAGCCGTGGCTGGGCGACAGCGTTGCGTGGTGGGATGGCGACACGCTGGTGACCGAGACGCGGAACATCAACCCGACGCAGGAATCGCGGACGCAGACGCCGGTGTCGACGCAGGGCGTGGTGACGGAAAAGTTCACACGGATCGACGCGGACGAGCTGCTGTACCAGTTCACGGTGCAGGACCCGGTGCACTACACGCAGACGTGGTCAGGCGAATACGCCTTCAAGCCCAATCCGGGGAACATCTTCGAATACGCCTGCCATGAGGGGAATTACTCGATGGAAGGCATTCTCGGCGGCGCGCGTCTGGCGGAAGCGGCGGAGGCTGCGCAGGCGGCGGCTGCGAAGCCCAAGGCCAAGACCGGCAAGTCGAAGCGGTAGACCGCTCCTACTGGGCGGCTTTGCCGTCTGAGGGGCGTTTCATCATGCCGCGTGCGATGTGGCGCGCCTCGGCCTTTGCGGTCGAGGCGTCGCCGCGCGTTGTGTAGAGCGAGATCAGGTAGTCGAGATCCCACTGCGTCATCCGCGCGGTGCGATCACCCTTCTCGGCGTTGAACAGGTTGAGGATGCTGGGATGCTCGCGCATGTCGGCGTCGGCATCGACCTGCGCGAGGGCGACCATCGCGACATAATCGGCGAGCGATGAAAACGAGACCGAGCCGATCCGCTTGGTGTCGAGGATGATGATGGCGTGGTGCAGGTCCTCGCGCACATTGTTGCGGAGGCGCGAGGCGCCGCGGACGCGGACTGACATTGCTTCCATGGCGGACTGGCCGGTGTCGACGAGCACGGTCTGGCTGACATGCCACCAGCGCACCGGCGCGTTCGACTTCTCGAACTTGCGCAGCTGCGTGCGGCCGAGATGGCTTGTGCCGTTGGGCTCGGGGCGGAAAGCTTTCGGGCTGTCCTTGATCAGGCGCGCGGCGAGTTCATCGCCATTGGTGTCGGCCATGATGAGGACGTTGGGCTTGCAGCCGGGCTCGCCCGGGTCGAGGCCGACGGCGAGGGCGACGAGGGAGACCTGGTCGATCAGTTTCTGGGCATAGGCGGCGGTCACGTTGACCACGCCCACGCAGACCTTGCGATCCCAGCGCGCGAGGTTGGCGCCGTCCGGCGAGGCGTTGGCGCCGATCTCGGCGACGAAGTCGCGCACGGCCTCTTCGGGGCGCTGGGCCTCGATGACGACCTTGTTGCTGCCAGACGCGGGCGGTGTTTGGGCGAAGGCCGGCGTGGCGGCGGCCAGGACTGCCAGAAGGGCGATCTTGCGGATCATCGGGCCGGGCTCCGGACTGTTGCAGGAGGCGCTGCGGGGCGGCCTTGCGGCCATGGATTGGAACGGAGCAGCGCCAGCATCTTCTGACGGATATCAAAGACCTGCTTTTCCCGAGGCGGATAATGCTGTCAAGTAACGGGACAGGGATGACAGGAAACGGCCAGATGAGCGCAACCGCGAAGAAGACAACTAAAACGGTCGAACATTTCGACGTGCTGATCGTCGGCGCGGGGATATCCGGGATCGGCGCCGCCTATCACCTGAAGCACCAGATGCCCGGAACGAGCTTCGTTGCGCTCGAAACGCAGGCGACATTCGGCGGCACGTGGACGACGCACACATATCCGGGCATCCGGTCCGACAGCGACCTGCATACGTTCGGCTACCGGTTCAAGCCGTGGGTGGGCCCGCCGATTGCGGCGGCGTCCGAAATCCTGAAATACATGCAGGAGGTGATCGATGAGAACGATCTCACCCGGCACATCCGCTATGGCCATGTGATCCAGAAGGCCAGCTGGTCGGGCAAGGACAATCTCTGGACCATCGAGGCGCTGCGCAAGGCGGATGGCGCGACGGTGACGTTCACCACCGGCTTCCTGTGGATGTGTCAGGGCTATTACCGGCACGACAAAGGCTACACGCCCGAATGGGCCGGCATGGACACCTACAAAGGCAGGATCGTTCACCCGCAATCCTGGCCCAGCGATCTGGACTATAAAGGCAAGACGATGATCGTCATTGGCTCGGGCGCGACGGCGGCGACGCTGGTGCCGGCCGTGGCGAACGACACGGCGCACGTGACGATGCTGCAGCGCTCGCCGACCTATTTCATTCCGGGGCGCAATGCGATCGACATCGCCGAGCAGCTGCGCGCGCTGCAGGTGGACGAGGAATGGATCCACGAGATCACGCGCCGCCAGATCCTGAAGACGCAGGACGAGTTCACCCGTCGCTCGCGCGAGGAACCCGAAGCGGTAAGGAAAGAGCTGCTGGATGCGGTAAAGCTTTTCCTTGGCGAGGACTACGACATCGAGAAGCACTTCACGCCGAGCTATCGCCCGTGGCGCCAGCGCATCGCGTTCATTCCTGATGGCGACCTGTTCCAGGGCATCGCCTCGGGCAAGGCCTCGGTCGTGACCGACGAGATCGACCGCTTCACGGAAAAAGGCATCCTGCTGAAATCGGGCAAGGAGCTGGAGGCGGACATCATCGTCACGGCGACGGGCTTCGATCTGTCGCCGCAGGGCGACATCGACTTCGTGGTCGATGGCAAACCGGTCGCGATGAAGGACACGATCACCTATCGCGGCATGATGTTCACCGGCCTGCCCAACATGATCTGGGTGTTCGGCTATTTCCGCGCGAGCTGGACGCTGCGCGTGGACATCGTGGCGGACTTCGTGTGCCGCCTGCTGAAACACATGAAGAAGCGCGGGGCGGGGCGTGTCGAGGTGGCGATTCCGCCGAGCCTGAAAGACATGAAGCTGTCGAGCTGGATCGACCCGGAGGACTTCAACCCCGGCTACATCATGCGCGGCATGCACCTGCTGCCCAAGCGCGGTGAGCTACGCGACTGGCAGCACACGCAAGACTACTGGAACGAGAAGGATGAAATGCCGAAGATCGATCTCGACGGCGAGGAGTTCGTCTACGACCGGGCGAAGGTGGAGGCTTAAGCCTGCTTGCTGCGAGCTGGCGCGCGCGCTTTTTTCAGGGCCGCGCTGCGCCAGTGGAGCAGGGCGATGGCGAGGCCGGCGGCGAGGGTGAGGTGGCCGAGGGCCGTGATGGTGCCCACGGCCCAGCCCAGGCCGAGGGCATCTATCAGCCAGGCGGCCACGATCAGCGCGCCGCCGCCATAGCGGAGGTTGCGGCCCAGCGCCGGAGCGAGACGTGCGCCGAAGATCTCGGTCTGATGGCGCTGCATGGCGGCGCACAACAGGACGAAGCCACAAAGGGCTGCGACGAAGCCAAGCAGGTGGATCATGATGTTTGCGCCTGTTCGCGGCTGCGTCGCGGATGGGAGGGGGCGGCGTCGGATTTCGCGGCGACCTTGCGGGCGGCGAAGGCGAAGAGGACGGCGGTGGCGAGGAGCGCGAAGTCGATCGTGGCGCGCGTCCAGTCTCCGCTGGCGATCGAGGTGAAGAGGTTGCGTCCGGTGGTGAAGGCGCTGAGCAGCGGGATCGCGGCGAAGGCGGCGGCCGCGGCGGCCAGCAATTCGAACCAGGCGCGCGGAGCCGGGCGCAGGGCGGCGTAGATATAGCTGACGCCCCAGGCGGCGAAGAACCAGCCGATCTCGGCTTCGGCGCGCTCCACGGTGTCGAGTGGTACGAGGCGGTTGGCGATGAAGTAGGCCGCGACGCCCAGCGGGAAGCCGACAATGGTGCCGGTGTTCAGCACTTCGACGAGGCGCAGGCCGACATGCGCGACGGACTTTGCGGCGTGCTTACGCTTGCGTTTCACGGTCCAGAGGATGAGGCCGGTGCCGATCATCGTCGTGCCGCCGAGGCCGGAGAGGAAGTAGAGCCAGCGCAGGTCCGGCCCGGCATAGCGGCCCGCATGCAGGCCGACCATCACGCCGAATGTCTGGGTCGCAGCGCCCTTGCCGGCCTTGGCCCAGATGACCTCGCCTGCGCGGTTCATCACGATGGCGTCGGCGCGGCTGTCGATCTGCGCTGAAGATGTCTGGAACATGCGTACGACGGCGGAGGTGTCTGCCGGGCGGAAGACGGTGACGGAGGAGGGCGATGCGCCATTCCAGCGGGCGTCGACCGTGGCGAGCGCGGCGGCGAGATCGAGCGGCGGGGCGGGCGCGCCGCGCGTGTCGGGGATTTCAGGCTGCGGGAAGGCGGATTTGAAATAGTCGTCATCGTTCGCGAAGTTCGCGGCGATGCCCCACGGCATGTACATCGAGGCCAGCGTGACGAAGCCGGTGAAGGTGATCATGATGTGGAAAGGGAGCGCGAGGACGCCCACCACATTGTGCGCATCAAGCCAGCTGCGCTGGCCCTTGTTGAAGCGCAGGGTGAAGAAGTCGGTGAAGATCTTCCGGTGAACGACGATGCCGGTGAGGATCGCGACGAACATGAACATCGCGCAGACGCCGACAATCCAGCGCCCCCAGATGCGCGGCATGTAATGCATGTCGAAATGCAGGCGGTAGAAGAACGCGCCGCCCATCGTGTCGCGCACGTTGATCTGCTGGCCAGTGTTGGGATCGAGCCAGGCGATATCGCGATCCGGATCGCGAACGGGCTTTGCATCCGGAGTCGCGGGTGGCGGCGTCCAGAGGACGCGCACGGCGCCGCCCCGTTCGTTCGCGGGGAAGATGCTCCACTCGACAGCGTCGGGGTGGTTCTGTTGCAGCCAGGCGCCGCCCTTGGCGACGGCATCGCTCTGGCTGCGCGTCTGCGAGGTCTCCGGCTGCATCCAGAGCGTGATCTCGGAATTGAAGTAGGCGAGCGTGCCCGAGAGGAAGACGGCGAAGAGAATCCAGCCGACGAGCAGGCCGGTCCACGTATGCAGCCACGACATCGACTGGCGGAAGGCGGCCTTCATGCGCGGCCTCCGGTGGTGATCGACCAGTAGGTGAGTGCGGCGAGGAGGGCGCAGCCGATCACAAGGGAGACCAGCACCGGCAGGACGCGGCGCGCGCCGAAGACCCACATCACGATGGCGGGGAAGACGGCGAAGGAAACAATGGTGCCGGCCAGCGCGGCTTCGGCGCGGTCTCCGGGCAGGACGCGGGCGAGCGTGGCTGCCACGAGGCTGGCGGCGGCATAGGCGCCGACGATCGCCAGCAAGGTGCGGGCGATGACTTCCAGTCGCTGACCACTGGCTCTGGCCGCCATTCAGACCCCCGCGAAAACCGCTCGCGACCGGGCCGATCCCCCTCAGGCGACTGGACGCGCAGGGTTTTTAGCGGACTTCAAACGCAATTGCAACTCACTCGCAGTCTGGGTTGTGCATTCTTGCGAGTCGACGCGGGCGAGGCGTTAGCCGACGAACGCCTTCTCGATGACGAATTCGGCCGGGTGGGCGTTGGAGCCCTCCTTGAGGCCGGCCTTTTCGACGAGCGCCTTGATGTCGTTGATCATGTCCATCGAGCCGCAGACCATCACGCGATCGACGGCGGGATCGAGGGGCGGGACTTCGAGATCGGCGAAGAGGATGCCTTTCTCGATGCAGGTCGTGATGCGCTCCTGGTTAGGCCAGGGCTCGCGCGTGACGGTGGTGTAGTGGACGAGGCGGCCGAAGTGTTCGCCGACGAGCGGATCGTCGCGCAGGCTTTCGACCAGCTCCTGTCCGTATTTCAGTTCGCCGACTTCGCGGCAGGTGTGGGTGACGATGACCTGCTCGAAACGGGCATAGGTGTCCGGGTCGCGGATCACCGAAGCGAAGGGGGCGAGGCCCGTGCCGGTGGAGAAGCAATAGAGGCGCTTGCCCGGCGTGAGGGCGTCGTGGACCAGCGTGCCGGTGGACTTGCGGCCGAGCAGCACCTTGTCGCCCGGCTGGATCGCTTGCAGCTTCGAGGTGAGGGGGCCGTCGGGCACCTTGATGGAGAAGAATTCGAGTTCCTCGTCCCAACTCGGGCTGGCGATGGAATAGGCGCGCAGCAGCGGTTTGCCGGTCGGGCCCTCGAGGCCGATCATCACGAATTCGCCAGAGCGGAAGCGGAAGGTCGGCGGCCGCGTGATGCGGAAGGAGAACATGCGGTCGGTGTAATGCTTCACCGACAGGACGGTCTCTTC
>JAOATF010000186.1 GCA_030158285.1 Hyphomonadaceae bacterium
TGCGGAAGGAGAACATGCGGTCGGTGTAATGCTTCACCGACAGGACGGTCTCTTCAGTTGGCGCGTTGGGGGATTTCGCCTTTTCGGCGGGCTGGGCGGCAGCTTCGGTCATGGCGTTCTTTTGGTTATCCCGGGGAGGTCCATCCAGGCCCCCGTCCGGGCCCTTCCTGAGCCAGCCGGACCTAAGGCGTCGGGCCCGGAAATGCAACTAATGCCAATGTTTAGCAGGGGCGGCTGCGTGCTGCGAGGCGAGGGCGGCCCGCCATAATCTCGCCCGGCGCGCCATTTTGATACCGTGGCGGGTTGAACGTCCCTAGTATAGGGGCTGTTCTGTGGTTCCGGCTGGCAGGGAAGCGCCAGCGGGCCCGGTACTGGAGGTTCTGTAGAGACTTGCCCCGGATACTCACCATCCTGCTTGGCGGCATCGCGCTGATCGCGGCCATTGTCGGCATTCGCTCGCTCGTTTCGGGCGGTGAGTCCGTTGCGCGCGTGCAGGCCAACACGGTGCCGACGCTCGACAAGGCGTTGCCGGGTTCGCCGGAAGGTCATGGCGGCACGGTGGAGTTCATCCGCTCGCGGGCGCAGGCGCGGACGCAGTATCTCTCTCTTGGCGGCCGCAGCGAGGCGGAGATGGCGCCGGTGGCGTTCGGCGCCGCGGGCAAGGTCGCGCAACTGCCGGTAGCCGAGGGCACGATCGTTGAGGCTGGCGCGCTGCTGTGCGGGCTGGAGGGCAATGGCGGCGCCAATCGCGTGAAGCAGGCCGAGACAGCGCTGGCGCGGGCGCGTGAGACGCATGCCAAGAACGTTGAATGGCAGGCCAGTGGCTTCGTTTCGCCGGCGCGGGTGAAACAGTCGAAGGCGGCGGTGGATGAGGCCGTCGCGGCGCTCGAGGCGGCCAAGGGCGACATCGCGCAGCGCCAGGCCGTGGCGCCGTTCCGGGGCGTGTTTGAGAAGCGCCGCGCGACGATGGGCCAGTTCGTGGCGCTGGGCGGCATCTGTGGCGTGGTGGTGCGGCTGGACCCGATCACCTTCGTGGCGGGCGCTTCGGAGAAACAGGCGCTGCGCATCCGGGCGGGCGCGCCGGTGCGCGTCAAGCTGCCGGACGGCCGGGAAGTGGCGGGCGTGGTGGCGAAGCTGGCCAGCGTCGCCGATCCCCAGACGCGCAACTTCGAAGTCAAAGTGTCGGTTCCCAATGGCGACAATGGCATCCCAGTTGGACGCACAGCTGAGATCAAGATCAACATCGGCCTCGGCAAGGCGCACCGGATCACGCAGGCGCTGCTGAAGGCGGACGCGATGGGGCGGATCGGCGTCTACTATCTCGACGTGGGCGGCGTGATCGGCTTTGCGCCGGCGGACATTGTCGACGAGACCGCTGATGGCGTGTGGGTGACAGGGCTGCCGGACGATGCGCAGCTGGTGGCCGAGGGCCAGCCAGACGTGCAGACGGGCCTGCGCGTGACGCCGGTCGTGCGCGAGACGCCCGCTGGGGGCTGAGACGCCTGCTCAGTCTTCCCAGGTCTTCAGGTGCAGTTTCTCGAACTCCGGCGTGCGTTCGTGCTGACGATAGCCGGAGGCGAGGTAGAGCTTGAGGCGGCGGTCGCGCTTCGGCGTCAGCTTCACATCGACATAGCCGATCGGCTCGATCTTCGCGAAGTCGTCGCGGAGCATCATGCGCAGGCCGGGGCTGATGCTGGCGATCAGGAGCTTGCGATCGTCGCCCGGCAGCATCTTGCCGGCTTCCTCGGCATGGCTGCGGGGCGTGGGGCCGCGTTGCCAGGCGCGGATCGGCGGCATGTCGAGGTTGCGGCCGTAATAGTCGACAGCGTGCCAGAGCTCGCGGTCGTCGAGCATGATGGCGCTGACGTCGAGCTCCTTGGCCCGGGCGACGACCTGTTCCGCCGTCTGTTTCCAGCCGCGCACGCCCTTCATGCCGGCTGAAGCCCCGAGACTGTCGGCGAGGGTGGGAAAGGCCCAGACGACAAGGAAAACGAGACCGACCACAGCATTGAGCGCGACGCCGCCCTTGATGATCGGGCCTGTCTTGATGCGGCCGATGGCGCGGTCGATCCATGCAGCCACGAGTACGCTTGCGCCGGGATAGGCCACGGCGGCCCAGTTGGCGTGGGCGCGCGAGAGGATTTCCTGTCCCATGATGACGAAGAAGGGCGGCGCGATGAAACAGAGCAGCCAGAGTTCGCGCGTGGTGGTCCACCTGTCCTTCCGGCCAACGATGAACGCAAATCCGGCCAGCATCAGCAGCAGGAGGATCGGGCCGAAGACGGCCGACTGGTCGACGATGTAGTTGAACACGTTCAGCGGGTTGAAGCCGGCCTCGCTGATGTTGGCGTTGTCGGCGGTGTGGCTGATGGTGGCGAAGTTGTTGGCGGCGTTCCACCAGAGGTTGGGGCCGAGGACGACAACCGAGGACAGGGCGGCGACCGCACCGGCGGGCGAGAGGATTGCCTTGCGCATGTCGCGGTCGACGATGGCGGCGAGGACCGCGCCGGCATAGAGAAAGCTGGCGGAGTACTTGCCCAGCATGGCGAGGCCGATGGCGCCGCCGGCCAGGATCGCGTTGAGCATTTTCGGCTCGTCGCGGAAGCGCCAGAGGAAATAGAGCGCCATCGCATAGCAGGGCAGCAGCACCGCGTCGGTCGACATGATGGTCGAGGACAGGGTGATGCCGGGCATCAGGAGGTAGATCGCGGCCGACCACGCGCCGATGCGGGCGTCGAACGCCTGCTTGCCCAGCAGGAAGAGGAAGAAGGCGGCCAGTCCATGAAGGATGGGCGCGAAGAAGCGGATGGCCCACTCGCCATCGCCGAACACGGCGGTGGAGGCGGCGATGACCCAGGCGATCAGCGGCGGTTTCGAATAGTAGCCAAAGTCGAGCTTTTCGGACCAGCGCCAGTATTGAGACTCATCCGGCCCGATCTCGACCGGCGCGCCGATCACGACAGCGAGGCGGAGCGCGACCAGCAGGCCGATCACGAGGGCAGCGCTGCCCGACGGATTGCGTCGCCAGAGATCGGAGAGGAATTTCATGCGGGGCAGGGTCCGGAACTGATTACGTGGCACCCTACAGGTTCGTTTCGCGCGCCAGAAGCCCGCGATTCGAACGCGGCGTGCGGCAGGGTGCGACCGCTGCGGCAATCAAGGCGCGCCAGCGTGGCGCCAACGCAACATTCGCGGCAGAAAGATGGCCGTATTCTGGGCTCGCTCGCCTGAATCTCAGGCGGCATTCATTGCGCCAATCCGGTGTTGCGCTGGGGCATCTTGGACTCTTCGTGCTGGTTCCCTCAACAGGGTCTCGTCAGACGGGAAATGCCGCACTGCAGAAATCCCCACAAGTATCAAGGAACACGGGCGCTGGAGTCGCAATCCACCGTCTGTGGAAAACTTGCGCGTGTAGTTGCGGCGCCGGGGCAAGAGGTTGCGCGGCGCCCCTGCGAGCCCGGCAAAAATGCGTGCGATCCCGTCAATAAACATTCATACGGCGGTCATTGAGCGAGCGATGCCGACAGGCTATCGCCGCGATGAAATCGAGTGGGGCAGAGGCGCCCTTCTCTGGTGGTCGAGGGGTGCAATCATGAAATTCAGAAGACTTGCTGGTGGTGTTGCGTTTGCGGCGATTTCCGCGGCTCTGACGCCGGTTGCCGTGGCCCAGGTTACGACCTCGGGCGTGCAGGGTTCGGTGACGAAGGCCGATGGTTCGCCCGCGGGCGACGCGACCGTGCTGGTGGAAGACAGCCGCACGGGCCTGACCCGTTCGGTGATCACGACCCCGACCGGCGCGTTCGACGTCCGCGGCCTGAACGTCGGCGGCCCGTATACGGTGACCGTGTCGGCCCCCGGCCAGCAGTCCACGCAGGTGACCGACATCTACCTCGACCTCGGCGCTGCGACCGACCTCGACCTCGCCTTTTCCGGCTCCGCCGCCAACGACGTGATCATCATCACCGCGTCCCAGGCCGGCGCCACGCCGATCGCCCTCGGGCCGGCCTCGGTGTTCTCGGCTGAGGACCTCGCCTCGAAGCCCGCGATCAACCGCGACATCAAGGATATCATCCGCAACGACCCGCGCATATATCTCGACCAGACGGCTGGCGGTTCGGCCGGCACGGACGGCGTGCAGTGCGGCGGTTCGTCCCCGCGCTTCAACTCGGTGACCGTTGACGGCATCGGCCTCAACGACGGTTTTGGCCTCAACAACAACGGCTACCCGACGGAGCGCCTGCCGTTCCCGTTCGACGCCATCAACCAGGTGTCGGTCGAACTCGCCCCGTTCGACCCGCAATACGGCGGCTTCACCGGCTGCACCATCAACATGGTGTCCAAGTCGGGCACCAATGAGTGGCACGGCAAGGTGTTCTACGACTTCACCAACAACGACATGCGCGGTGACTCGATCCAGGGCCGCAGCGTGTTCGTTCCGAAATTCGAGGAGAAGCGTTATGGCCTCTCCTTCGGCGGCCCGATCATCGAGGACACGCTGTTCTTCTTCGGCGCCTACGAGAAGTATGAAGGCGTGAACCTGTTCGCCCGCGGCCCCGTTGGCTCCGGCGCGACGACGATCGTGACCGGCTTCACCCAGGCCGAATACCAGCAGATCATCGACATCGCCCGCAATACCTACGGCATCGACGATCTCGGCGGCCAGCCGATCAGCGACCCGTCGGTGGACGAAAAATACCTCGCCCGCGTCGACTGGAACATCAACGATCGCCACCGTGCAGCGTTCACCTACAATTTCAACAAGGGCCTGAACCTTACGGAATCGGATACCGGTTCGACCAACTTCGAGTACGGCAACCACCTCTATGACCGTGGCGCCGAGCTGAAGGCCTACTCCGGCCAGCTGTACTCCGACTGGACTGACGACTTCTCGACCGCCGTCAACGTATCGCTGAACGATGTCGACGCCACGGCCAAGTGCCGCGACGGCGCCAATATCGGCGAAGTGCGGATCACGGTTGATCCGGGCCGCAGCGCCTACTTCGGCTGCGATGACAGCCGCCACTTCAACGACCTGAACTACACCGTGCTGACGACGAAGGCCTCCGGCACTTACCGGATGGGCGACCATACCTTCACGGGCGGCCTGTCGCGTCAGACCTACGATATCTTCAACGCCTTCACCCAGCACACCGAAGGCGAGTTCGTGTTCCAGTCGATCGCCGACTTCCAGGCCGGCAACCCGTCGAACATCTTCTACGGCAACGGCCGCGGCACGAACAACCCGGCGGACACGGCTGCGTCGTTCAAGTACGACATCAACACCGTTTTTTTCCAGGACGAGTTCGCCCTCGGCGACTCGGCCGACATCACCCTCGGCCTGCGTTATGACTGGTACACCAACAGCGTCGCCCCGAACGCCAACGCCAACTTCCTGGCGCGCAACGGCTACTCGAACACCGAGAACCTCGACGGCAAAGGCATCCTGCAGCCTCGCTTCGGCTTCAGCTGGGATGTGATGGACGACCTGACACTCCGTGGCGGCGCCGGCCTGTTCTCGGGCGGCAACCCGAACGTGTGGGTGTCGAACTCCTACTCCAACGACGGCATCACGGCGATCCAGCTGGAATACCGCAACCCGGTCGGTGGCGGCCTGCCGCTGGCGCCGAACATCCTGACCTCGCCGAACTCGGCTTCCGAGCGTCCGGGCGGCCAGGCGATCAACCCGAACAATGCGCTGTGGGGCGTTCCCACCGTGATGTACAACGCGGTGGCCACGGCGTCGGCCAACTCGGCGGTCAACGCCATCGACCCGGATTTCGATCCGGCTTCCGAATGGAAGTTCTCGATCGGCGCGACTTACGACCTCGACTTCGGCAAGTTCGGCCTCGGCTTCCTCGGCGACGAGTACCAGCTGACCGCCGACTATATCCGCACGAGCAGCAAGAACGCGTCGACGATCGTCAACGCGACCCTGCAGCAGGTCGGCACGGCGCCGGACGGTTCGCCGCTCTACAAGCGTATCGACCGCTCCGACCCGGACTGCCTGGTCGCCGCCACGGTCAACACCGGCGCCTGCACCACGCGTACGTCTGACGACCTGATCCTGACGAACGCCCGTAACGGCGGCGAAGCCAACATCTTCTCGATCGGCCTGACCAAGTCGTACGACTGGGGTCTGGACTGGTCGGTCGGTTACGCAGCTGTCGACGCCAAGGACACGCGCTCGATGACCTCTTCGGTCGCGGGTTCGAACTTCGGCTCGATCGGCGTGCGTGACATCAACGACCCGACGCTCTCACGCTCGAACTACATGATCCCGAACCGGATCACGATGAACGCCTCGTACGAGCACGAGTGGTTCCAGGACTTCACGAGCCGCATCACGCTGTACGGCGAACAGTTCCAGTCGCGCCCGTACTCCTACACCTTTATCAGCGGCGGCTCGGTCGACACCTGGGGCGACAATAACGAGGGCTTGCACCTCCTGTACGTCCCGACCGGCCCGACCGACCCGAACGTCGTATACTGTGTGACGGCGGCGACCTCGCCGCAGTGCGCCGGCGTCACTACACCGTTCTCGCAGCAGGCCTTCTTCGACTGGGTGGACGGCGTTGGCCTGGCGCGCGGCGCGCAGACGGGTCGTAACGAATTCGACGGCGGCTGGAACAACAAGTTCGACCTCAAGGTCGAGCAGGAGTTCCCGACCGGCTTTGGCAAGGGTACGGCGTTCCTCGTGGTCGAGAACATCGGCAACCTGCTGAACGACGACTGGGGCGTGATCTATGAATCGCCGTTCCCGCAGCGCGTCGGCGTGGTCGAGGTCGATCGTGATGCGCAGAACCGCTTCGTGTTCCGCCGCCTCGCCACCCCGAACATCGACGATCCGGTGGACTCGATCTCGTTCTGGACGGTGAAAGTCGGCGCGACCTGGGGCTTCTAGGCCCTCCAGGCTCAGGCCAGGGACTTCAAGAGAGAGGCGGCCCAAACAGGCCGCCTCTTTTCTTTTGCGGAATCGGGGCCATATGCGCTCGCTTGTGCCCGGGTCTTGTTCCTAGGGCCGCAAGTGCTAGAGGGGCCGCCATGAGCGACACCATCCTTCATCCCCCCGCTGAATGGGCGCAGCACAGCGCGATCTGGACGGCCTGGCCGGCCGACGAGGAGCTGTGGGAAGACGATCTTTCCCCCGCGCAGGCGGAAGTCGCCGCGATGGTGCGCGCGCTGGCGGCGCCGGGGCCGGACGGGCGGCCTGGCGACAAGGTCAAGGTGCTGGTCAACGGGCCGACAGCGATGCTGTCGGCGGAGAAGGCCATCGGCGAAGTCGCCGAGCTGGTCGATGCGCAGTATGGCGACATCTGGCTGCGCGACACCGGGCCGGTTTTCTTCTCAGCGGATCGCTGTGCGCTGTTCACCTTCAATGGCTGGGGCGGGAAATATGTTCTTGACCATGACGATGCCGTGGGTGCGTTCGTGGCCATCGAGGCAGGCGCCGATGCAACGCGCTGGGACCGTGTGCTGGAAGGCGGCGCGGTTGATTGGGATGGGGAGGGCACGATCCTCACCACGCGCGAATGCCTGCTCAACCCGAACCGCAATCCGCTGATGACGTTCGACGACGTGCGCGGCCTGCTGGGCGATGCGCTGGGCGCGCGCGCGGTGATCTGGATCGAGCGTGGGCTGGTGAACGACCACACGGACGGGCACGTGGACAATATCGCGCGCTTCCTCGCGCCGGGCGTTGTCGCCTGCCAGGCGCCGGCGGATGCGGACGATCCGCATGCCGAGCGGCTGAACGAGATTGCGGCCTTCCTGAAGACGCAGCGCGATGCGCGTGGGCGGATGCTGCAGGTGATCCAGATCCCGGCGCCGGGGCGCGTCGAGGATGAGGATGGCGATGTCGTTCCGGCCAGCCACATGAACTTCATCATCGGTAACGCCACCGTCGTTGTGCCGACCTATGGAACGGCGACGGCGCAGGCAGCGGTTGATGCGCTGAAGCCGTTCTTCCCGGGCCGCAATGTTGTCGGCCTGCCGTCGCGCCATATCCTGACGGGCGGCGGGTCTTTCCACTGCATCACGCAGCAGCAGCCTGCTTGAGGAGGCCAAGATGACCCGCAAGATCACGCCTGCCGTCCTGCAATGTGCGCTGACGGACGATGCCGAGACCAACATCAAGCGCATCAGCGCGCTGGTGCGCGAAGCCGCGGCCAAGGGCGCGGACGTGATCCTGCCGTCGGAACTCTTTGAAGGACACTATTTCTGCACCTCGCAGGAAGAGACGAACTTTGCGCGCGCACATGCCTGGCGCGAGAGCCCCGCCGTGAAGGCGATGGCGAAGCTGGCGGCTGAGCTGAACGTCGTGATCCCGGTCTCCATCTTCGAGAAGGCGGGGCCGGCGTACTTCAACACGGTCGTGATGGTGGATGCGGATGGCTCGCTGATGGGCATCTATCGCA
>JAOATF010000187.1 GCA_030158285.1 Hyphomonadaceae bacterium
GGAATTACGTCATCAACCTGCTCTCCGAGCGCGGCAAGCAGATACCGGCGAACGAGATCAAGCAGATCGACGCGTTCAGGCAGTTCGCGGGCTATGCCTATACGGCGGAAGAGAACGGCGTTGAGTGGACGCGACTGAGGCTGGGAACGTTCGGGACGCGGGCGGAGGCGGAGCGCGTTCTGCCGGGCGTCGCGAACGATTATCCCGAGGCGTGGATCGCGCGGATCGACCGGGCCGAGCGCGAGCGGGTCTATCAGGCATGGCTGGCGGCGCGGAGCGGGACGGCGGCTGCACCGGTGGCGTTGCCGGTGAATGCGGAATCCGAGGCGTTGCTGAAGACGCTGCGCGATGCGCTGGAGGCGGGCGACAACGCTGCGGCGATCCGGACGGCGGAGTTGCTGCTGGGTCAGTCGGAGAGCGCGGCGACACCGGAAGCGCAGGAACTTCTGGGGCTGGCGCGCGAGCGGAACAAGCAGCTGGCGCATGCGAAGGCGGAGTACGAGACGTTCCTCGCGCGCTATCCGGATCATGCGAATGCCGGACGGGTTCGCCAGAGGCTGGCGGCGTTGCTGGGCGAGGAGGCGCCGGAGACGACGAAGCCGGGCGGAACTGAACCTGCGGGCGTGACGAAAGTCAGCGCCGGGTTCAAGAGCGAGTTCTCGGGCAGCTTGTCGATGCTGTACCAGCGCGACGAGAGCGGGTTCCTGTTCCAGGACGTGCCGGTGGTCGGCGGGCCGGAGGTGAACCCCGATCCGATCGAGGAGAACCGGACCAACCTCAACGAGATTCTCTACGGGGCGGATATCAACCTGTCGGTCGGCAATGACCGGATCGAGGGGCTGTTCAGGTTCTCCGGCGTGTTCCGTGATGACTTCCGGGCCGGGACGCAGCGTGATGAGGGCGCGGTCTCGACGCTTTATCTCGATGTCTCGGATCGTGAGTGGAATACGTCGGCGCGGATCGGGCGGCAGACGCGGAATACGGGCGGGATATTCGGACGGTTCGATGGCGGGCTGTTGAGCTTCCAGCCGGCGGACGGGTTGAAGCTGAACCTGGTGGCCGGTTTCCCGGTGCAGTCGTCGCGCGATCTCGAGGTGAATACGGATCGTGTATTCTACGGCGGGAGCGTGGACTTTGCGCTGGTGCCGGATGCGCTGGATACGACGATCTATGCCGTGGACCAGAAGTATGGCGACCTTGTCGACCGGCAGGCGGTGGGGGCCGAGTTCCGGTACTTCAATCCGAATTTCTCGGCCTATGGCGTCTATGACTATGACGTGCATTTCCAGCAGACGAACCTGGCGCTGCTGAACGGGTCGCTGAGGTTCGAGGATGAGTCGAGTGTTTCGGTGTCGGTGGATTACCGGCGCTCGCCGCTGCTGACGACGCTGAATGCGGTGTTCGGGCAGACGGTTTCAGACCCGAATGAGTTGCTGGGGACGTATCTGGAAGACGACATCTACCAGTTTGCGATGGACCGAAGTGCGCATTCGCGGTCGGCTTCGGTCAGCTATTCGCGGCAGCTGATGGAGAACCTGCAGCTCAATGTCGATATGATCGCGACGAATGTGTCGGGGACCAAGGCGTCGGGCGGCGTGGATGCGATGCCGGGAACGGGGACGGAGTACTATTACTCAGGGCAGCTGGTGGCGTCGGATGTCTTTACCGAGGGCGCGATCTTCATTGCGGGCATCCGCTATGCCGACCTGGCGCTGGTGGAGCAGAAGACGGTGCAGCTGAATGCGCGCTATCCGATCACGCGCGATTTCCGGTTGAATACCAAGCTGCGGCTGGACCAGCGCGAGCGGAAGGACGGGCTTGGGGACGAGATTTCGGCGCGGGGCTCGTTTGCGCTGTCGTACAATCTCAACCGGTCGACATTCTTCGATGTGGAGATTGGCGGGCAGTATTCCGACAACAGTAATCCGCTGGTGATGACGCAGGAACGCGGGTTGTTCGGGACGCTGGGCATCCGGCAGGACTTTTGACGCGCGGTCGGTCAGGCCTTCGCGGTGGCGAGGGTCTGGAGCAGGGTGAGTTGCGTCTCTTTCAGGAGCGCGATGGCACCTTTGATGTCTTGCGGTGAGTGCGGACGGAGGGCGTCGATCGCCAAGCCGCGGATGGCGGCGGCGTAGAGCTGGACGAAGGCGTCGACTTTCTTGCGGTTGCGGATGCCGAGGCGCTGGGCGAGCGCCCAGACGATGTTCTTGTGGCGGTTCTCGAGGTCAGCGTTGAGGGCGGAGAAGCGTGCGCCGAGTTCGGGGTCGTTCCTTGCGCCGAGCATCAGCTCGATACGGGCGACGCCGCTGGGCGTCTGGAATTCTTCCCACAGAACATCGATCAGCTGCAGGAAGCGTTCGCGGTCGGTCTTGAAGCGTTCCATGTGCTTCTGGTGGGCGTTGCGGCGATGGTCGCGGATGTGGTCTGCGGCGGCCATCATCAGGTCGGCCTTGGAGGGGAAGTGGTGGAGCATGGCGCCGCGGCTGACCCTGGCGCGCTTGGTGACCACGACAGTGCTGGTCTGGTGATAGCCCAGCTCATAGAGGCACTGGATGGTGGCCTCCATCAGGCGCAGGCGCGTGGCGGCGCTGCGTTCCGGATTCGAGGTGCGGGCCCGCTTCACGGGCGCTGCAGGCTTTCGCCGTTTTGACTTTGCGGGCGCCACCCGGCCCTCCCCAGCGTGATCGATATGCTGCGGGCGCCAGCAAGCATCGCGGATGCGGGCGGTCAATCCGACTCGCCTTGCGACACGAAAAATATGGCAAGTCGCCTGCCATTAGCTCAGATTCGCGGCGCGCCGGGCGGCTCGACACTGGAAGACAAGCGCAGCACATTCCGCTGCGCTTTGGCTGGCGCGCATGGGGAGAGATATATGACAGCGGACACGGCAGGGGCATCGCAGCCGCGTGCGGCCATGCTGACCGTGGCGCTGTGCTTTGCGGTTATGGTGGTCGAAGGGTTCGACATCCAGGCGATGGGCGTGGCCGCGCCGGCGCTGGGGCCTGAGCTGAAGCTGTCCCGGGAAGTGCTGGGACAGGCGCTATCGGCAAGCAATATCGGGCTGGTGATCGGGGCGATCGCGGGTGGGTGGCTGGCCGATGTGTTCGGGCGGAAGCCGGTGCTGATCGCGGCGGTGGCGACGTTTGGCGTGTTCACGCTGATGACGATGCAGGCATCCTCGTTCGAGATGCTGTTTGCGGCGCGGCTGCTGACGGGACTGGGGTTTGGCGGGGCGTTGCCGAACGTGATGGCGATTGCGGCGGACGTGGCTGTGGAGCGCAAGCGCGGATCGACGGCGGCGATGATGTTCTGCGGCATGCCGGTGGGCGGGTCGTTTGTCGCGCTGCTGAGCTGGCTGGGGTATCAGGGCGAGTGGCGGCCGCTGTTCCTGATCGGGGGGATCATTCCGCTGCTGCTTGTTCCAGTGCTGTGGTTTGCGATGCGGGAGACGCAGCGACCGGAGCGCGGTGAGTTCAGCGTGAAGGCAGCTGTGCCGTGGCTCGTGGCTGTTCCGGTGGGCGTGGCGTTCTGGCTGATGCTCGAGCAGGTGGGGCGGATGCCGGGTGCGGGATCGGTAGGCGGTGTGATTGCGCCGTGGCTGGGCGGCGCGCTGGGCCTGCTGGCGGCGTACATGATTGTGCATCGCGGGGCGCTGTTTGGCGGTGGGCGCGCAACAGCGTCGGTGGTGCTCTGGGTAATCTTCTTCCCGACGCTGCTGGTGGTTTATCTCGTGCTGAACTGGTTGCCGACGCTGGTGGCAGCCAAGGGATTCAAGGCGGATGCCTCGCTGGCATCCGTGCTGTTCAACGTGTTCAGCGTGGTGGGGGCGTTGATCCTCGGGCCACTGGTGGACCGGTTCGGGTTGCGGTGGCCGATCACGCTGGGATTTCTCGCGCTGATCGGTGTGCTGATCGGGCTGGCGCAGGCGACGGATTATGTGGCGGTGATGGCGCTGAGCGGGGCGCTGGGGTTCTTTGTGCTGGGGTGCAATTACGCGGTCTATGGGGCGGCGGCGTCCTACTATCCAGCGGAGATGCGAGGGCGCGGGTCGGGCGCGGCGATTGCGTGGGGGCGGCTGGGCTCGGTGGCGGGGCCGCTGATCGGGGGATACCTGCTGCAGGGCGGATCGGCGCCGGCGGAAGTCGTGTATGCGATGGCGCCGTTTGCGTTTGTGGCGGCGGCGGGCGTGTTTGCGCTGACGTTTGTGAGGCGGCGGCAGGCGTGAATATTCGCCTCGCGGGCGTGCGTTGCTGGACTTTGACGGCGTGATTTTACATCGTCCGGCCAGACTTCCTGAGAGGGTTCGATGACTGTGAAGCGCAAGCCGAAGACCAAGGCCGAGTCGACGGTTGCTTCCGTGCGTGGGCCGCATGCGGAGCGCACGGCGGCAATGCGCAAGCGGCTGATCGAGGCGGCGATCGAGTGCCTGACCAAGGTGGGCTATGGCGCGACGACGCTGCAGACGGTGACCAATGCGGCGGGCGCGAGCCGCGGGGCGATTCTGCATCACTTTCCCAACAAGGTGGACCTGATGATTGCGGTGGCGGAGTACGCCGCCGAGAAGCAGAACCGGCATGTGGCGCGCGCGCTGGCCAACACGGCGGAGGGGATGGACCGGTTTCTCGGCATCACCATGGCGACGTGGGACGCGATGCAGCGGCCGCCGGCGATTGCGCTGCTGGAGATCATGATGGGATCGCGCAGCGACCCGGAGCTGGGCGCGCGGTTTCCGGCTGTGATCGAGTCGCTGGAGAAGTTCCAGCGCGAGGGCGTGTGGGAGCAGGCGCAGAGCGTGGGCATCACCGACAAGGCGCAGGTGGAGGCGATGACGTGGCTACACAATGCGGCGATGCGCGGGCTGGCGATGGAGCTGATGTTCTCCAGGGACGTGCGGCGCGCGAACTCGGCGATGAAGCTGCTGAAGCGGTATAAGGGGTGGCTGACGGGCGAGCTGGTGGTGCGGGCCTACGACTAGGCCCTCAATCCACCCAGTCCTTCTTGATCCGGAAGCTGGCGAGGAACAGTAGGAGCGCGGCGACGACGTAGAAGCCGAGGCCGAAGATGAAGGAATACTTGATCGAGTCGTCGCCGAAGGTGGGCCTCAGGTAGTCGGACATGGCGCCGAAGAACCAGGTGCCGACGGCGATGCCGATCAGGTTGTTGATCAGCAGGAACAGCGCCGAGATCATGGTGCGGGAGTTGGCGGGGCCGAGGTGTTGCACGGCCGTGACCACGGGGCCGAGCCAGACGAGGCCGAGAGCTTGCGGGGCGAGGAAGACGAAGAAGGCGATGGCCGGGTCCGGCGTGATGACGCCGAGGACGTAGAGCGGGGCCGAGATCAGGAAGGCCACGGCGGGGATGAGCGGATAGAAGCGCTTTGATTTCTGGCCGAGACGGTCGGCGAGGAAGCCGCCGAGCATCATGCCGGCGACGCCGCCGATAAAGAGAACGCCGGCGAGGAACCACGAGCGGTCGACCAGCGACATGTTCATGGAGCGGGCAAGGAAAGTAGGCATCCAGTAGAGGAGGCCGTAGCCGACCATGGACGAGAACGCGGCGCCGAAGGCCATCAGCCAGAAGCTGGGCTTGGCGAAGGCGAGCTTGCACACGGGTATGAAGCCGAGCGGTTTTTCGCCGGCGGTCTTCGTGTCGTAGAGGCCGCGCGGCGGGTCTTTCACGACGAGGCGGAAGACGGGCGCGAGCAGCACGCCGAAGAGGCCGATGGAGATGAAGGCGAAGCGCCAGTCGACATATTGCGCGAGGAGGCCGCCAAACAGGATGCCGGCGGCGGAACCGACCGGAATGCCGAACGAGTAGATGGCGAGGGCGCGGGCGCGCTGTTTCGGCGGGAAGTAGTCGGCGATGAGGCTGTAGGCCGGGGCGACGCCGCCCGCCTCCCCTACGCCGACGCCCATGCGGGCGAAGAACAGCTGGATGAAATTGGTGGTCATGCCGCAGATCGCGGTGAAGGCGGACCAGATGCCGAGGGACCATGTCATGATCCAGACGCGGGACTTGCGGTCGGCGAACCAGGCGATGGGGACGGCGAGCGTCGTGTAGAGCAGCGCGAAGGCGAGGCCGCCCATCAGGCCGAGCTGGGTATCCGTGAGCTTCAGCTCTTCGGCGATCGGATCCTTGAGGATCGAGATGATCTGCCGGTCGAGGAAGTTGAGCGTGTAGACGAGGATGAGCATCCCGAGCGCGATGTAGCGGCCCTTGATGGCAGGCGGTTCACTTGACGTCGATCCGGGTGTCGATCCGGGCGTGGAGGCGGTTGGTTCGGAAGCGGCCACGTTTGTCTCCACGACGAGAAAAGCCCGGATGCGGGTTGAGCCGCATCCGGGCGGAGTCTAGCCCGCGCTTCGGGGGGAGGAAAGAAGCGCGGGGGCTTTCAACCTACTAGAAGTCGAAGGTCATGCTGGCCCACCAGGTGCGCGGGTCGCCGTAGAACGCCGTCAGCGTGCCCTCGCGTCCCAGCGTCGGGGTGACGACGCCGGTGGTGGGGTTGATGCTGACGAAGTTGTAGCCGGCGACTTTATAGCGCTCGTCGGTGAGATTCTTGCCGTGGACGCCGAGGCTCCAGCCCTTGTCGCTACGGAAGATGAAGCTCATGTCCCAAAGGGTGAACGCTTCCTGGTCGAGCAGCGGCATGGGCGTTTCGAACTGACTCGACTCGCTGCGGTAGGAGAGCGAGTTGATGACCGTGAGATCGCCTTCGGTGTTCACCAGCGTGAACGGCGTCATGTAGTTGACGCGCCACGAGGAGGTCAGCTCCGGCGTGTTCTGGAAGACGCGCGAGCCGGCGACATCGACGCCCGTGGGGCCGATGAACTCGTCATACTTCGCGTCGATATAGCCGACCGAGAGCGTGGTGCTCAGCTCGTCGCCCTTGGTGATCCAGTCTTCGCCGAGCACGGCGTTGCCGTCGAACTCGATGCCTTTCAGCGTGGCGGCGGCGGCGTTGGTCGTCGCGCCCGTGAAGGTGTCGTTGATGCCGTCATTGTTGGTGTCGACGCCGATGGAGGACGGAACCTGCACGTCGGCATAGTCCATCCAGAAGGCGGCGACGTTGGTGGTGAAGCGACCGCGTTCGAACGTGCCTTTCCAGCCGACTTCGTAGCTGTTCACGGTTTCCGGCTCGAACTGCATGAAGTCGAAGATCTCGTTCGGCTCACGGATGCCGTCGCGGTCAACGTCGGGCGCTGCCGAGGTCTGGCCGCGCGGGTCGAAGCCGCCGCCTTTGAAGCCCTTGGCGTAGGTGAAGTACAGGTTGTGATCCTCGGCCGCATCCCAGGCGAGCGAGACGCGCGGGGAGAAGTCGGTGAACTTGTCCTCGCCGTTGAAGTTCGACGTGGTGGCGATCGGAACCGCCGTGCCGCCGAACAGGGGCGAGTAGCCGCCCGTGAAGGTGCGGCGGAGAACCTGCGCGGTACGCTGGTCGTCCGTGTAGCGGCCGCCGAGCGACAGGTGCACGTCATCGGTGATGTCATAGGTAAAGTCGGCGAAGACGGACCAGGTCTTGGTGTTGACGTCGCCGAAGGTCTGCGCGTTGAGACCCGGGATGGCAATGAGAGCGCCGGTGGTGGCGAGAACGACGTCGAAAGCCGTGAGGGCGTTGGCGTCGAGATAGTAGACGCCGATGAGGCCGTTCAGCTTGTCGCTGTTGTAGAGGAATTGCAGCTCTTCGGAGAACTGGTCGTTCTCGTAGATGGCCGGAACGTCGACGTCGATGGCGGGCAGCGAGTCGAAGTCGATCGGGGTGGAGCTTTCATCTTCGCGGTAGGCGAGGATGTTCTTCACCGTCCAGTTGTCGCTCATGTCCCAGGTGGCGACGACCGAGCCGCCATAGGCTTCGGAGCGCTGGTAGGGGCGCACGAGGCCGGCGCGGGTGTCGTACACGTCGTTCAGGACGGGCAGGTTCGACTGCAGCGACGGGATCAGGCGGTGGCCCTGTTTCGGGTCTGACTTGTCGAGCAGCCAGTCAGCCGAGGCGCGGATGTCGAAGGTTGGGGAGACATCCCATTCGGCCTGCAGGCGGGCGGCGGTGACGTCCTTGTTGTAGTTCTCGACGCCGGGCTGGACGAGGTTGTCGCCATAGCCGCCGCGCGTGAGCTTGGCCACCGCGCCGCCGATGCGGAAGTTGTCGCCGATCGGGGTCGAGGCCGAGAGGATGCCTTCGAGTTTGGAATAGCTGCCGGCATTGACCGTGAGCTTGGCTTCCGGGGAGTTCGACAGGCCCTTGGTGACGTATTTCACCGCGCCGCCGATGGTGTTGCGGCCGTAGAGCGTGCCTTGCGGGCCACGCAGCACTTCGATGCGCTCAACGTCGAACACGTCGAGCACGGCGCCTTGGGGGCGGTTGAGGTAGACGTCATCGAGATAGATGCCGACGCCGGCTTCGAAGCCGC
>JAOATF010000188.1 GCA_030158285.1 Hyphomonadaceae bacterium
GCGCGGCCCATTTTGCAGGTTCCCAGTATGTGACGCGCGGGTCAGTCAGGCCGCCCGTGATCAGCATGGGCGGGTAGTCGCGCAGGGTGACCTGGTCATAGGGCGAATAGGCGAGGATGCGGTCGTAGGCATCGGCGTCGATCAGGGGGTTTCCCCACTCCGGCCATTCGGGCGGGGTGAGGGGCAGGGTCTCGTCCGACATGGTGTTGAGCACGTCGACGAACGGAACCGCCGCGATGATTCCCCCGAACAGCGTGGGGTCGAGGTTGGCGGCAACGCCCATCAGCAGGCCGCCAGCAGAGCCGCCCATGGCGACGATGTTGCCACGGCGCGTGTAGCCCTTGGCGACGAGGTGCTGACCAGCGGACACGAAGTCGGAGAAGGTGTTGGTCTTCTTCTCCAGCTTGCCATCGAGATACCACTGATAGCCCTTGGCCATCGAGCCGCGCACGTCAGCAACGGCATAGATGAAGCCACGATCGACAAGCGACAGACGCCCGGTGCGGAAGTCCGCGGGAATGGTGATGCCGTAGGAGCCGTAGCCATAGAGCAGCACGGGCGTCGTGCCGTCGAGCGGCGTGTTGCGGTGGCGCAGGAGCGTGACGGGCACCAGCGCGCCGTCTTCGGCCGGCGCATCAATACGCTCGACGATGTAGTCGGCGGGGATGTGGCCGGAGGGGACCTGCTGTGTCTTGCGCAGGATACGTTCGTGCGTGCGCATGTTGTAGTCGAACACGGTCGCGGGCGTCGTCGGCGAGGAGTAGTCGAAGCGCAGCCACGGCGATTGCCAGAGATAGCCGTTGGACATGCCGAGCGAGTAAGCGGCTTCGTCGAACTCGATGGCGTGTTCGGCGCCCGTGCCCCGCTCGCGCACGACGATGCGGGGCAGGCCGTTCTCGCGTTCCATGCGGACGATGAAGTCGGCGAACGGCTCGACGTCGAGGATCAGCACACCGGGGCGGTGCGGGATCTCGATGCGCCAGTTTTCCTCGTCGGGCGTGTCGTGTGGCGCTGAAACAAGCGCGAAATCGACAGCGCCGTTGCGGTTGGTGCGGATCCAGAAGCGGTCGTCGAAATCGACCACGGCATAGTCCACGCCGGCTTCGCGTTCGGCAATCAGTGTCAGCGCGTGATCGTCGCTGTCGGTGCGGAGATAGCGCCACTCTGTCGTGGTGTGGTCGTTGGCGGTGACGAAGATGAAGCGGCCGGACTGGCTCTTCTGCACGCCGATGAAGAAGCCCGGATCGGCTTCGCGATAGACCAGCTCGTCCGTGCCGGGGCCGAGGCGGCGGCAGAAGACGGAGACGGGGCGGGCGTTCTCGTCGCGCGCCACCCAGAACAGCGATTTCGAATCCTCGCCCCAGACGAAGTCGCCATAGGTGTCGTTGATGGTATCGACCTCGGCGCCGGTGACGCAGTCGATGATGTGGGTGGTGTAGAATTCCGAACCCTTGTCGTCGACGGCGAAGGCCAGCAGGCGATGGTCGGGCGAGTGCGAGACCTTGCGGATGTCGAAGTATTCGCAGCCCTTGGCCAGCGCGTCGCCATCGATCAGCAGGTGTTCGTGCGCGTCGTCGCCGGAGAAGGCCTGCTCGCTGGGGCGGCGGGCGAACAGCGGATACTCGCCCCCTTCGCGGAAGCGGCGATAGTACGCCCACGGACCATCGATGGCGGGAACGGAACTGTCATTCTCCTTGATGCGGCCGCGCATCTCCTCGAACAGCTGGTCCTGCAGCGCGGCAGTCGGCGCTTCGAGGCTGGCGTGGGTGTAGGCGTTCTCGGCCTCGAGGTGTGTGCGGATGTCGGCGCGCAGGCGGGACGTGTCGCGCATGACTTCGCGCCAGTTGTCGTCCTTCAGCCAGGCATAGGGATCGCGGCGCGCGCGGCCGAGTTGTTCGATGACGGCGTGGCCGTCGCGGCGCGCGCGGGGGGCGGCGGCGATGGAGCCGGCGCCGGTGGGGCCGCCGCTGGAACCGCCCGTGCGGGCAGGCTTGCTGAGGGTCTTGCGCGCCATGAGTCTACTTCCAGTCCAGCCCGCAACCTATGTGGTTGAGCACATGATTCGGCCCAAGGGCCACGCAGAAAAAGCATGTGGGTTGAAAGGTTTGCCCTTCCTTCGTGCACAGGAATTGAGGCGGTGTCGTTCGCGCTTGCGTCAAGCGGCGGCGCGCCGGTCACGCCAGAGGGCAAACGCCGTCAGCCCGCCCGCCAGCATCAGGAGCGCAAAGCTGCGCCCGGTGAGCAGGATTTCGGGGCCTGCAAGGTCGAACCAGGTGAGGTAGGTTCCATAGGTGAAGGGCAGCGGTTTCGGCGAAATCAGGAACAGCGCGGGCAGGGCCCAGGCGATCATCGTCGCGATCCACAGGCGCGGCGATGCCGTTCCCGCGCGCAGGCGGCGGAAGCCGACGATCAGCGCAGCCCCGAGACCCGCAAATGTGATGATCATGTGGTCGCCCTCGGTCAGCGGGCTCACGGCCATGAACAGCGCGACGACCATCATGCATTCGAGCAGCAGGTCTGCCCCTTCCTGTCGCGAAGTGTCCTGTTGCGCCGTGCCTTGCGGCTTGCGGTGCGCGATCAGGCCAAGATAGCCGAAAGCTGCGGCGACAAGGATGGCCACGCCGACAAGAACGTTGACCAGCATCGGGTTGGCGATCCACGGCGTCGAGTATTCGTTCTCCGTGAACAGTCGCATGGCAAGGCCGAAGATCGACTGGTTGTCGCCCTTCAGCGCAAACGGCGCGGACGTGAAATACTGCGTAGCCTCGCGCCAGCCACTGAACGCCTCGAGCGCCTTGGCGCCCATGGGCAGGAACGATCCGACAAACACGACAGCGCCGGCGCCCAGCGTCCAGATCGCCATCCGCCAGTCGCGGCGCACGAGGAAGAAGATCGCCACCGCGCCCATGAAAGGCTTCAGCGACATCATGATCGCAAACAGGATGGCAGGCGCGATGACCCAGCCCCGGCTGCGCAGATAGATGCCGGCCGACAGCAGCAGCACGATGAAGACGTTCACCTGCCCGTGGAGAATGTCGGAGCGGATGGTGTGGCCGACCGCGACGATGCCGAGGATCAGCACGATCACCTGCCACGGCAGCTTCGCGCCGAACGCGCGGGCCAGCATCACGATCGACGCCGCCAGTGCCGCGCCACACAGCGTCGGCCAGATCCAGAGAACAAGCGTGTGCCCGAAAACCAGCTGCAGGGCCGCGAACACTTCCGCCAACAGCGGCGGGTAACCATAGCGGTCAAAGCCGTGGTTCACGTCAGGCGCGTAAGGGTTACCGGGCAGGGCATCGGCCGCGCGGATGTAGAGCGACAGGTCGGCCCCGGCCGGGTAGTGCGGCAGGTCCTGGAAGTCCTTCATCAGCGCATAGCCGCCGACGAGGGCGAGCAGCACGCCAAGAACGACGCACGCAATCAGGAACACAGGATTCGCCATCGCCCCTTGCGGCGACAGTCGCCCAGCCCAGTTCCGAAGCGGCAACATCGTTAATCCCCAACCGGACGGCCATCGCTGAAGGCCGCCCAACCGGGATTTCGAGCAAGGCGTGTGCCACTGGCGGGGATCGTCCGCACGCAAAGCAAGGCGAAGAAGGTCCGTAGGCCGGAGAGCATCTGACGACTGCCGTTCCAAGGCATCGAGCAAACGGGCTCGTCCTCGCCTCATAGCGGTCGACCGCTTGCCTCGTGAAACACGACCGAAAAGCGACAGCGCCTGGCGCCGCACCCACGGCTATCGCGGGTGCAGTCTGATGGCCGTCACCGAATGGGCCGGGAACCGATGTTCGAAGCTCAACTTCGCCATTTCCACGGTCTCGATCTTGATCGCAATGTGCATTGGAGAAGATCGGTTATTTTCGTCCGCGATTCCTGGGGAGGCAAGTGTCGACACTTGCGCCGTTCGACCAGGCTGGAAGTTTGACGGTGCGATGATCGCCATCAAGTCTCGGCTGGGATCAGCATTGATCACCACGAGGTACACATGTCCGTCAGCGTCCCGCGTGGCGTAAGCGTGCAGGGCTCCGAGCGTGTCACCCTTCTCAGATTCAAGCACGGGATTGTTGCGAACATCGCTTCTGATCAGCGTTTGGGCGGTATTCTCCCGCAGTAGCTTCATGGCCCATCCGACAGGCGTAACGACCGTGTCCGGGCCGGGGCCGCCCAGTATCGCAAAGTCGCCCGCCGTGCCGGCGTTCGACATCTGGACAGCTGCGAGATCAGGCGGAATGGGCTCGAACGTGTAGTCGGTGAGCACGGTTCGTCCGGCCCCTTCAACGCCCCGCAATACCCACTCGCGGATGCACAGCGCCTCCAGAACGCCCTGTCCAAGACTGCGTGCGTAATGAGAAGAAAATGGCGGGAATGTTCCGAGCTGGCCGTATTCCGTCAGGAACAGCCCGATGTTGCCAGCCCTTGAACCAGCGTACTTGGCGACGCCTTCTTGCGTATGCTCGACCTGCGCGCCCAGCTTTATGGTGTCGTGCGCGGTCTGCACGAAATAATCATCGAGACTGGTCGATAGATCCCGCTTCGGACCCGCGATGACATATGGATGCTGCTGGATGCAATCATAAGCGTATGTGTCACCCATGATCCGCAGGAAGCTCTCATCGTGAATGGAGGTGCACACCCTGATCAATGGATTGGCTGCCTTGATTGCACGATAGAAGTCGACAAAGCCTTCATGCGGGCCAGACGTATATGATACGCTGATCCTCGCGCCGGTTGGCGGAATGGCGCCATGAATGCCATCGCCAAACGCGATTGCTCCCGTGGCTTCGGTTATTGTGTAGGCACGGGAATCGCTTGGCTCCGACTGAAGCCGTGACGCTCTTTTCCAGGCAACTCCATTGACGAAGACCTCCTCACTGCCGGCTACCACCGGCGCGTAGCGAGCATAGACAACCTGTCCCGGCTTGTTCGTGCTCAGCGATGCCGGCGCGCGCCAGTCGGTCGCAAGCACAACAGGTTGGTCCGTGAAGCGCGTTGCTCCACCAAAAGCGTAGAGACAGCTGATCTTGTCAGCCTTGCACGAGGGGGCGATCTGAACGGGTTCGCCGACAATCCAGTAGTTCTGGTCGACCAGTGGCTGAATTGACGGATCGTATTCGTTGCCGATTTCAGCATAGGCGATGCGGTAGGGCGCAGAATGTCCGTTGGCTGCTCGCCTTGCTGCCCAGTCGACGCCGTTGACCGGCGGGCTGCCTGCCGGGGCGGTCATGTAGGATATGAAATTGGCGGCGTCTGCAGCAGTCGCGGTGGCCAAGTTCAGCATCAATGTGCCTGTGGCGCCAGTCCTGTCGAGGAGGTCGCCAAATTCGTCCGGGCCGAAATTGCTGTCGTACGGCAACGGCATCGCCAACAAACCACCAATCTGCCGACCGCGCGTTGCCCGTGGACCGATGGCGCGCTCCCACTGGAACATGTTGGCCAACGTGCCGCCTGGATACCTGATCAGCGTCAGGCCCACGTTCCTGATCTGATCGACGACCCTGGGATAGGTGAGGCCCGTGGATGGGTCGGCGCTACCAGCCGCATTGCTGACCCAACGGTGGTTGACGCCAAACAGCAGCGGGCTGACTTTGCCTATGTTCGTTTCACCATCGAATGTGATCACCGGCTTGTCGATAGCCGGGACGTCGCGTTGGCTCACGCATCCAGTCGCGGCTAGCGCGAGTAACACGGTCGCAGCGATCAAACGGCATGATGTGTTCATTTGCATGACCCCGTGACGATCGATCCTACACCTTGAGCACGAAAACGGTTGTCGCCCAAGCGCGGCTTGGGCAAGTGCAGCTTGATCGATGTGCACCAGCTTGAGGGCAGGTGCATCACGCCGTTCCTCGGAGCAACGCTTTAGAGCGGCCGCGAACCAGCGTGGTCAAGCACCCGGGAAGTTAAATGGCAGAAACGGGCCAATGGCGCGCACTCGGCAACTCGATTGCCAATGGTCAGACTAGCGCGCGTTGCGGACGATGGTTGGGCGGTCCCGAGCAACGAGGCGGCCCGCCCCGCCGTGAATTCTTGGTCGGACTGCCGGTTGCAACAGGCGACGGTCCATAGTGTCCGCCGCTAGCAAGCGATTTCCGTGATCCATGGCAGTCACGCGCCGCAGCGGTCGTTCTCGGGCTTGACCCGAGAACCTTTCTTCATTGGGGACAGCGCCACTTTTCAGGCGAAGAAGGATTCTTGGGTCGAGCCCGAGAATGACTCCGTCAGTGTAGCCCGGCCGGCAGGCAATCACCCGTAGAGAATGCCGATGGATTCCGCGACGCAGGCGGGGCGGTCCTTGCCTTCGATCTCGACGGTGGATTCCATGATCACCTGCTTGCCGCCGGCGCGGACTTCCACGGCGATGCATTTCTGGCGCAGGCGGACGCGGGAATTGACCGGCACCATGTTGGTGAAGCGCACCTTGTTGCAGCCGAAATTGATGCCGCGCTGCACGCCCTCTACCCGCATCAGCTGGGCGGCCAGCATCGGGAGCAGGGAGAGGGTGAGATAGCCGTGGGCGATGGGGGCGCCGAGTTCTTTCGTGGCGCGGTCGACATCGACATGGATCCACTGGTGGTCGCCGGTCGCATCGGCGAATTTGTCGATCTGGCTTTGCGTGATCTGGTGCCAGGGCGAGACGCCCACCTCGGTCCCCACCAGGGATTCGAGCTCGTTATATTGAACAAGGCGCATGTCTTCGGGTCTCCTCCGGTGGTGTAGGGCGGACAGTATTCGCAGGAATTTCAGGCGCAAGCCGTGTCCGGACACGGATTTTCTGGCGTCCGGACGGGTTTTGAGGAAGGCTTTCCGACGGCTCGCCGCGATCCTGCCATGACCGGACGGAATCTGTCTGGCGTCCATGCGGTATTTCGCTGGGCTTCTATCGCGGACCGCTTCCACGTGAGAGGCAGGCCGCAAGCGCCGAGGGATGAGATCCATGACCAGTGATGGCAAACCCGCCAGACTCCCAAGCCAGCCCCCTGGCCGGACCAAAAAGTCCGAGACGCTGGAAGTGCGCATTCCCCATGAGACCAAGCAGGCATTCCTGACCGCCTGCCGGGAGGACGGCACCACCGCGAGCGAAGTGGTTCGTGACCAGGTGCAATCCTATCTCGACCAGCGCGCGCGGCCTTCCCAACAGGAAGAAGGAAGGTCCAACGTCATGAAGCTCCACCCCGCCATTCGCCGCTATGGCCCGCGCGCCGCCGCCGGCAGCATCGCCGCCATCGGCCTGACCGCGCTGGCCGTGCTGCCCAGCGCCGCCGCCCCTGACTTCAAGGCCCAGTTCAGCCGGCTCGACGCCAATGGCGATGGCGCGCTGTCGGTCGAGGAGTTCCTCGGGCCGAAGGAAGACGATGCGACCGCCAAGCAGGATCGCAAGGTCATCATCGAATCGCACATCAGCAGCTCGAGCGACGATGCCAAGCCGCACGTGTCCATCTCGCCGTCGGCGAAGATGAAGCAGGACGCCTTCACCTTCTGGCTGCCGGAAGAGTTCGGCGACACGTCGGGCGCGAGCAAGGTTGAAGACCAGAAGCACGAATACAAGTTCATCTCGCGCTCTGAAGTGAAAGACCTGAAGGTCGACGGCGCCGAGCTGGACGCGACCAAGCATGTGATGACGTTCTCGATCGACGACATGCGCAAGGAAGAGTTCGCCTCGATCGACGCCAACAAGGACGGCAAGGTCAGCCTCGACGAATACAAGGCGCGCCAGACCGCCATGCTGACGCGCGGCTTCGAGATCCTCGACACCAACAGCGACAACGGGCTGAGCAAGGACGAGTACGCGAAGATCACCACGCCGGTGATGATCAAGGTCAACGTCGACGGCGGGCCGGACACGCCCGAGCCGCCGAAGATCGACATCCCCGGCATGAAGCAGCCGTCCGCGGAAGCCGTGACGGCCGCCTTCACCCGGCTGGACGCGAACAAGGATGGCAAGCTCTCGCTGCAGGAATACCTGCCCAAGGGCTGATCTCTCGCCACAGGCGATTTACGGGCGATTGGCAGGCGCTCCGGTTCAGTCCGGGGCGCCTGTTGCATTTGGAATCTGGTGGATTCGGCGCCATTGTGCCCGCTGGTGGTGCGCCCGGAGGGCGTATGAGGGAGTCCTGTCATGCGTGAAGCCCGGACAATCGCGAGCTGGGTCATCGCCCTGATTGTGACAGTCCTGCTGGTCTGGATGGCGGCGGATACGCTCGCCCCGCAGCCGCCTGCGAAGAACCACCTGTTCGAGGTGTTCCGTGACAGCTCCGAGATCGCCTTCTTCGAGCCAACCGGCCGTTTTGCCTTCGGCGTGATCGCGGGTCTCGTCGCCCTGCTTGTCCTGGTGCCGCCGACGCGGCGCGTGGGAGCGATCCTGGGCGTCCTGGTGATGGCGGGCATGGCGGCGCTGGTCGGCCAGCTGATGATGCAGGGAATTGCGGTTCCGGTGGATACGGTCGATGCGGCCGGCAAGGTGACGACAGCCGACTCTGATCCGTCCACAACGCTTTACCTGGTGCTGGGCACGCTCGCCGCAGCGGTAGCCCTGATATTCGTGCATCCGGGCAGGGACCCGGATCGCGCTACCGGCTGATTTCTATCGGTTTTATGCAGGTTGCGACCCCGTCTCAGGGGTTGAAGGTCCGTTAACTGCGGCTGGCCTATCCTCGCGGCATTGGCAGCAGGGGGTGGCGTCACATGTCCGACGTTCCATCACAACAGGGATCGGGTGCAGTCATTCCGTCTGCCTCGGATGGTTTTGCGCGCAGGTCGCTGCTGCGCAGGCTGATGGACGTTGTCGCGCTTCCGGCCTCGCGCGGGAACATCCAGGACCGCGCGATTGCGGGCGACCTTCTGCTTGAAATCCTGCTGGAGTCGGACGTTTCGGCGCGCGAGCTGTGCGCGCGGCGTCTCCAGGAAATGTCGCAGGCGCCGAAACGGCTGCTGCGCTTTCTCGCGCTCGACGTGCCGCACGTGGCGCAGGTGATCCTTGCCGACAACAAGGCGTTCGATGACGCCGATCTCTGTCACATCGTCGAGCACGGGCAGACGCCGCATCGCATCGCGGTGGCGCACCGTCGCGACGTGGGCCCGGCGGTGGCGAGCGCCATTGCGCTGAGCGGCGACACGGCGGCCATGCGGGCGCTGCTCGACAACACGCAGACACGGCTTTCGGACCAGTCGGTCGAACTGATGGTGGCAGCCTCGCGCGATGCGCCGGCATTGCCGCCGCTACTGATCCAGCGCGAAGAGGTTCGACCCGCGCACGCGCTCACCATGTTCTGGTGGTCCGGCCCGGTGGAGCGGCGGCAGATCCTGCTGCGCTTCTCGGCCGAGCGCACGCTGCTGATCGACATGTGCGGCGACATCTTCCGTTATGCGCGCGAGGATTCCGATCCGGTGGTGCGCAAGGCGCTGCAGGTGATCGAACGCCGCCAGCGCGATCGCACGGCGATCGACCGTTCGCCGCATGAGAGTCTCGAGGCGGCGCTCGACGCAGCCGCCATCGCGGGCATAACGCCGGAGACGGTGATCGATATTGCGGCGCTGTCGGGCGTCAAAGGCGCAACGGCCGAGCGCATCTTCAACGATGTCGGCGGCGAGGGTCTTGCGGTGCTGTGCAAGGCGACGGGCCTCAAGCGGCAATACCTGCGTCAGCTGTGGACCGCGCTGCGCCGCCCGCTCGAAGACAATGACTTCTATCGCGTCTCCGAAGTCTACGAGACGATCGCGGTGGCGAAGGCGCAGACCGTCCTGCGCTACTGGAACTGGTCGCTTGTTTCAGCCTTCGGCGAAGTCGAGGCAGTCAACGATGACGACATCGATGTGGAAGCATTCGGCTTCGCGGATATCGGCACACCGCGCAGCTCCTACGGGCGGTGAGGCCACACCTGAAAACGTGGTTAGCTTGACCGGTTTCGCTGGCGTTCGCCGCTGGTGTAGTCCATCTGGATTGAAGCGTCAGCAGGGGAGGCCGCGACAATGACGTATCTGCCTGGCCTCGTGATTGCGCTGGCGCTGCTGTGGTTTGGCCTGTCGGGCGAGACCTCGCCGTTCTTCCTTGGTCTCAGCGTGATCGCCATCCTGCTGACGTTGCTGTTGTCGGCGCGGTTGAAGGTGATCGGCCGCGATGCCTCGCCCTATCATCGTGCGCCGCAGCTGCTGCTCTACATGGGCTGGCTGGTGGTCGAGATCGTGAAGGCGAATGTCGCGGTGATCGTGCGTGTGCTGGGGCCCCGCCATGCGATCGATCCCGCCGTGGTGCGGCTGCGCACGCGGGCGCGGACTGATCTCGGCAAGGCGCTGTTCGCAAACTCCATCACACTGACGCCGGGCACGGTGAGCGTGGATGTCGATGGCGACAAGGTGCTGGTGCATGCGCTGGTGCGCGAGAACGCCAGCGTGGCGAGCTTCGAGCCGATGGATCGCCGGGCCGCGCGCGCCGCGGATTCTTCCAAGAGGAAGGGCTGAGCCGTGCTGCTGGCGGCAGGCGCAGCAGGGCTGGTGGTGGCCATGACGCTGATGATCGTTCGCGCGATCATCGGGCCATCGCAGTATGATCGCATCCTCGCGGTGAATTCGTTCGGCACGAAGACCGTTCTGCTGATCGCGGTGATCGGTTACCTGTTCGGCCGGCCGGATTTTCTCGACATCGCCATTGTCTATGCGCTGATCAACTTCGTCGCCACGATCGCGCTGATGAAGGCGCTGCGATACCAGTCGCTCGCGCGTCCGCTGGCGGCGTCTGCACGGAAGGACGCTTCCGATGCATGAGGCGCTGGTGTGGATCGGCGGCGGCCTCGTGATCGCCGGAACGCTGTTGAGCCTGCTGGGCGCGGGTGGCGTGCTGCGCTTCCCGGATGTCTATACGCGCCTCCATGCGGCGAGCCTGACGGATACGGGCGGGGCGACGCTGGTGTTGCTGGGGTTGGGCCTAGTCTCCGGGCTGCAGCTGGACACGGTAAAACTGTTCTTCTGCTGGGCCTTCATCATGCTGACGACGCCGGCGGCGGCGAATGCGCTGGCCAATGCAGCGTACGGGTCTGGCCACAAGCCGCGCATCGGCACGTTCCAGATCGTGCCTGCGGACAAGAACATTCCGGCTGACGATGGGCCCGCTGAAGATGGGCCCACCGGCGACGGGAGTTCGGGGAAATGACCGGGTTCGCTGTCGAGGCCAATTTCGCGCTGAACATTGCGCTGCTGCTGATGCTGCTGGTGTGCGGCGTTGCGATTGCGCGCACGCGCAGCCTGATGGCGGCGATCCTGTTGATGAGCGTCTATTCGCTGGTGAGCGCGGTGTGGCTGGTCGTCATGGACGCGGCCGATGTGGCATTCACCGAGGCCGTCGTCGGCGCTGGCGTCTCCACCATCGTGCTGCTGGGCGCAACGCTGCTGGCGCGTGGACAGACAGAGCGGCATGACTGGCGAACGCAGATCGTGCCGGGCATCGCGGCCATCGGCGTCGGCGTGTTGCTGGTCTATGCAGCCACGGGGCTGCCGGGGTTCGGCGATGCGGCCTCGCCCGCGAACGCGCATGTCGGCCGCGCCTATCTGGAGCAGACCGCGCAGGACATCGGCGTGCCGAACATGGTGACAGCCGTTCTGGCCAGCTATCGCGGGTTTGACACGCTGGGCGAAGCGGTCGTGATCTTCGCGGCCGGCATCGGAGTGGCTTTGCTTCTGGGGTTTGGCCCACGCGCGCAGCTCGCGCCGCTGCCCGAGGATCTGGGCGATCATCATGTCGTGCTGCGCGTGGTGGCGAAGCTGCTGATCCCGCTGATCGTGCTCTATGCCTTCTATGTGCAGTTCCATGGCGATATCGGTGCGGGCGGCGGATTCCAGGCGGGCGTGATCCTGGCGGTTGCCGTGATCCTGCATGCGCTGGTGTTCGGCCTGCGTGAGACGATGGCGGCGGTTCCGGCGAAGGCTGCGCGGACAATCGCGGCGCTGGGCATCCTGCTCTATGCGGGCGTCGGCGTGGTGTGCATCGTCAATGGCGGCGGCTTCCTCGACTATGACCGGCTGTTCTCGCCGCGTGTCGAGGCGATGATCCCGGCGAACCTGCTGGGCGATCCCGGGCAGGCGCATCACTGGGGGCAGCATTTCGGCATCTTCTTCATCGAGCTTGGCGTGCTGCTGACTGTGGCCGCCACGATGGTCACCATCTTCTACGGCTTTGCCGGTCGCGTGTTGGACGGGGAGGCGAAGCGATGAGCCTGCTCGGCACGCACTTCAATTATGTCGCCGTCGTCGTGCTGATGATGATCGGCCTGTTCATCGTGTTCTCGAGCCGCAACCTGATCAAACGGATGATCGGGCTGGCGATCTTCCAGACATCGACGGGGCTGTTCTACATCAGCCTCGGCAAGGTTGCGGGCGGAACGGCGGCGATCCGACTGGATGGGACAAGCCCGGAGGCGCGTGCGCTCGCGGCGACACTCGATCCCGCCTACGTGGCGCAGCATGGCGTTGAGGGCGTGGTCTATTCAAACCCGCTGCCGCACGTGCTGATCCTCACCGCCATCGTGGTCGGCGTGGCGACGCTGGCGGTGGGTCTCGCCATCGCCGTGCGCATTCGCGAAGCCTACGGCACGATCGAGGCAGACGAGATCAACGCAGTTGCGCGCGTGGACGCGGCGGGTGCGGAGGCGGCGCCGTGACCGTGTTCGAGAACCTCTACGTTGCCGCGCCGGCCCTGACGGCGCAGGCGCCGATCCTGGTGGTGCTGGCGCCGCTGGTGGGGGCGTGTGCTGCGGCGCTGGCGCCGGGCGCGCGCACGGGGTGGGTGATCTCTGTCGTCACGACGCTGTTTGCGGTGTGGATGGCCATGGCGGTTGCGGGCGAAGTCGCGCGGCATGGCGTGGTGCAGTATGTGATCGGCGGGTTCGCGCCACCGCTGGGCATCGCTTTCCGTATCGATGCACTAGGCGCGGGCATGGGCTTGCTCGTCTCCACGATGGGATTTCTCGGCGCGCTCTATTCGGGGCATGCGCTGGTGTCCGAGATCGACACCCAGAAGCACACGCTGTTCCAGGCGGGATACCTGCTGTGCGTCGCGGGCTTCCTCGGGCTGGTGTTCACGGGCGATGCGTTCAACGCCTTCGTGTTTCTCGAAGTCTCGTCGATCGGCACGTATGCGCTGGTGGCGGCGGGCGAGGCGCGCGACAGGCGGGCGCTGCCGGCGGCCTTCACCTACCTGATCTTCGGCACGGTCGGCGCGACCTTCTATGTGATCGGCGTCGGCTTCCTCTATGGCGCGACCGGCACGCTCAACATGGCGGACATGGCCGCGCGGCTGGGCACGCTGGGCGACAGTTCGGCGGTGCAGGCGGGCTTTGCGTTCATCGTTGTCGGGCTTGGCCTGAAGGCGGCGATGTTCCCGTTGCATGGCTGGTTGCCGGGGACGTATTCGACTGCGCCAAGTCTCGTGTCGGTCTTCCTTGCCGCGGTGGCGACCAAGGCCGCGATCTACCTGATGGCGCGGTTTGCGTTCGACGTGTTTCCGCAGACGACGACGTTCGGCGGGCTGTTCATCAAGGACGTGCTGGCCCCGCTGGCGGCGGCGGGCGCGATCATCTGTTCGTTGCAGGCGATCTTCGAGACCGAGATCCGGCGGATGCTGGCGTTTTCGTCCATCGCGCAGGTGGGATTCATCCTGCTCGGCTTCTCGCTGGCGAGCGCGGCGGGGATGTCTGCGGCGCTGTTCTACATGTTCGCGCATGCGCTGATGAAGACGGCGCTGTTCATGGCGCTGGGGGCGCTGGCGATCAGCCTGCGGGCGAGGCGGCTGGACGACCTGGCGGGCGTGGCGCGCGAGGCGCCGTGGTCGGTCGCGGCGTTCGGCGTTGGCGCGGCCAGCCTTGCAGGCGTGCCGCTGACCATGGGCTTCCTTGCCAAGTGGCGGCTGATCGATGCGGCGTTGGGCGCGGGCGCGATCTGGATCGTGGCGACGCTGGCCATCGGGTCGCTGCTGACGCTGGTCTATGTCGGGCGGATGCTGGAGGCGATGTTCTTCCGGGCGCCGCCGGCGGGCGCGGCGCGCGCCAAGGAAGCGCCGGTGGGCGTGCTGGCGCCGTTGTGGATTGCGGCGGGACTGTCGATCTGGTTCGGCATTGACGCGTCCCTGCCGGAAGCCATTGCGGATGCAGGCGCCGCTGCGCTGTTTGGAGCGGCGCGATGACGGGGGATGACCTTCTCATCCTGCTGGCGCTGGGCGTGCCGCTGTTTGCGGCGGCGGTGACGTATGCTGTCGGGCGCATGCCGGATGTGCGCGAGACGATGACGCTGGTGGCGTGCATCGCGCTGTCGATCATCACCATTTCGATGTTCACACGGACCGGGGCTGGCCATCCGCCGTCGCTGGTGATGGCCGAGCCGATGTCCGGCGTGGAGATCGCGTTCAGGCTGGAGCCGCTGGGCGCGCTGTTCGCCGTGATGGCGAGCGTGCTGTGGGGCGTGAACTCGCTGTTCTCGATCGGCTACATGCGGGGCAGGCGCGAAGCGCACCAGACGCGGTTCTACATGTGCTTTGCGCTCGCCATGTTTGGCGTGATGGGCGTGGCGATGGCGTCAAACCTGTTCACGCTGTTCATCTTCTACGAGGTGCTGACCTTCTCGACATATCCGCTGGTGACCCATCGCGGTGATGAAGCGGCGCGGAAAGCGGGCAGGGTCTATCTCGCGACGCTGGTGGGGTCGTCGGTTGTGCTTTTCCTGCCGGGCATCATCGCGGTTACGGCGCTGATGGGATCGAGCACGTTCACGCCGGGCGGGTTGCTGGCCGGGCGCGTGGATGATGGCGCGGCGAACATCATCCTGTTGCTGCTGACCTTTGGCGTGGCCAAGGCGGCGCTGATGCCGCTGCATGGCTGGCTGCCGTCGGCGATGGTGGCGCCGGCGCCGGTCTCGGCCCTGCTGCATGCGGTGGCCGTGGTGAAGGCGGGCGTGTTCACCGTGCTGAAAGTGTCGACCTACATTTTTGGGCCGGAGCTGATTTCGACTTTGTGGGCGGCGCAGGTGATCCTGTGGGTGGCGGCGGGCAGCATCGTTGTCGCGTCGATCGTGGCGCTGACCAAGGATGATCTCAAGGCGCGGCTGGCGTGGTCGACCGTGGGGCAGCTGTCCTATGTGACGGCGGCGGCAATGTTGCCCTGGGCGAACGGGTTGATCGCGGGCGGGCTGCACATGGTGTTCCATGCGGTCGCCAAGATCACGCTGTTCATGTGCGCGGGCGCCATTTACGTCGCGACGGGCGCCAGCAAAGTCTCCGAGATGGAGGGGCTGGGCCGGCGGATGCCCGTGGTGTTCGTGTGCTTCATGCTGGCGTCCTTCTCCATCATCGGCCTGCCGCCGATGGCGGGGATGTGGACGAAGCTGTTGCTCGTGACAGCGTCGTTCGGATCGGGCGCTTGGATCGTGGCCGTGGCGATGATCGTCTCGACGCTGCTGGGCGTGTGCTACCTCCTGCCACTGGCCTTCCGCGCGCTGTTCCCGCCGATGGCGGCGCCGGTGCGGGATTTCGTGCGGCCGGGCGGGACGCCGGGCGTGGCGGTGGCGGCGGTTGTTATCACCGCTGGCGCGTGTCTCGCGCTGTTCGTGCTGGCCGATGCGATGGCGGCGTATCTGGAGCCACTGCGGACCGAGAGCTTCGTGGAGGGCGCGCCGTGAGCGACGAACCCGAACATCCGCAACTGGGCGAAGTGGGCGAGCATCCGCTGTCGGTGCTGCTGTTCTCGTGGATGCGGACGAAGCTGTTCCGCAATGTGATGTTTATCGGGCTTGGCGCGCTGGGGGCGATGCTGATCGGGTTCGAGATGGTGCTGGCGTTCCAGCCCATCAAGGATGTGACCAGCGTGCCGGGCTTCTACGGCATTTTCGGCTTTCTCGCGTTTGGCCTGGCGGTGTTGAGCGGATGGCCGCTGGGCAAGCTGCTGCGGCGACCGGAAGACTATTACGAGAAGCGCAGCGGGGAGGCCGGCCGTGACCGTTGAGCGCCTCGCCGATTTCCTGTCGAACACCAATCCCGGGTTCTTCATCCTTGCTGCGGCGCTGCTGGTTCCGCTGGCGCGTGATGTGGTGACGCGCGCCATCGTGATGGTAGGCGGGCCGGTGGTGGCGCTGGTCGCGTTGATCAACGCCGAAGGGCTCGGCATGAACTTGTCGACGGTTCAGGTGCTGGGGCTCGACCTCGTGCTGTACCGGCCGGACAGCCTGTCATTCGTGTTCGGGCTCGCCTTCATCATCGCGGCGGCGATCATGGGCGTCTACTCGCTGCACCGGCGCGATGCGCTGCAGGATTCAACCGCGATGATCTATGCGGGCGCAGCCGTGACGGCGGTGTTCGTGGGCGATCTCGTCAGCCTGTTCATGGCGTGGGAGCTGACGGCGATCGCGTCCGTGTTCCAGGTGCTGGCGCCGCGGACGCGGGAGAGCGGGCGGGCGGCGATGCGTTACCTGTTCTTCCAGGTCGCGTCGGGCATGTGCGTGCTGGCAGGCGTGTGCCTGTACGCCGCCGCCGAAGGCAAGACGGCGTTCTCGCAGATTGCGCCAAGCATGGCCGGTCTGCCGGTCGGCGTGATGGATATTGGCGCGCCGGGGGCTGTGTTGCTGCTGGCGGGGTTCGGCATCAAGGCCGCTTTCCCGATGGTGCACAACTGGCTGCAGGACGCCTATCCCAAGACGACGGAGACGGGCGCAGTCGTGCTGTCGGCGTTCACCACCAAGCTCGCCGTCTATGCGCTGGCGCGGTATTTCGCAGGGCTGGATGCGCTGATCTGGATCGGCGCGATCATGACGGTGTTTCCGGTCTTCTTCGCGGTGATCGAGAACGACTTGAGGAAAGTGCTGGCCTACAGCCTCAACAACCAGGTCGGCTTCATGGTGTGCGCCGTCGGCATCGGCACGCAGCTGGCGGTGAATGGCGCGGCGGCGCATGCGTTCGCGCACATCATGTACAAGGCGCTGCTGTTCATGAGCATGGGCGCAGTGCTGTATCGCACGGGTACGACCAAGGCGAGCGAGCTGGGCGGACTGCATCGCACGATGCCGTGGACGACCCTGTTCTGTCTTGTCGGCGCGGCATCGATTTCTGCGCTGCCGCTGTTCTCCGGGTTTGCCGCAAAGTCGATGGTAATGTCGGCCTCGCACGCGGACCCGGCGCTGTTCGTCGTCTGGCTGATGCTGCTGTTCGCATCGGCGGGCGTGCTCGAGCATTCGGGCATCAAGGTCCCGTTCTTTGCCTTCTTCAGCCATGACAGCGGCAAGCGTCCGCAGGAGGCGCCGTTCAACATGCTGCTGGCGATGGGGATGGCGGCGGCGCTGTGCATCCTGATCGGCGTGGCGCCCGGCGCGCTCTACCAGTTCCTGCCGTACCAGGACTCGGCGATCGACTACCTCGCCACCGAACTCTGGACGACGGGGCATGTGCTGCAGCAGCTGCAGCTTCTGGTGCTGGCGGCGTTCGCGTTCATGCTGTTGCAGTGGCGGCAGCTTTATCCGGCGGAGCAGCCGGGGGTGATCATCGACGTCGAGTGGATCTGGCGGAAGGGCGCGCCGACGCTGGGCGACTGGCTGTCCCGTCCTTTGCGCCGGGCCGGGCGGGGGCTGGCGGGATTGGCGGACGGTATTGGCGCCGGCATGGCCGGGGCGGCGCGGCAGGTCTTCGCGCCGGGCGGATGGGTCGCCGCCAAGGTTCCATCAAGCGGAACTGCGGTGTTGGGCCTCGTAATACTGGGCATTGTGCTGGCGATTGCGCTGTTCAGCTAGCAGAACCCAGCATTCGCTTGCACGAAGACAGGCGGCGATCTGTCACGGTATTTACAGCCATTCCGAACTGCCTGAGTATCCACGCAGTAATCGCTGCGTGAACCCTTCTCTTTCTTGAGCGAATTCAGGTTGCACATGGAACGTGACATCCGGCCCCGGCCTCAGCTTATCGAGCTGGTGTCCGACATCGTGTCGGCCTACGTCGCGCACAATCCGGTGCCGGTGGCGGAGCTGCCGCGCCTGATCGAGCAGGTTCACGCCACCCTGCGGGAAGTGGAGGGCGCGCCGCCCGCCGAGCCCAAGGCCGAGCTGAAACCGGCCGTTCCGGTGCGCAAATCCGTGACGGACGACCACATCGTCTGTCTGGAGGATGGCAAGAAATTCAAGTCGCTGAAGCGGCATCTTCGCACGCGCTATGACATGTCGCCGGAGGAGTACCGCGAGAAGTGGGGCCTCGCCGCCGACTACCCGATGGTGGCGCCGAACTATGCGCGGCAGCGGTCTGACCTTGCGCGCAAGATGGGTCTTGGCCTGCAGAAGAAGTAAGGGCCTGCAGAAGACGCAGGGCCGGGCGTTCCACGCCAACCACAACCAGAAGTCATGTTCCTCGCAGCCGCGTGATCGTCGCGCGCGCCGGCGCCATGGCTTGTGCCTTCAGTCAGCGCTGACCGCAGCGGGTGGGATACGGCAGGCGAAGGGGGCGCATCATGACGGCGATGACACCTCTGGTTGTAGAGCGCGAAGTGCTGGAATGACTCTATTTTGCAGGCGTTTTCGGCCCGGTGACGCAACAAGACACACGTTCGGACTTTATTGACGCAGATGAAGAATTGGTTGCACGAACCCCTTGCCTGATTCCGCGAACCGAATCAGATTCGACCGCAGTGATGCAAATCACCGGGCCGCGCCGAGTAGGCGTTTTCAGTGGGGAGCGGCTCCCTCAGAGTAAGAGATCCTGAGACAGGTCGGGCTGGCCTTATCGGATCTTGTCTATCCGCAGATTTGTCGGCTGGTGACGGACCCCAAGGTCCGCGCCCGTACGATTTCAGGGGCTGAGAGATGTCGTTCGATCATATGGATGCTGTCCCGCAGGGGCAGCACAAGGTGCTTGAGTCGTGGCGCAAGCGGCTGCGCGGTCGCAAGTTCATCACGTGCGCGGAGATCGATATTCCGGCGATCAATCGCGAGCTCGCCTATGTGTCGGTGCTGAGCTGCGAAGAGGGACAATTCCGTTTCCGTCTGGCGGGCACCGGCCTGCAACACGTGTTCGGCGGCGAAGCGCGCGGCAAGACGGCAGACGAGATTGAAGCCTGCCGGGGTGGAGCGATGTGGGCCGAACTGGCGACGCGCGCGATGCTGCGGGCGATGCCGGTGTCGGGCATGAACAAGCTGCCTGACGGTTCGGTGCACTACTGGCTGCGCCTGCCGCTCTCTTCGGACGGCGTCGAGGCCGACATGGTGCTGTGCCACGACCGCTACCTGCCGCCGGAAGCGCTGGCCGATCCGGACCGGGCGGCGATGCTGGTGGACCTGCTGCTGCGCCGGGACCAGGGCGCGTTCGTTCCGGCCTGAAAGACTCACAGGCTGCGGTTATCCACAGAACGCCGGAACTGGCGGGAATCGGAATGGGAACGGACAGGAATCGGGGCGAGAACCCGGCCTGTGAGTTCCTTCAGATGTGCTGATCAGTGATGGTGGTGATGGTCGTCTTCGGGCAGGCCGTTGTACTTGCCGCATTTCGGGCATTTGACGGCGTCGAAGGGCTCGCCGTGGAAGACGTCCATGTGGCTCACATTGTCCATCAGGCGGGTCTTGCAGGCGCCACAGCGATAGGTGTCGCCGCCATTGCCTTCCAGCGCGAGCTTGCCGGCCTCGGGTTCGAGCACGATGGCATCGCCGCCGGGCTTCTGGATGAGACGCATTTCCTTCTGCGACATGGCAGGCTCCTGACTCAAGAACGGGCATGTGCCGTTGGCGCAACGGTTCCGTCAAGCGGCGGCCCCCAAGCGGTGGTCCCAAGGGCGGGAAAGCCTGGGCCGGTTAGTGCGAGACCAGCAGCGGCAGGGGCGTGGAATTCAGAACGTGGCGGCTGACCCCGCCCAGCAGAAGCTCGCGCACCCGCGAATGGCCATAAAGGCCGAGCACCACCATCTCCGCGCCGACCTTGCCGGAATGGCGCTGGATGGCGTTGCCGACCTCGATGTCCTCGTTGCGGTCGGCATGCATGCGGAACGTGGCGACGCCGTGGGCTTCGAGATTGCGGCGCATCAGGTCGTCGAACTCTGACGGGGCATCGCGCGCGACGGCGAGGAAGTGGACCTCCTCTGCAGCGGTGAGGAAGGGCCAGGCATCGCGCAGGGCGCGCGCGGCCTCGCGTGTTTCCTTCCAGGCCACCAGTACGCGCTTGCCGAACGGAATGGGAAAGCCGGCCTCGGGCAGCACCAGCACCGGGCCGCCCGCGCCCATGCCGATGTGCGAAGCGCTGATCGCGTGCGCGCCGAAGCTGGAGGTGGCGACGTGCGGGAAGACGGTGAGGTCGAAGCGGCGGACGGCGGCGAGGACGGTCTGATCATCGTCGCCATTCACCTCGATCCAGGTCGCGTCGATGTTGTGCGGCTTCACTTCGGCTTCGAAGGTGGCGCGGGCGCGCTCGCTGGCGATGGCAATGTTCTTGTCGCGCTCGGCGACATAGGCCTCGGCCGAGGTGACCGCGGAGAAGGCATCGCCTGCGACGAAGCCGGGTATGTGTTCCGAGCGCAGGAACATGGCGGTAAGATTGGCGCCGAAGCGGGCCGCGACATGAGCGGCGGACGAAGCGCGCGTGCGGGACGCCGGCGTTTCGTCGATATGGACCAGTATGTTGCGGTAGGTCATCGCGCAGGTCTCCTCGGCTGGAGTCACAGGCTATGTGACATTGCGCGCCGGGGATTGATTGATGTCAACCGACAGGGAGCTGATCAGCCGAAGCGTCCGGTGATGTAGTCCTGCGTCTGTTCCAGCTTCGGCGCCGTGAAGATCTGGTCGGTGAGACCGGATTCGATCAGCTGGCCCATGTGGAAGAAGGCCGTGCGCTGCGAGACGCGGGCGGCCTGCGCCATCGAGTGCGTGACGATGACGATGCAGGTGTGCTTGCGCAGTTCGTCGATCAGGGACTCGATGTGGGCCGTGGCGATGGGATCGAGCGCCGAGCAGGGTTCGTCCATCAGGATCACGGCGGGGGACACGGCAAGCGTGCGGGCGATGACAAGGCGCTGCTGCTGGCCGCCGGAGAGGCCGAGGCCGGATTTGTTGAGGCGGTCTTTCACTTCGTCCCAGAGGGCGGCGCCACGCAGCGACTTCTCGACGATGGCGTCGAGGTCGGTCTTCGTGGCGGCGAGCTTGTGGGTACGGGCGCCGAACGCGACGTTGTCGTAGATCGACATCGGGAACGGGCTGGGTTTCTGGAACACCATGCCGATGCGGGTGCGGACCTGAACGGGATCGACCGCGGGGCTGTTGATGTCGACGCCATCGAGGCGGATCTGGCCTTCGACGCGCGCGCCGGAGATCGTGTCGTTCATCCGGTTGAGGCAGCGCAGCAGGGTGGACTTGCCGCAGCCGGACGCGCCGATGAAGGCGGTGACGGCGTTGTCGGGGATCTGCAGGTTCACATCAAACAGCGCCTGCTTCTGGCCGTAGAAGGCGTTGACGTGCTCGATCGAGATGCGCGTGGGCGTGGCGACGGCCGGCGCAGCGGAGACGTTCACGCGCGGGGCCTGGATCGGCGCGGCGCGGGGTGTCGGGGCGGCGGAGGTTTCAGCGGTGGGCGTTGCCATCACCTCAGCCTCCCTGCTTGGAAACAGCGGCGAAGGACAGGCGCGACAGGATGTTGAGGACGAGGACGCCGACGGTGATGAGCATGGCGCCGGTCCAGGCGAGGGCGATCCAGTCCGCGTAGTTGGTGTTCGAATAGCGGACGATGGCCATGGGGATGGAGGCCATGGGCTGGGTCATGTCGAGGGACATGGTGTCCGAGCCGAGCGAGGTGAACAGCAGTGGTGCGGTTTCGCCGGCGATGCGGGCGACGGCGAGGAGGATGCCGGTGAGGATGCCGCCGAAGGCCGCGGGCAAGACGACCTTGCGGACCACTTCGTTTTCGCGGCTGCCGAGGGCGACGGCGCCATCGCGATAGGCCTGCGGGACGAGGCGGAGAATGTCTTCCGTGGTGCGCGCGACGATGGGCATGGCGATGATGGCGAGGGCGATCGAGCCGGCAAATCCGGAGAAGCCGCCGAAGGGCAGCACGGCGATCTGGTAGACGAACATGCCGATCAGCACGGACGGGGCCGAAAGCAGGATGTCGTTCACGAAACGCACGACCTGCGCGAAGCGGCTCTCCTTGCCGACTTCCGACAGGTAGACGCCGACCATCATGCCGATGGGCGCGCCGAGCATCGCGCCGATTCCGACCTGCAGGAGCGAACCGATGATGGCGTTGGCGAGGCCGCCGCCGGAACCTGGCTGCGACATCGTCTTGGTGAAAACGTCGAGCGAGAGGCCGCCCATGCCTTTGGAGAACAGCATCCAGAGGATCAGAGCGAGAAGGACGAGGCCGATACCGGCGGCGAGCACGCAGAGGCCACCCATCAGGCGGTCGATGAGCTGGCGGCGGAAGTAGCGGGCGCGTCCGGCGGGGGTGAGCTGTTTCACGACATGCGCTCCTGGCGCAGGAGGAGGCGGGCGACGGCGAGGACGCCGAAGGACACGACGAAGAGCAGGAAGCCGAGGGCCAGCAGCACGGCGAGATCGAGCGTGCCGGGCTCTGCCTCCGGGAAATTGTTGGCGACGACGGAGGCGATGGTGGCCGAAGGCGCCATGATGCTGTCGGGCATGCGGATGGCGTTGCCGATCACGAACACCACGGCCATGGTTTCACCCAGCGCGCGGCCGAGGCCGAGGAAGACGGCGCCGAAGAGGGAGCCGCGAACGGACGGGATGACGGCGCCGGTGAGGGCTTCCCAGCGGGTGGCGCCCATGGCGTAGGCGCCGTCTTTCAGGAGTTGCGGGGTCTGCTGCAGCACGTCGCGCGTGGTGGCGGCGATGAAGGGCAGGATCATGATCGCGAGGATCAGCGAGGCGGTGAGCAGGCCGACGCCGATGGGCGGGGCGGTGAACCAGAAGAAGCTGTCGCCGATCGGCGGGATCCAGATGAACGTGGCGGTGAGCCAGGGCTGCACGTACTCGGACATGAACGGCGCCAGCACGAAGAAGCCCCACATGCCGTAGACGATTGACGGCACGGCGGCGAGCAGTTCAATCGCGACGCCGAGCGGCGTACGCAGCCTTACCGGGCAGATTTCGGTGAGGAAGAAGGCGATGCCGAAGCCGATCGGCCAGGCGATCAGCAGGGCGAGCGCGGCGGTGATCAGCGTGCCGGTGATGGCGGGAAGTGCGCCGTAGATTTTCGTGACCGGGTTCCACTCCGTGCCCCAGATGAAGCCGAGGCCGAACGTGTCGAAGGCCAGCTTGCCGCCGATGAACATGATGGTGAGGATCGACAGCAGCACGATCACCACGATGGCGCCGGCGCTGAGCAGGCTGAGACGGAATGCCGTGTCGGCTGGGTGCAGCTTGCGGGCGCCGATGGCGGTGTGTTTCGCGGCTGGGGTGGCGGTGTTCATGGCTGAGCTCATGGGATGGGCCTCAGTTCGCGGGCCAGAGCGGCTTGCCGCCGGCGGAGAGCGTGGCCCATTGCGCGCGGACGCGGTCCTGCACTTCGGGCGGCAACATGATGTAGTGGAGACGGTCGGCGGCGGCCGCGCCGTTCTTGAACGACCAGTCGACGTATTTCAGCACGCGCTGGACGCGCGAGGGATCCTTCGCGTTGCGGGGCACGAGGATGAAGGTGGGCGAGACGATCGGCCACGAGCCTGCGCCCGGCATGGAGAGCATGGAAGCGGCCATGTTCTCGGCCTTCTCCCAGTCGGCGTGGGTTGCGGCTTCGAGGAAGGCGGGCACGGTGGGCGTGATGAATTTGCCGTCCTTGTTGGCGAGCTTCAGGGCCTGCATGCCGTTGTCAGCGGCGTAGGCGAATTCCACATAGCCGATGCCGCCCTTGATGTTCTTCACCGCGGCGGCGACGCCGGCATTGCCCGGTGCGCCAAGGCCCGTGCGCCAGGCGACCGAGTTGCCCGCGCCGGTGCGCTCCTTGAAGATGGGCGAGACGCCGGAAAGGTATTTCGTGAAGATGCTGGTCGTGCCTGAACTATCCGCACGATAGGCGGGCGAGATCGGAATCTGCGGCAGCTTCAATGTCGGGTTCAGCGCCGCGATCTTCGCGTCGTTCCACATGCGCACCCGGCCGACATAAATCTCGCCGAGCAGGTCCCCCGTGAGATGGATCTTCGTGCCATCGACGCCGGGGACGTTCACGATCACCACGACGGCGCCAATGACGGCCGGGAATTGCAGGAGCTTTTCCTTCTCCAGCTTTTCCTTGGCGACGGGGGAGTCCGAGGCCCCGAAATCCACCGTGCGGTTGATGATCTGCGTCACGCCCGCGCCCGAGCCGAGGGCCTGGTAGTTGAGGCGGTCGCCGCCTGCCTTGGCGTAGTCCTCGCCCCAGGTGGAGTAGATGGGGGCGGGGAAGGTAGCGCCCGCGCCGGTGATGTTCTGGGCAGTCGCGGTGGAGATCAGGAAGGTGGAGGCGATGGCGGCGGCCATCGCACGCAGGATGCGGGAGGCAAGCTGGGTGAGCACGGGGGCATGTCTCCGGAGGAATTGCGCGTGCCTTACCACCCGTTCTGCGAAGCATTTGTGACAGGTCGTGTGACACCGCGGCGCGCCCGGCTGGACGAAACAAAAGCCAGAAAAAGCAGCAGCTTATGGGCACCGGACCGCCACCGCCGGAGGACCGCCAGAGGGTGTTTGTCCACTGTCGTATGACAGCGACCGAACGTCCTCCCGACTCGAAACCTGCAGGAATCGGTTCTCGAAATAGGAATATCATCCTATATTGGGAATCGAGCCCCGGGTTGGGGCTGCCAGAGGAGGTCGCGGAATGAGGGAGAGGACGAAGAAAGACGCGGAGCGGGGGCGGCTGGCGGCGGCGATGGCGGCGAGCGCGCTGGGGACGTCGCTGGACGCGGTGCTGGATGGCGGCCGCGGAATGAAGGTGATCTTCACGCGGCAGGTGGCGCTGTATGTGGCGGCGGCCGGGTTCGGCATGAGCTATGGCCGCGTGGCGGCGGCGTTCGGGTGCGATCCTTCCACGGTGGCGCATGCGTGCCGGGTGATCGAGGCGAAGCGCGAGGAGCCGGCGTTCGATCGCTGGCTGGATACGCTGGAAGCGGCGGCCGTGAACTCGCCGGTGCTGTCATGAGCGAAACGAGTGCGTCGGATGGCGTGGCGCGGGCGATGCGCGCGCTTGCGATCAGCGGGCGGCGGCTGATGCGGGGGCGCGATGGCGGCTGGGGCGTGCATGGCACGAGCGACAGGCGGCGTCGGCCATTGGCGCGGCTGGAGGCGGATGTCGTGGATCGGCTGACCCGCGAAGGGCATCTCGTGGAGGTGGAGGAAGGGTCATTCGTGCTGGCTGGCGCGGATGACGAGCAGGTGCTGTCGCCCACGCCGCCGCCGCGCTGGGTGTTTGTCGCGTCCGCCGCGCGCAGACCGGGGCGGCGCACGGGCGGGATCGGCTTTGCGGGACTGGCGATGATGGCGCGGGAGGGGCGCGGGGCGCTGTCATTGCGCCATGTGCAGGCGGGGCTGCGGCTGGTGCGTGATGCGGAGCGGGCTGCGGCCGACATGCGCCTCACGATGAACTGGGATGCCGGGCCGGTGACGCGGCAGCGGCGCAGCGGTGTTCCGCCTGGTCCCGGCGGAGATGCGCAGCGGGCGACACGCGAGCTGCAGGTGCTGCGTGCGGCGTTGAAGGAGGCGACGTGGCGGCTGGTGTGGTCGCTGTGCGTGGATGGGGATTCGCTGAAGGCGATTGGGCGAAGGTTCAGCGTTGCGCAGCGCGATGTGCATGGCGCGATTGCGGATGCGTTGGAGAGGCTGGCGGCGGCTTATGATGCGGGGTGACGGGTGGCTGTGACTATTGAGAGAGTGACCCCCTCCTGACCTCCCCCTTTCAGGGGGAGGAACCCTGCTTCACAAACTTACCCTGCATTGAAGGACGGTGGTGCAACGTTGGTCCCTCCCCCTGAAAGGGGGAGGTCAGGAGGGGGTCTTCTCTCCACGTGCGCGGTTTAAGCACCGCCCGCATGTGCGCGGATGCGCTGGAGCATCGAGGCGAGGCCGTTCGAGCGTTGCGGGGTGAGGGCGTCGGCGATGCCGATCTCGCGGAAGAAGGCGGGCGCATCGAAGGCGAGGATGTCGGCGGGGTGCCGGTCCGAGAAGAGGTGCAGCAGCATGGCGACGAGGCCGGCGACGATCATCGCGTCTGATCCGCCGCGGAAGCGGAGGGCGCCGGGTGCGGTGGGCGATGGTTCGGCGACGAGCCAGACCTGGCTGGAGCATCCGCGCACTTTGTTGTCGTCGGAATATTCGTCCGGCTTGAGCGGCGGCAGCGCCTTGCCGAGATCGATCAGATGCTGGAAGCGCGCTTCCCAGTCGTCCAGGAAGGCGAAGTCCTCGCGCAGGGATGCAGCTTGCTCGGCAACGGTCATGGGAGGGGAGATGGCCCGACGCGACGGTAAGGGCAATCCGTTGGAAGGCGTAATTTTCACGACTGAAGAAGCTTGGGCCAGAAATGGCGTCGTCCAACGTGCCGAAGCAGGTTAGTCGGGCATTAAGTGATAGATCGCAGCCTACGTTTGCGTTCGTCTATGAAGTTCTGGCCTGTTGGGGGACAAGATGAAGTTACCGATCCGTTTTGGACGCTTGTTGGGTATGCTGCGGCTTTGGACCATTGCCAGCGTCCTGCTTTTCAGCGTGCCGCTGGCGAATGCCGTTGTGATCGTCGCTCCAACAGAAACCGTGTCGGAGGCGGTAATTGATCAACGCCTACGCGTCGAAGGCAGCTCGTATTCATACTTTACCCTGGCGCTCAAAGCTGGCGCACAAGTGCGGATCCAAATTCAAGTTGCCGGAGGCTTGGATAGCACCATTCAAACTTGGCTAGTCGATCTCAACAATTTTCAGCTGTTGAAGGCTGGTCAGGAGTTCAATACTTGGGAAGGAGCTTCGCCGCAGATCAGGCAGCAGGGTTCGTATATTTTCAACGCGCCAGCGACGAGCATCTACTATCTGGTGCTCGACAACAGGTCCAACTTGTTTGGGCGAGATATGACCGTACGTGCTGAACGAAGCGTGACGGCGCCGAATAGCAGAGGAGCACTCTTCAGGAGTGTGTACGAAGGACGATATGAGGCCCTGAAGCAGGCTTTCATTTTTCCAGACTTCGATATCCATGTTCAGTCGTGCGGGCAGTCGAACGCCTTTTCAAATCCCAATATTACCATGTGTACGGAATTGTTCGATGATGTGCAGCGCAAGGGCGTGCCAGCGGCAGAACTCTTCATTTTCTATCACGAGGTCGGCCACAGCCTTCTCAACCTTTGGCACTATCCGGGCTATGACAACGAGGATACCGCCGACGAATTCGCGACCGCTGTTCTAATGATGATGGATCAGCAGGATGTGGTCCTTCAAGCAGCGCAGTGGTGGGCCGCCAATGATTCACACGCTGAATCTGGCGTAAAGCTGCTCGTTGATGACCGACATTCAATCTCGATCCAGCGTGCTCGGAATATGCTGAACTGGCTCGGTCGCGAGGACGAGATTGCTTCGCGGTGGATGAGCATTTTGATTCCCAATTTGACGGACGCAGTCTTGGAGGACATTGCAACGGGAGAGAGCGAAAATCCCGAACAGGCTCGGCTTGTTAGGTCTGCGGGCAACGAGCTGCGTCAACGCCGTCAGCCGCATGCTCAATAGCTGTACCGTGCCCGAAGGAATGCCGCTTCCGCAGAATTCCAGGCGCCATTGGCCGGGATCACGACGCTAGGGCTGATCGGTTGGGTTGATTGGCGGGGTCGGCGCTTGCGCGAGGAATGGCAAGGCCGGTGGCCATCAGCAGCAACGCAACTGGTGCGGCGTAGAGGCGGAGGTTGGTGATCATGGGGAGACGTCCTCGTTTGTACCGGCCCGTCTTTGTGCGGACCCGGGACGGTAATGCCCGAGGCGGGGGAGTCGCGGAATCGAGAAGGACGCGCAGGGACCATGAGCAAAAGTCATGGAGGGGAATTTCAGCGCGTGGGTTGAAAGGTGTGGGGTGGAGACAGGGGCGGCGCGACGGGGTTATTCCCGGGCTTGTCCCGGGAATCTCGGTTGACGGCCTCGTAGGAACTGCCAGCTGTCCCGCACAGGAGACAACCGAGACCCTCGGAATGCGCTTCGCTTACCCGAGAGTGACCTTGTGGTGGTTTAGCTCACCCCGCCGGCCTGCTCTTTCAGCCACGCGCAGACTTCCGCGATGATCGGGCGGCGGAGGGCGTTGGGAGCGTGGACGATGTGGTAGGCGTAGCCGGTCTTCACGGTGACGGGTGAGAACTGCACGACGTCGCCGCGGGCGAGGCGGTCCATCACCAGCACGTCGGGCGAGAGGGCGAGGCCTTCGCCGGACATGACGCCAGCGAGCGCGACGGTGAATTCTTCCATCACGAAGGTGGGAGTCACAGCGCTTATCGGGAGATTGGCTTCCTCGGCCCAAGGTCGCCATTCATTGGCGGCGGAGGACTGGATGCGGCGGTTGTCTGCAAGGAGGCGCGTGATGTCGCCGCCGGCGCGTTCGAACACGCCGGGCGAGCAGACGGGCAGCAGGCGGCCGCCGGAAAGCTGGGTCGAGATCACCCCATCCCAGCCGCCGGGGCCGTAGCGGACGGCGATGTCGAATTCCTCGCGCGAGAGATCGACGAGGCGGATGGAGGTGAGGAATTCGAGATCGTAGCCGGGGAAGCGGTCGCGGAAGCGCGACAGGCGCGGCACGAGGAACTGCGAGGCGAAGGAGGCGACAGTGGAGATGCGGATGGTGCTGGAGCGCGGCGGGCGGCGGCCATAGCGGCTGAACGCTTCGGCCAGCGTGGTGAAGGCGGGCGCGATGGCTTCCTTCAGGTTGCCGCCTTCATGCGTGAGCTGGAGGCCACCGGGCTCGCGCAGGAACAGCTGGACGCCGATGAATTCCTCGAGCGCGATCACCTGTTTGGAGATGGCGCCTTGCGTGACGCCAAGCTCTTCGGCGGCGCGTGAGAGGTTGAGATGGCGCGAGGCGACCTCGAAGGCGCGGATGGCGTTTAGCGGGGGCAGCGGCTTGACCATGGCGCGGTCTAACATGGGGGCAGTGACAGGTAATGTCAGCAGTGTGGTTTCCAAAAGCAAACCGCCCCGGCTTTTGGCCGGGGCGGTTGATCCGTGGACTACGGTTTCAGGTTAGTTGGCGATCTCGGTGACGCAGCCAGCGATCGAACGCTGTTTCTCACCGCTGACGCGGAGGCCGTAGCGGGCGAGGCAGAACGCCTGGTCGGAGCGGGAGGCGACGGCCGAGAGGCAGCCGAACATTTCCATCTGCGCCGCTTCGAGGCACTGCGTCGTGGTCGGGTCGGCCATGGTGGCTTTCACCTGATCGGCGCTCGACTGGTCGGCGTCGATGGCGTGGAGCGCGGCCAGCGTGACCATGCGGTTCACGGTGCCCTGGAATTCCGGGACGACAGTCAGCTGGTTCTGCGCCACGGTGACCGGGGCGACGCTGGAGAAGGCCTTGCCCGGGGCGCTGGCCGTGAAGACCTGCACTTTGTCCCAGAGGGTTTCGCTTCCGGTGGGTGAAGCGGCGAAGGACGCCAGCATCGCGTTGAGGTCCGGGCCGGCGAAGAGTTTTTGCACGGCGTCGTCCACGGTGCGGGTGTTCTTGCTGGAAGACCGGAGCGTGGAGACAACGCCGTCTTTCTTCTTCCGCATGTCCTCCTTGCCCCAGGTGACTTTCTGGAGCGTGTAGGACTGTTCGCGAACGAAAGCGCCGGCGCTGGAGACGCGGGCGGCGTCGCGCGAGTTGGCGGCGAGAACCGTCTGCATCGCATCGGCCCCGCCCTTCAGCGTCTTGGCGTAGCCAAGGTCACGCTGCAGGCCGAGCATCAGGCGCTCGCGACCATAGTACTGGTCGATGTTGCGGACTTCCTTGACGAACTCCGGGTTCTGCGCGGCGAGGATGCCGGAGTAGGAAACCCAGGACGAGGAGAGCTGGTCGATGTTCGGGGCGCCGAAGGTATCGAGCGCGTTGTCGAGTTCTTTCGCGCTGCCGAACTTGTTCGACATCACGGCCGTCACCTTGCCCTGATAGTCGGCATAGGCGGCGGCGGTTGTGGGGAGCAGACGTCCGTTGGACGTTGCGGCTGGGGCTGGCGTGGTTGGCGCCTGGCTGACAGCGATGGGAGCGGCGATAGCGAGGATGGCCACAAGGGCGCAGAACTTGGTCCGGGTACGCAATGGAACCTCCGACTGAATTCGCAAGGGTCGCGGGATACTGCTGAAGCTTAACAGACGCGGCCCGCAATGTGCTTTCAAAAACAGATTGTCGCCGAATTCGTTGATGCGCAGTTAGGATGCTCGATGCAACTGCAGGCTTCAAGCAGTCAAAACCAGATGGATTGCCGCGGATGAACGGCCCGGGACTCATTTGGCTGGGACTTTCGGCAATTGCCGCGTCCTTTGGCCTCGCGCTTGGCGTGCCATTCTGGCTCACGGCTGGGGCGTATGGCTGCGCCGTCCTGCCGGTTCTGGTTGGAATGTTCATGCGCGGATCGGTGGCCGAAGCTCAGGCGACCGAGGTTGAGTCGGCGCTCTGGATCGCTTTCGCTACGGCAGGGGCAGCCAGTACGGGGGGCGCGACCGCCCTTCTGGCGCTTTTTGGCGTGGCGATCGGACTGGCCTGGCTGTCGGGTAGGAAAACGTTAATTCTGGAAATCGCCGGTTTTGCGATGCTCGGGGTGGGTGTCGCCATGATGGCGGGGTCCGGCGGCGGCTGGATGCACCGGATCGACAGCATGGCGCTGACCACCGGATACGGCGTTGCCGGGGTGGTGCAGATGGCCGTTCTGGCGGTGACGTGGGCAATGCGGCGGGCGCAACCGGTCGTTGCAACGGCGAAACCTGACGCGAACGGAAGGATCGCCGAGATCAGGATCAAGGAGATGGAGACGCGGCTGAAGTCGGCGGCGGCGTCCATCGCGGCGGCGCAGGCCGAGGCGGCCGCCGCCCAGGACAAGCTGGAGCGGCGCACGACATTCTTTGCCCAGACCAGCCATGAGCTGCGGACGCCGCTGAACGCCATCATCGGCTTCGCGGACATGATGCGGAACGGCATCTTCGGCCCGCTGCCTGATCGCTATCAGGAGTATTCGGAACTCATCCACGAGGGCGGACGGAACCTGACGCTCGTGGTGGACGACGTGCTCGACCTCGCACGGCTGGAGTCCGGCAAGTACGAGATCATGCCGGAACCCGTCAGCCTGACCGACCTCGCCGACGAGGCCGTGCGGTTCATGGCGGACGAGGCGACGCGCAAGGGAATCGACCTGCATGTCGCCGGACAGGACGATGCCGAGGCGTTCGCCGACTCCAAGGCCGTCCGCCAGATCGCGCTCAACCTGATTTCCAACGCGCTGAAGTTCACGCCCGCCGATGGCGCCGTGGCGGTGATCGCCGAGGAAGTTCCCGGCGGATCGCGGCTGGTGGTTGCGGACACCGGCGTCGGGATCAGCCCCGAAGACTTCGAGAAGCTGTCGCGTGCGTTTGAACAGGGCGAGGCCGGCAAGAAGCAGAAGGGCGCGGGCCTTGGCCTTTCGGTCGTGCGCGCGTTTGCGGAACTGCACGGCGGCAAGCTGACGATCGAAAGCCGCGTCGATGGCGGCACGCGGATCTCCGTGTTCTTCCCGGGCGAAAAGACCGGCGAGACGAAGCAGGACTGACAAGGTCCGCGCGCGGCGAGATCGTTTCGCTAGAGAGACGCTTGCGATGATCACGCTGTCCAACATGAACAGCGCCGGAATCGTCGTTCATCTTGTGAGCGCGCGACGAAGTTCACGTCGTCGCATCTCCACAACGCATGACGAGCCTGCTAGGAAGGACTGGCAGGGGGCGGCCCAGAGGGGCGGCCATGACAGACGTCTATATCGCGTACGCCCGCGAAGATCGCGACCGGCTACGTTTGTTTGCTGACATGCTGGCTTATGAAGGCTGGGCCGTCTGGATGAATCCGGGCGATCCCGGCGCAGACGATGCCTCCGTCACCGATTCGAAGATGAACGGCGCCGGGGCTATTGTCGCCGTGTGGTCGGAACACGCGCGGCGATCGGAGATCGTGCGATCGGAAGCTGTGAGCGGGCTCTACAAGAACAAGCTCATCCAGGTGCGGATCGATCCGGGCACGCCGCCGCGGCCGTTCGATCAGGTCGAGCTTATCGATCTGTCGCAATGGCATGGCGCCTATGATGACCCCAACTGGCGGAAGCTGATCCTCGCGCTGCGCCGCGCCGTGGGCGAACCGAAGGCGGCCCAGCCGATTCAAGCCGGTAAGAAAAAGGGTGCGCCTGTCGAGGCCGCGCCGCCGCCCTTGCAGCCGCCGCCCCTTCAACAGCGCCCGATACCGTCCTTCTCCTCCCCGCTGCCGCAGCAGGCCCAGCGCGCGCCACAACCCGAGTACCGGCCACTGCCGCCGCCGCCCGCGCCGCCGCCTCCGCCGCGACCCGAGATGACGCTGTCGTCTCCGCCACATCAGGCGCCGCTTCGGCCTGCTCCGCAGCCAATGGCGCCGCCGCCTCCGCAACAGCGCCCGGAGATGACCCAGCGCCCGGAGATGACCCAGCGCCCGGAGATGACATTGTCGTCGCCCGTGCGCGACAACAGCTATCGCAACCTGGCGACGGCGCCGGAGTTTGCCGAGCCGGAGTATCGAGCGCCGCCCGCGCCGATGCCGCCGCCCGAACCGGCATACAGGCCGTTGCCGCCCGAGCCGGTGCAGCAGTACCAGCCGCCCGAGACGGGTTACCGGATGGCGGATTCGACCTATCGCCAGGCAGAGCCGCCGCCCTATCGCCCCTCGCCGCCGGAGCCGGTCTATCGCGCGCCGGAGCGGCCTTACTCACCGCCCCTGTCCGACCCCATGCGTGATCTTTCGGAGCCGCAGCGGATGTCGGCCAATGTCTCCTATGGCGAGACGCGACGCGGCGCGACGTGGGGGCCGATTGCGGCGGCGGGATTGCTGATCGTGTCGGGCGTCGGTCTGTGGCTCGGCGATCCGTTTGGCTGGCGTGCGGGCAGCAACGAGACCGTCGAGCCCGTGGCGATGGTGGCGCGGCGCGTGCCCGAGGCCAGGATCGCGAATGGCGAGCCAGCAACGCCGGTGTTCGTCGACAGCGAAGAGGCGAACAAGACGTGGGCGCGCGTGAACCGCAAGAACCCCGAAGCCTTGCGCGACTTCGTGACGGAATTCCCCAGGACAACCCAGGGCGAGGCGGCGCGTTCCGCCTTGCGCGTGCTGGATGCGCAGGCGTGGGTGACAGCCGTTACATCCGATAGTGAAGCGGCGTATCAGGGTTATCTCAAGCGCTTTCCGGCGGAAGGCGCTGCACCCGGCATGATGGTGACGGTGGCGCAGGAGCGGCTGACGGCGCTGGGCGTCGAGCGGCAACAGGCCATCGAGGAAATCCAGCGCGGGCTTGCCGAAATTGATCTCTATGGCGGCGCGGTGGATGGCCGCAGTGGCGATGCGACAGTTGCGGCGATGAAGAAGTTTGCGTCTTCGGCGAAGAAGAATGCGCCATCGCTGTCGACGGCATCCCCGCGCGAGCTTCGCAGCTTTGCAGAGGCCGTGCGGCATGCGGGTCCGCAATCGGTTGCCAGCGTCGAGGTGGCGGCGGCCATCGAGGCGGACAAGCGGCGGGTTGCGCAGGCGCAGGCCGCGAGTCTTGCGGCGAGCGAGGCTGTCGTCGTCGATGAAGGGCCGAATGCGGACGCGCTGGCGGCGACACAGCAGCAGCGCATCGCGGAAGCGAATGCGTGGGAAGCGGCTGACAAGGCCGGGACGCTGTCTGCCTATCGCACCTATCTGGACGCGTGGCCCAACGGCGCGCAGGCGTCGGCGGCGCGTGCGGCCGTGACGCGGCTTGATCGTCCGGCGTACGGTCTTGAGCAGTTGCCGCCGGAACTTCGCACGGCCGTGGACGCGGCGCGTGGGGCGCAAGGCTCCGCCAATCTCAAGGCGGCGGCGGCGCGGCGCGCGGCGACGGAGGCGGCCGATCTCGCTGATGCGCGCAGTATCCAGAGCCCCAATGGCGACAAGTATGACGCACAGATTGCCAATGGCGCGCCGAACGGGTTGGGCGTGCGCACGCGCGGCGCCGGCGTGAACGCGGGCGACCGCTATCGCGGCGAGCTGCGCAACGGGCAGGCGGTTGGCGTCGGCGTCTACGAGTTCGCGGACAATGCGGGCAATGCCAGCGCCAAGGCGCAGCGCTATGAAGGCGAGCACGCGAACGATGCGGCTGGCGGGCTCGGCGTGTTCTACTGGCGCAGCGGAGATGTCTTCTCCGGCATGGGCGCTGGCGGCAGCGGTACGTCGCGCGGCGTGCTGACCTATTCCAACGGCCAGAAGTATGAAGGCGAGATGCTCAACGGGCAGCGCCACGGACAGGGCGTCGTCTGGAGCGCGGACGGCGTGGTGATCCAGGCCGGCCGGTGGAGCAAGGACCAGCTCGACGGGCCGCTGAAACTGCCCTGAAGCCCGAGAATCCGCATGCATGCACGACTGGGCGAGTGGTCTTCCAAGCCGCGTCTTACCGCTCTAGATTGCCCCCGACAGAGTAGAGGTCGCAGGGGCAGGCGATGGCTGGGGAGGCCAAGCCACTAAAGGTGT
>JAOATF010000189.1 GCA_030158285.1 Hyphomonadaceae bacterium
GATCACGAACGCGCCCAGGGGCTGCTAAGCAGCCCCGGCAGGGAAAGAAGAAGGGCTAGCCCCTGTTTGCGCATGATTGTTCTATGATTTGACCGGCGCGTTACGTCAAGCGGCAGGAAATCCAGCCCCGACCCGACACTGAAAAAGGCAGATCGCCCCCGCCGGACGCGTTTTGGCGACCATTTTGCGCCCGCATCATTTGCTGCTTCAGGGCGAAGCGTTGTCGGTGGCCGGGGGGGCCGCGTCTGTCGGCTTCTGCAAGTCGGGCTCTCCCCTCACCGCGCGGCGGGCGGCGAGCGCGACGGAGATCCAGACGGCGACCACGGTGATGACGAGGCCGATGGCCAGCATCAGCCCCCCGCCCATGGCGGAGATGACCGACTGGCCCAGCAGGCCGACAATCACGATCTTTGGGATCGAGCCCACGATGACGCCGGCGGTGTAGCGCCAGAAATTCGCCTGGCTGGCGCCGAAGGCCATGTTGACCACCACGGCGGGCGCCGTGGGCACGGACCGCACAATCAGGCTGGCGAGGAAATCATTGCGGCCGATGAAGCGTGACAGGCGGTTCATGGTGTCGCCGCCATAGCGGCGAACAAGGTCTGCGCCGCCGAAACGCCCGATGAAGAAGTGGATCCACGCCGACACCACAGTGCCGATCATGGCGTAGGCGCTGCCCAGCAGTGTGCCGAAGGTGACGACGCAGACGCCGAACAGGGCGAATTGCGGGGCGCCGAGGAAGCTGGTGATCATGAAGAGCAGGATGACCATGGGAAGGCCCCACGGCCCCTCGCGCAGCGACATCAGCTCTTCGTCCATATGGTCGGCAAAGCCGGTCACGGTCGCGAGCACGATGATCGCAATGACGCCCGCCAGCAGGGCCAGCGACACCCAGACGGTGCGCCAGACCTGCGCATCCATGTTGTTGAGGAAGGCGACCAGCTTTTTCATGAGCGGCCCAGATGCTCTTTTGGGCCGGTTCCGTCAAGAATCCGGGGCGCCTGTCAGCCTAGCTGGGCGCGAATGCCCATGGCCCGGGCGACGGCTTTCAGGAGATCCGCCGGCTGGACCGGCTTGGCCAGCAGCGCGACCGCGGAACGAAGTTCTGGCCGCCTTTCCGCGAGGGTTTCGTCCAGCAGCCCGGACACGACGATGACGGGCGGACGGCCCCGGGAGACCGGCAGCAGACTGATCGCCGACAGCAGGGCAAAGCCGTCCATCTCCGGCATATCGAGATCGGTGACCACCAGGTCGAAAGCGCCCTTCATCACCTGGTCGAAGCCCTCCGCGCCATCGGCGGCCTCGTGGCAGTCGAACCCGGCGGCGGAAAGAATGATACGGAGATAGGCGCGCATGCCGCCCGCGTCATCCACGATGAGGACGCGGGGACTCGGCCTAGCCTTGGAAGTTGCGGTTTGCAGGGGGGGTCTTCCTTCGGGCGACTGGCACCCCATGTAAGGCATCCCGCGGTCCCGCGCTTTTCCGCGCCCGACACGGACTTGTCATTTCACGACAATACGATGACATGGCTGGCGGCATCCGGCCGCAGGTTTGCGAGCATGGCAGGTTTGCGAGCATGAAGGACATCATTCGCGCCAGCGCCTGGGCCGGCTTTGCCGAACTCGTCACGGAGCTCGGCGGGGATGCCGATTCGATTCTGGCGGAAGCCGGTGTCGACCGGCGCATGCTGGCCAATCCGGACCTCTACATGCCGATGAAGAAATTCATCGCATGCCAGACGATCGCTGCAGAGCGCCTGCGTCGCAAGGACTTCGGCTTGCTGATGGGGCAACGGCAAACCACATCGGTGCTTGGCGCGCTGTCGATCGCCATCGCCAACGCCACAACACCGCGCGAGGGCGTGACCGTGGCGTCGCGCTTCCTGCACATCCACAATCCGACGGCCATACTCACCTTGTCGCGCATTCCGCGCACGTCATGCGACCTTCTGTCGTGTCGTGCACAGCTCAGCGATGACACGGCCAGCGAACAGAATGACGAGCGCATGCTGTCCACCGTGCATCGTGTGCTGAAGCAGCTGGTGGGCAAGACCTACGTGCCGGTGGAGGTGACGTTCACGCATGCGCCGCTGTCGCCGATGGCGGCCTATCGCAAGGTGTTCGGCGTGACACCGAAGTTCAGCCAGCGATCCATGGGCATCACCATCGAACGCAGCCAGCTGGACGTCTGGCGGCCCGGCGCCTCGGCGCAGCTGCGCGAAACGGCGGAAGCGTTGCTGATGCGTCTCGCCCGGCCGAACGAGAAGACCTACTCGCAGAGCGTGGCCAGCATGGCGCGCGGGCTTCTGATCGGTGGCGAGTTCACGCCTGAGCAGGCGGCGGGCGCGCTTGGCCTGCATGCGCGCACGCTGCAGCGGCGGCTGAAAGAAGAAGGGTCGAGCTTCGAAAAGATCAAGGACGAGACGCGCCGCGAATGGGCGGAAACGCTGCTGTCACAGCCCGCCCTACCATTGACCCAGATTGCGGACATTCTTGGTTATGCCGACTCATCGGCCTTCACCCGTGTTTGCCGCCGCTGGTTTGGCGAGGCGCCACGCCATTATCGCGTGCGGCTGTCGACGCGCCGGAATGAACAGCTGGCGCCGCGCGTTTCACGCGTCAATTCATTCGAGGCGAGCCTGCGCGCCCGGCGGCGGGCGGAAGTTTGACGCGCGCGGAAATCGCGCGGTCACACGACGCTCTCGACAAGTTGGCCTCGCATCAGCATGGATCATGCTCATGAGGCGCGAACAGATTCTGTCGACAATCTTCCTTGCCCGTTCGGCGGCCTGAGCGTGGCGCCACCATGACCCGGCAGGTTGCAACTGGCGTGAAGGAAGTCACCCGGGCGAGCGCCTGGGGCGGCTTTTCAGAACTCGCCGCCAGCATGGGCGGCAATCCCACACAGATACTCGCGGCCGCGCATGTCGATGCGGAGATGCTGGTCAATCCCGAGCGCTTCCTGCCGATCCGTCTGTTGGCCGACACGCTCGCCATCGCGGCTGACCGGCTGAAGCGGAAGGATTTTGGACTCGTGCTGGGCCAGATGCAAGGCAGCGCCATGCTGGGGCCGTTGTGGATCGCCATGAACAACGCCGAGACCACACGGCGCGCAATCGAGGTCGCCGCCGAGTTCACGCATCTTCACAACACAGCGTTGACGGTCACGTTGACACCCCTGCCGGGATCGAACCTCGAATTGGTGTCATCGCAGGTCAACATGAGCGCGATGCCGCGGCGCGAGCAGTATGACGAACGCATCCTGTCGATCACGCACAGGACACTGCAGGATGTCGGTGGGGAAAAATACCGGCCGCAGGAGGTCTGGCTCCCACATGCGCCCGTGGCGACCATCACCGCGTATCGAAAGGTCTTCGGGATCACCCCCAGGTTCAACCAACCGACCATGGGCATCGCAGTCGACGGAGACCTGCTGGACTCCCTGCGCCCTGGCCGGTCGGACAGGATGCGCGAGATGGCCCAGACCTATCTGGTCGAGAAAGCGGAAGCGAAGGGCAAGAAGTTCTCGCAAAGCGTGACGGAGATGGCGCACCGGATGCTGGCCAACGACACGTTCACGCCAGAACGCGCGGCGAGCGAGCTCGGGCTGCACCCGCGGACGTTGCAGCGAAGACTGAAAGAGGAAGGCGCGAACTTCGAGAAGATCAAGGACGAAGCACGCAAGGCGAAGGCGGAGGTGCTGCTTGCTCAATCCTCGATTCCGCTGAGCCAGATTGCCGAGATGCTCGGGTATGCAGATCTCTCGGCCTTGTCCCGCAGCTGCAAGAGGTGGTTTGGCGAGGCGCCGCGGGACTATCGCGCACGGCTAAGGACCAAAAAGCCGCCGCCGCGGACCTCGCGTGTCAATTCGCTGGAAGCGAACCTGCGGGCCCGCTGGCGCGCCGGCGTGTGATTTCCAGAGCGCCCGCCCTCTCGACATTGCAGCGTCACATGAGCATGGTCCTGTCCCATGATGAACAAGCGCATTCTGACGACTCTCATTCTGGCCCCGGCTCTGGCGCTCGCGAACTGCGGTTCGCTCGACAGCGGATCATCCAGCGGAGCAACGGGCGGATGGATGTATCCGACACTGGGGCGCGAGAAGCCGATCGTCATCGGCCATCGCGGCGCATCGGGCGCCCTGCCCGAGCATACGCTGGAAGCGTATCAGCGCGCGCTCAATGATGGCGCGGACTGCATCGAGCCGGATCTGGTTCTCACCAAGGACGGCGCGCTGGTTGTCCGCCACGACACTTACCTGTCGAGCACGACCAATGTCGCGAGCAAGCCGGAATTCGCCAAGCGCAAGCGGCGCTCGACAGATCCGGAATATGAAGGGCGCGATGACTGGTGGGTGTCGGATTTCACGCTGGCCGAGATCCGGACACTGCGCGCTGTTCAGCCCTTCCCGGGGCGGCCGAAAGTGTTCGACGGGCTCTACAAGATCCCGACCTTTGACGAGGTGCTGGACCTCGCGAAGTCGCGTGTGACGGTGGCGAGCAAGCAGGTGTGCGTCTACCCGGAAGCCAAGTCGCCGGCTTACTTTGCGTCGGTGGGTCATCCCGACGTGGCGGAGAAAATCCTCGCCACGCTGAAGAAGCACGGCATGGATGGCGCGGGATCGCCCGTGTTCATCCAGTCATTCGAGCCGGATTTCGTCCAGAAGATCGACGGCATGACTGAGCTGCCGGTCGTGATGCTGGTGGCGGACAAGGCGGGCTATGACGCCGCGATGGCCAAGCCCGGCGCGCCGTTCTGGCAGGGGCTGGGGCCGAACCTCAACATGCTGATCGGCGCCGATGGCAAATCGACCGGCATTGTCGAGGCGGCGCACGCCAAGGGCATCAAGGTGCATCCGTGGACGTTCCGCGATGATGCGCCGCCGGTGAAGGGCGAGGCTGTTGAAGTCGCGATGAGGCGCTTCATCGCGCTGGGCATCGACGGCTATTTCACCGACTTCCCGATCACGGGCTACAAGGTCAGGAACGAGATCCAGTACGGCGGCGAGTGACCGCCGGCAGCACACGCCGGTAGCTGCTGACGACGACGCCCATGCCGATGGGCTGGGCTGCGGCGTGTTCGAAGGTGAGCTGGGTTTCGGTGTCGGCGAACAACGGCCTGCCCTTGCCCAGCGCTACCGGCACGACGGCCAGTTCGACGAGATCGATGAGGTTGTGTTTCAGGAACAGGCCGGCGGTGACGCCGCCGCCGAACAGCCAGATGTCCGTATCGAGGTCCTGCTCGGTCATGCGCTTGCGCAGGCGGGCGAGGCCCGTGGCGGGATCGCCGCTGTGCGTGTCGATCGTCTGCGGGCCTTTTGAGACGGGGCGTGAGGTCATCACCAGCGCGGGCGTCTTGCCCCACATCCAGCCACCCATGCCGATCGCCTGGTCGTAGGTGGCGCGGCCGACGACGATGCCGCCGATCTGCTGCATCCACGGGCCGATGAAACCCATGGCGACCTTGCCATAGGGCTCCAGCCAGGCGGCGCTGCCGTCTGGCGGGGCGATGAAGCCGTCGAGCGAGACGGCGACGTGATAGCGGACAAGATGCATGGCGTAGCTCCGCAACCTGACGCGCTCATAGGCGCATGGGCGTGCTGACAGGGGGGTGTCAGCAGCGGAAAGTCCGCATTTTGACCACAGTCAAAGCCCGCGCGAGGATCGACGCTCAGGCTTCATGTTCAGGAGACACTGCGATGACGGACGTCCCAAGGCGCATTCACATCCAGCAGCATGGCGGGCTGGGCCTGATCTGGTTCATCGGCTGGTTGTTCACGATCGGCTACGCGAAGCTAGGCTTCTGGGCCGGGCTGTTCGGCTTGTTTGTCTGGCCCTATCTCCTTGGCGATCACCTCGCCTCTGGCAGCGCCGGTTAGGCCAGCCCAAAAACAAACGGGCCCCGGATTGCTCCGGGGCCCGTTGCATTTTCGAGATCAGCTCAGGCTAGTGGGCGCCGCCGGCCATCGCCGCGAGCATCAGCAGCGCGATGATGTTGGTGATCTTGATCATCGGGTTCACGGCCGGGCCGGCCGTGTCCTTGTAGGGGTCGCCGACGGTGTCGCCGGTGACGGAGGCCTTGTGGGCGTCCGAACCCTTCTTGTGAACGACGCCGTCCTTGTCGCGGAAGCCGTCCTCGAACGACTTCTTGGCGTTGTCCCACGCGCCGCCGCCCGAGGTCATCGAGATGGCGACGAAGAGGCCGGTGACGATCACGCCCAGCAGCATCGCGCCGAGGGCCGAGAGGGCCTGGCCGATGGCGGCGGGCTGGTCGAGGCCGATGGCCGCGCCGATACCCCAGATGACGAGGAACAGCGCGATCGGCGAGAGGACCGGCAGCAGCGACGGAACGATCATTTCCTTGATCGCGGCCTTGGTCAGCATGTCCACGGCGCGGCCGTAATCCGGCTTGGCCGAGTAGTCCATGATGCCTTTGATCTCGCGGAACTGACGGCGGACTTCTTCGACCACCGACTGCGCAGCGCGACCGACCGCCATCATCGACATGCCGCCGAACAGGAACGGCAGCAGGCCACCGAACAGGAGGCCGACGACGACGTAGGGGTTGGACAGCGAGAAGTCAGCCTGGACGCCCGCAAGCAGCGAGCCCACGGGCGCGTTCTGCGAGAAGAACTCCAGGTCGGTCGTGAAGGCAGCGAACAGCACCAGCGCACCGAGACCGGCGGAGCCGATCGCGTAGCCCTTGGTGACGGCTTTCGTGGTGTTGCCGACGGCGTCGAGCGTGTCGGTGGTTTCACGGACCGAGTCATCGAGGCCCGACATTTCGGCGATGCCGCCGGCGTTGTCGGTGACCGGGCCGAAGGCGTCGAGCGCCACGACCATGCCGGCGAGCGCCAGCATCGTGGTGACGGCGATGCCGATGCCGATGAGGCCGCCCATCGTGTAGGTGAAGATGATGCCGCCGATGATGATCAGGGCCGGAACCGCGCACGCTTCGAGCGAGACGGCGAGACCCTGGATCACGTTCGTGCCGTGACCGGAGACCGAGGCCTGCGCGATCGAGCGGACCGGACGATAGCCGACGCCGGTGTAGTATTCCGTGATCCAGATGATGAGGCCCGTAACGACGAGGCCGGCAACACCGCACCAGAACAGGTTCATGACCGGGATGGGCGTGCCCATCGTGTCGGACATGGTGACCGCCTGGGTCATCGGATCGCCGAGCGCGAGGTAGAGCGCGCCGTAGAGCGCCGGAACAGAGAGAACGGTGGAAGCGATGAAGCCCTTGTAGAGAGCGCCCATCACGTTGCGCGAGTCTTTCGACAGGCGGACGAAGAACGTGCCGATGATCGAGGTGAAGATGCAGACGCCCGCGATGAGCAGCGGCAGCAGCATCATGCCGGCCTGGTTGGCGCCGGCGAAGGAGATGGAGGCGAGAACCATGGTGGCGACGATGGTCACCGCGTAGGTTTCGAACAGGTCGGCCGCCATGCCGGCGCAGTCGCCGACGTTGTCGCCGACGTTGTCAGCGATGGTGGCGGGGTTGCGCGGATCATCTTCCGGAATGCCGGCTTCGACCTTGCCCACCATGTCGCCGCCGACGTCGGCGCCCTTGGTGAAGATGCCGCCGCCGAGACGGGCGAAGATGGAGATCAGCGAAGCGCCGAGGCCGAGCGAAACCATCGCGTCGATGACCGTGCGGTCGCCAGCGACGATGACACCCGTGCCGCCCGTGAGCAGCATGTAATAGCCACCGAGGCCGATGATCGCGAGACCGACGACGAGCATGCCCGTGACGGCGCCCGACTGGAACGCGACGCTGAGGCCCTGGGCCAGGCCCTTGGAGGACGCCTCAGTGGTGCGGACGTTGGCCTGCACCGAAATCTTCATGCCGATATAGCCGGCCGCGCCCGAGAGAACCGCGCCGATGATGAAGCCAACCGGCGCCTGCCAGTTGCGGAAGAAAATGGCGACCAGAACGGCCACGACAACGCCGATCATGCCGATCGTGCGGTACTGGCGGTTGAGGAAGGCGTTGGCGCCTTCCTGAATGGCTTTGGCGATTTCCTGCATCCTTGCGGTGCCGGTCGGCAGGGCCATCAACTTCTGGGTCGTGAACAGGCCATAACCGAGGGCAATAACGCC
>JAOATF010000190.1 GCA_030158285.1 Hyphomonadaceae bacterium
GCAAGAGGCGCCGGTGCTTGCCTCCCTCACTTGCAACGCAAGTGGGGGAGGTGGCGCGCGACGTCTTCGTCGCGTGACGGAGGGGGCTCTCGGTAGGGAGGGCGGCAGCTGCCCGTCGGTCCGGAGTTAGTTCGGCCTGCCCCTGTGCAGGTCTTCGCTCAGCCGGATGGTGGCGGGTTGGCCGGTGAGGCGGTGGCGGTAGACTTGGGTGTTTTCGAGGACGCGCTGGACGTAGTTGCGGGTCTCGGAGAAGGGGATGCTTTCGATCCAGTCGACGGGGTCGGTTCCGGCGCGGGGGTCGCCGAAGTCGCGGATCCACTGGCGGGCGCGGCTGGGGCCGGCGTTGTAGGCGGCGGCGGCGAGGATGTAGGAGCCGCCGAAATCGTCGACGAGATCATCGAGGAAGCCACGGCCGAGGCGCAGGTTGTATTGCGGATCGTCGGTGAGCCAGCTCTGGCGGAAGGGCAAGCCGACCATCTTCGCTTCGGCCTGCGCATAGCGCGGGATCATCTGCATGAGGCCGCGTGCGTCGGCGCTGGAGATGGCGCGGTGGTTGAACTCGCTTTCCTGGCGGGAGAGCGCGAGCACCATCGCGGGTTCGGCGGAGCTGGAACGCGGCGAGGACGGCAGCGGCAGGATCGGGAAGACGGCATCCGGCGCGACGAGGCCGCGGCCGAGACCGGCTTTCGCGCCACGCACGGCGGCGCGCATTTCGAGATAGCCGGCCGAGATGTCGAACAGCATCTGATGTTCGGCGGGCGTTTCCAGCGTGTCGTCGATGGCGAAGCAGAAGCGCTCGAAACTGTCGAGGCGGCCGGTTTCGGCGAGCAGGATGGCGGCGCGCACGGCAGGACGGCGCGCGAAGGCGGCGCGTTCTTCATCCGTCGGCGTGGCGACGGCGGGGAAGTTGATGACGACCGCATCGGGCTTCAGGTCGCGGATTTTTTCCGCGGCGAGCTGGCCGTAGAACACGTAGGGGTAGACGGAGGCGAGTGTGTAGGCGGCGGTGGCGTCGTCGGCCTTGCCTTGCGCTTTCAGGGCCTCGCCGAGCCAGTACTGGGCGCGTGAGATGCTGATCGGCGTCTGCACGCCGCCGGCGAAGGTGCGGAAGTGAGCTTCGGCGCGCACGGCGTCGTTGAGCTTGGTGAGGGCAAGCCAGCCGGCCATCCATTCGGCGTCGCGGAAGGCTTCACCAGAGGTGAGACCGTGACCGGCGGCGAGCTGGTAGGCGGTGGCGTAGTTCTTCTCGCGGAGCATGCGGCGCATGACCGACTGCTTCTCGCCCCAGATGTCTTCGCGGCCAGAAGCGGGCGCGCCTTCGCCGTTGATGCGGAGGAGGAGGTTGAGCTCTTCGGTCTGGCGGCCCTTGCGCTCGTTCCAGCGGGCGCGCTCGTAGAGCAGGCCCGGATCGTCGGTGTAGGGGGCAGGCACGGCGTTGACGAGCTTGTCGATGTTCCTGGCGTTCTTCATCAGGCCGATGCGGGCCTCGACCACGGCCTTGCGGTCGCTGGTCAGTCTCGGCATCAGCGCCTTGGCGCTGGTGGTGTCGCCGCGCCAGAGGAACATGTCGGCGCGGCCGTAGTGATCCTCGGCGGTGAGCAGGCTGCCATAGGCGGACTGCATGGCGGCGACGGCTTGCGCGGACATGGCGCGGGTGCGCCACGCGGTGGAGATGGCGCGCTGCATGTCCTCGCGCTGGCCCTGGCTGTTGTAGGCGTCGGCGAGGGCCATGACGCCATCGCCGGTCTGGGGCCCACGGGCGGTGAGCCAGGCGATGCGCTCCTGCGAGGTGAGGGGCGAGCGGACGATGGTGGCTTCGAGCTGTTCGAAGATCTGGCCGCTGTCGGGCCAGCCTTTGAATTCCTCGGAGGCGGCCATGAGATCGGTGAAGCCGGTGCCGGCATTGCCATTGGTGGCGATGCGCCAGCGGATGAGGGTCTGTGCGGCCGGATCGGTGATGCGCGACAGGTGGGCGCGGACCTGGCCCCACTGGTTGGTGTCGGCGGCCTCGAGGGCGCGGTTGAGCAGGGTGAGGTCGGAGGCGCCGATCCAGGCGGAGGAGATGGTGGGCGTGGGCTTGAGCGAGGGGGCGGCCGGATTGGCGGTGGCGGAGGCGACGCAGAGGGCGGCGACGGCCGCGCCGGTGACCAGACCTCGAAGCAAACCCGTTCTCCCGATCTTGCTCATGCGGCGCTTGCCAAAACCCGCCGTGAAATGATTATCCGCCGAGTCGCGCGCCGGTTTTGTGGCGCGCTCACCGGAATCTTCAGGGAAATCCGCCGCCATGCTGTTCAAAGGGTCCATGCCCGCCCTCGTCACCCCGTTTTCCAACGGAAAGGTGGACGAGAAGGCGTTCGTGGCGCTGGTCGAGCGGCAGATCGCGGCCGGGACGCATGCGGTGGTGGTCTGCGGGACGACGGGGGAGGCCTCGACGCTGTCGCATGACGAGGACCGGGCGGTCGTCGAATTGTGCGTGAAAACGGTGGCGGGGCGGGTTCCGGTCATCGCTGGCACAGGCTCCAATTCCACGACGGAGGCGCTGGGCCTCCTGCAGCACGCTAAACAAGTCGGAGCTCACGCAGCCCTGATCGTGAACCCGTATTACAACCGGCCTACCCAAGATGGCGTTTATGCACATTACAAAACTTTGAGTGAAGCCGTTCAACTGCCGATTTTCCTGTACAATGTGCCCGGAAGGACGGGTTCCGACATGGGCGTGGAACTTGTTGCGCGGCTGTCGACCCTGCCGAACGTGGTCGGGATCAAGGATGCGTCGGCGGACCTGTCGCGGGTTGCCCGGCATTCTGCGCTGTGCCGGAAAGGTTTCATTCAGATTTCGGGTGAGGACCCCAGCGCCGTGGCGTTCAATTCGCAGGGCGGGGTGGGGTGCATTTCGGTGAGCGCCAACGTGGCGCCGGCGCAGTGCGCGAAGATGCAGGAAGCCACGCTGCGGGGCGATTATGCCGAGGCGCGGCGGATCAACGACACGCTGGCCCGCCTGCACCGCGCGATGTTCCTCGAAGCGAGCCCGGCGCCGGCGAAGTATGCGCTGTCGCTGCTGGGGCTGTGCGAGAACGAGCTGCGGCTGCCGCTGGTGCCGGTGCAGAGCCAGGCCGTGAAGGACGAGATCAAGGCGGCGATGCAGGAAGCCGGCGTGCTCTGATGGCGCAGGGATCTAAAAGCAGCGGCGCGAACCCGAAGGGCAAGACCCGGCGGGAGATGGCGCGGAAGTCCGTCGCCGAGAACCGGCAGGCGCGGCGCAACTATGAGATCATCGACGACCTGGAAGTCGGCATCGTGCTCACCGGCTCGGAAGTGAAATCGCTACGCGAGGGGCGGGCGAACATCGCCGAGGCCTATGCGCGCGAGGAGGACGGGCAGATCGTTCTCGTGAACTCGACCATCCCGATTTATCCGCCCGCCGGACAGTTCAACCACGACCCCGCACGCAAGCGGATCCTGCTGGTGAAGAAGCGCGAGTACAATCGCCTGATGGGCGCCGTGAACCGCGACGGCCGCACGCTCGTGCCTCTCGAACTCTATTTCGGCCCCACCGGCATGGCGAAGATCAAGCTGGCGCTCGCCACCGGCCGCAAGGCGCCGGACAAGCGTGACGTGGAGAAGCAGCGCGACTGGGATCGCCAGAAGGGGCGGATTTTGAGGGACCGGGGGTAGGCGCGTTCGTGAGCGCGGCTGCTACTTGGTCGCCGTCATTTCGAGCGAGCGTCCGGCGGGGGCGGCGGCGAGGAAGTTCCGCCAGCCATCGCGCGGGTCGGTTTCGGTAAAGTCAGCAATGGTTTCGCCCTGGTCGCCGCCGATCAGGCGGATGCCGGTCTCGCCGATCGGCTGCCATTGCATGACTTCCTTCAATTCCGGGAAGGCGTCGGTGCAGCGGGCTTCGACGAAGACGCGATAGTACTCGCCAGCGGCCTCATCGATGTCCACGTCGTCCAGCTTCACGAGGCAGTCGAGATTCGAGGCCTCCTGGAGATGGAAGGAGTAGACCGTCGCGAGCGCGGCGATCTCTTCAGGTGGGCCCTGCTTCGGTTCGGTGACGATGTCCTCGGGCGCGCCTTCGGGCGTCTCCACATCGGCCGGCGCCTCCACCTTGGCCGGACTGCACGCGCACAGCGCAAGCGCGGCGAAGCCCGCGAGCAGGTAGCTTTTCATGATGTGTCGTCTCCCGAGCCCCGGACCGTAGGTGGGTGATTGGTCGCGAACTCGCGTGGCCGCGTCAAGTCGTTGCGGATCGCGTGGACGGCCGATGCCGGGGTGTCAGCCTGCAGGCGCCGGCGCAGCAGGCGTTGCCGCCTTGGTTGCCGCGGCGATCACCCTGTCCAGTGTGGCGATGTTGTCCGTGATCTTCTTCGCGTCGGGACAGCTGCCGCATTTTGAGGAGAGGTCGGCGAGGTCGGCGCGTTGGGTCTGGGCTGTCTCGATGTCGCCGGTCATGAGCGCGGAGATGCCGAGCCGCAATTTGGGCTCGGGGCGCTTGGGTTCTTCCTTGATGGCGACTTCGAGATACTGCTTCGCTTCCGGCCATTTCTTCAGGCCGATCTGGGCGAGGCCCATCAGGTAGTTGGCGTCGCTGGTAGTCGGGTCCTTGGAGAGCAGGGTGGTGAAGCTGGCTTCGGCGGCGGCGAAATCCTGCGCCTGCAAGGCTTCGAGGCCGGCCTTGCGCGGCATCTCGAGTTCGCGGCGCTTCTGTTCCTCGATCCGCTGCGAGCGATCAATGCCATCAAGATCGGCGCCGGAACTCAGTCCCTTCTGCGCGCTGGAGATGCCAACAGTTCCGCCGATGGCGGCAAGAACCAGAAGTGAGACAACCAGACGACGCAATGCACCCTCCCATGGGTTTCTTTTGCGGCCAGCATAGCTCTGCAGTGGTCGCGTGCGCAGCCGGATTTGTAGGCAGCTAACGCTTTTGTGCAGCGGGTTGTGGGCAGAATAAGTCCCGGCGACGCTACGTCACCATCTCAGCCGTGGAACGCTGGGGTGAACGACTTGTCCTTCCAGTTGAACGGGTGCCGTTCTTCGCATCTCATGCGGTGCTCGCTCAAAGCAGCACTTCGCTTTGTCTTCTGAACAATGTGCGTGTGGTCTTTTATGTCTGATGCGTCAGTTCTAGCGCTCGATCCGCACCCCGATATTACGTTCCGCGCGGTTGGCGTAGCCCTGACGCAGTGGGAGCTATTGGAGGAGCAGTTCGCATACCTCTACTCGATCTTTACCCGCCGACCTTACCGCGTGGATGCCATAGAGGAGTTTGGAAAAGACGGCAGAATCACACGTGAGCGAATAGCCAAACTCAAGACCGTCGGTGAGGGATTTCTATTCGGAAAATTCAATCAGGCGTGGGATTTCACGTTCCGTGACGACGTCATCGCTCCAGCTGTCGGACTTACGGCGCGCCGCCACCAGATTGCGCACGGGGTCGTGACGTCTATCGGCACACCGAGCAATCCTGATCCGAAGCCTGGCGAGTGGTCCGCCTTGAATGACAAGCTTGTCTTCGGGCTTTGCTATCCGCGCTATGCGCACGCCCGGCTTTATCAACGCGGCGATCCTTTCATGTACGGAAGCGCGGAAATTCTGGAGACCGCCGCCAAGTTTGCGGCACTTCGCATTGTGACCGAGAAGTTTGCGAACGAGCTTTCTGCGCCTCCCTCGTAGCTTCGTACGGACGGTAGCGTTTTCCCTGAAACGCAGAAGGGCCGGACTTGCGTCCGGCCCTTCCTTCATTGGATCAGTCCGGCAGCCCGCGCGGGCTATGCAAACAGCGCGTCGATGTCGTCTTGCGACGTCGCCGGGCCGTTCATGGCGGGGCCGTTGAGGAGGAGTTCGCGTTTGCGCGCGTCTTCAGCGCTTTCTTCCGACGAGGAGTCGGTGACGCCGAGGGCGCCAGCGAACTTGGTGACGCGTTCCTCGATGTGGCGCAGCGTGGAGATCACTTTCGTGACGCGCTGGCCGGTGAGGTCCTGGAAGGAGCAGGCTTCGAAGATGCGCATCATGGCAGCGTCGACTTCGGCCTTGTAGGTGGCGAGATCAGTCGCTTCCGCGGCCATCAGCTTTTCAGCTTCGGCCATGATGGATTCGGTGGCTTTTTCGGTATCGCGGACGACGGCATCGAGTTCGACCGAGGCGCCGGGAAGGCGCGTGTCCTTGATGTCGTTGGCCTGCAGGCCGGAGATTTCGTCGCGCGCCTTCTGGATGAAGTCGGCGAGATATTTGAATTCGCCGATGATCGACTTGTCGAGCGATCCGAAGAACGCCGTCATCGCGTCGGCCATCTGATGGGACAGGTCCAGCACTTCGACCAGCGGGCGCTCGCGCACGCCGGTGGCCTTGAGCTGTTCCATCGCCGTGCGGATCTTGAGAGCTGCTTCAGCTGCGGCCATGGTTAGAATTCCCCCAGAACCGACTTGAGCTTGCCCTTCAGCGTTTCGGCGTTGAACGGCTTCACGATGTAGTTGTTCACGCCGGCCTTCTTGGCGGCGATCACGTTCTCGGTCTTCGACTCGGCCGTGACCATGATGAACGGGGTGGCCTTCAGCTTGTCGCTGGCGCGAACCTGCTGGAGCAGTTCGAAGCCGGTCATCGGCTCCATGTTCCAGTCGGAGATGACGAGGCCGAACTTGCCGCCATTGAGCTTTTCAAGGGCTTGCTTGCCGTCCTTGGCTTCTTCGATGTTCTTGAACCCAAGCTGGTTCAGCAGGTTCCGGATGATCCGGATCATTGTCTGGTAATCGTCCACCACAAGGACGGGCATGGACAGGTCTACGGCCATGTTCGAAAGAACTCCTAGGCAGTTGCTAGGGGCACTTGGTAACAGACAGGGCCAAATATTTGGTGAATCGGGGAAAATATCCCGGGCGGTTCTGTTAACAGGTATGGCGACGCCAAGGGAATCGGCGGATTTGCCGCCCCGGACGGGGGAAAAGCGGTTTTGACGGGCTGGCGGGATGCTTTATGGACGCCGCCAGCGCAGGCAGGCCTGAAAAGACGGGTTAGAGGGTTTTCGGAATGAAGACGGGCAAGACGTACGCGGACCTGGCGGTGGGGATGACAGTCTCCATCGAGAATACCGTGTCCGAGCAGGATGTGATCGATTTCGCCCGCATCTCCGGCGACCACAATCCGCTGCACATGGACGAAGCGTACGCCAAGACAACCCAGTTCAAAGGCCGCATCGCGCATGGCGCGCTGAGCGCCAGCTACATCTCGGCCATCCTGGGCAATGACCTGCCAGGACCGGGCGCGGTGTTCATGGAACTGAACCTGAAATTCGTGCGGCCAGTGCGTATCGGCGACATGGTGGTCTCCACCGCCGAGGTGATCGAGATGATCGAGCGCGGCTATCGCGTGCGCCTGGCTGTTAAGGGCGAAGTGGACGGCAAGGTCTGCATGAAGGGCGATGCGCTCGTCATGGTTCCGTCCGGCAAGACTGAATAGGTCGCCATGACCGGCGCTGCCATCGCGCTTGGCAATTTCGACGGGCTGCACGCCGGCCACCGCGCGGTTATCGAAAGCGCACGGGAGTCTGCGAAACGTCTTGGCGCGCCGCTGGGCGTGGCGACGTTCGAGCCTGCGCCGCGTCGGCATTTCCAGCCGGATGCGCCGCCCTTTCGGCTGATGACGCCGGCGCAGCGCGGACTTGCTCTGGATCAGCTGGGCGTCGAGGAACTGCATCTCCTGCGGTTTGACGCGGCGATGGCGGCGATGACGGATCGCGAGTTCTGCGAGCGTGTGATCGTGGGCGAGGTTGGCGCGCGCAGTGTGAGCGTCGGGTTCGACTTCCGGTTCGGCAAGGGGCGTATGGGCGATGCGGACAGCCTGCAGCGCATCGGCGCGGAGTTGGGCTTTGACGTGAACATCGTCGCCGAAGTGCAGGCGGGCGGCGAGAAAGTTTCGTCCTCGCGCATCCGTACGGCGATTGAGCAGGGCGACATGGAGGAAGTGGCGCGCGGGCTTGGCGGGCTGTGGACGTTCGATGGCGTGGTGGAGCACGGCGAGAAGCGCGGGCGCACGCTGGGCTTTCCGACGGCGAACATGCAGCTGGGCGAGATCGTGCATCCGGCGCATGGTGTTTATGCCGTGTGGGCGCGGATCGATGGCGAGGAGACGTGGCGGCCGGGCGTGGCCAATTTCGGTCGCACGCCAACGACGGGCTTGCGCGATGCGCTGCTGGAGACGGTGATTTTCGATTGGTCGGGCGACCTCTATGGCAAGCGGTTGCATACGGCGTTCGTGAAGTTCCTGCGGCCCGAGCTGAAGTTCAGCGGGCTGGATGAGCTGGTGAAGCAGATGCATGGCGATGCTGCGGAGGCGCGGCGTGTGCTGGCCGCTACGCAGCCGCCTGCAGCGTAGTTGGTTGTAGGGGATGCGCATGCGCTGGACTGTGTTGCTGCCGCTTGTTCTGGTTGCGTGTTCGCCGGCCAAGGAGGCTGTGCAGCCTGTCGCTGAAACGCCGGCGCCGGCGCTGGTCGAGGTGTTCGACGCGGCGCAGATCAGCCGGCTTGTCGCGCCGATGGATTATGTGCCGACGGCGCAGGCTGAAGAGACGCCCGAGGCCAATGCCTGGGTGGAGTTCAACGGACCGGATGGCGAGACGTGGCGGGCGGAGGCGCGCCACTGCGCCAGCCACCGGCCGGGGGTGAAGTGCGAGGGCATCACGCTGACGGCGCGGGTGACAACGCCCAAGGCGACCGCTGAGGGCATGCTGGACTATGCCAACCGGTTCAATGGCGACCAGGCGACTGTCTTCATGTTCCAGGACGGCAAGGACCTGGTGGTCAGCGACGACATCGTGCTGGACGGGGGAATTTCCAAGGTGAATCTGGAGGTTCAGCTGGCGGCGTTTTCGACTGTCCTGCGCCAGAACCGGGATTTCCTGCTCCGGGCGGCCGGGGTCATCGAGTAGGCGGCGTCCCCTAGGCGAAGCAGGGGGGACGCGCTATCAGCCCGGTGATGACCCGTGTGATTTGCATACGAATTATGGGCCCGGCGGACGCATTCTGACGCGTTTCCCGCCGGGAAAGTCGTATCCGCCCCAGCTACAACTCAAGCGACGCCCATCATGAGCAAACCCGAAAAAGACGACGCAGCTAACCCGTACAAGGACACGCTGTTCCTTCCGAAGACCGATTTCCCGATGCGCGGCGGCCTGCCGCAACAGGAGCCCGCGCGGCTGGCCAAGTGGGAGGCCGATGGCCTCTACGCGCAGCTGCGCGCCGACGCGAAGGCGCGCAAGGCGCCGGCCTTCATGCTGCACGACGGCCCGCCCTATGCGAACGGCCACATCCACATCGGCACGTCGATGAACAAGATCCTGAAGGACCTTGTCGTGCGCACGCGGCAGATGGCGGGATACGACGCTGACTATATCCCCGGCTGGGACTGCCACGGCCTTCCGATCGAATGGAAGGTCGAGGAGGAGTATCGCGCGGCGGGCAAGCAGAAGCGCGACGTGCCGATGGCGGAGTTCCGCAAGGCGTGCCGCGACTACGCGCAGAAGTGGATCGACATCCAGCGCACCGAGTTCAAGCGGCTGGGCGGCGCGGGCAACTGGGCCGATCCCTACCTGACGATGGCGTACACATCGGAAGCGGCGACCGTGAAGGAGTTCCTGAAGGTCGCGATGAGTGGCCAGCTGCGCCGTGGCGCCAAGCCCGTGATGTGGAGCCCGGTGGAACAGACCGCGCTGGCGGAAGCGGAGATCGAGTACGCCGACCGCAAGGCGCAGATGATCTGGGTGAAGTTTCCGATCGCTGACGGAACTACGCCAGCATATGAACGCGGAGCGGAGAACGACGGGATCAAGTTCGGCGCTAGCGTTGTTATTTGGACAACCACGCCTTGGACGATCCCTGCAAACCGAGCGGTCACCTATTCGCGAAACATTGCTTATTCATGCTTCGAAGTTGAAGCCATCGAAGAAGGTTTGGCATTCAAACCATGGGTGGATGTTGGCGAGCAACTTATTGTCGCTGATGACTTGGTCGCGAGCGTGATGGCGGCTGCCAAAGCTAAAAGCTGGCGGAAGGTATGCTCTGTCGATTTGAGCAGTTTTGATCCGTTGCGCCACCCTCTCCATACTGCAGGTTTGGATGGATACCAGTTCCTTGTTCCGTTGCTCGATGGCGATCACGTTTCAGCGGAAACAGGTACTGGCTTCGTCCACACGGCACCAAGCCACGGCGAGGACGACTACAACGTTTGGACGTGGAATCAGAAGGCTCTCGAACTCAAGTATCCGGGTATCGACACGTCGATCCCCAACACGGTCGATGCGTTTGGTCGTTATACCAAGGAGTGCCCCGGCTTTGAGGGACTCGAGATCATCACAGTCGACGGAAAAAAGCGCGGGCAGGATGGGCCGGCGAACAAGGCGGTGATGGACAAGCTGATCGAGGCTGGCGCGTTGCTGGCCCGGGGCGTGACCACGCTGCGCGATGCGCACTCGTGGCGATCCAAGGCGCCGGTGATCCGGCGCGGGACGCCGCAATGGTTCATCGCGATGGACCAGAAGCTGAGCCACCTGAAAGGTCAGGAAGGCAGGACGCTGCGCGAGCTGTGCCTCGAGGCGATCGATGCGACGGCCTTCACGCCGGAGCGTGGGCGCCAGCGTATCCGCGCGATGGTGGAAGAGCGGCCGGACTGGCTGATCTCGCGCCAGCGCGCGTGGGGCGTGCCGCTGACGCTGTTAGTCAATCGCGACACGGGCGAGATCCTGAAGGACGACGCGGTGAACGCGCGGATCGTTGCCGCCGTGAGCAAGAGCGGCGCGGATGCGTGGTTCGGTGGCGAAGCGGCGAGCTTCCTCGGCAATGACTACGACGCGGCGCAGTTCGAGAAGATCAACGACATTCTCGATGTGTGGTTCGATAGCGGCACGACGCACGCCTTCACGCTGGAAGATCGCGGGCTGAAATGGCCGGCGGATGTCTATCTCGAAGGCTCGGACCAGCATCGCGGCTGGTTCCAGTCGTCGCTGCTGGAAAGCTGCGCGACGCGCGGCCGTGCGCCATACGACGCCATCGTTACGCACGGCTTCGTGCAGGACGAGCGCGGGAACAAGATGGCCAAGTCGCTCGGCAACACCGTGTCGCCGATGGAAGTGTGCGAGAAGTTCGGCGCCGATATCCTGCGTATCTGGGTCGCGTCTTCGGACTATGCGGACGATCCGAGCTTCGGCTGGAAACTGTTCGATGCGAACAGCGACAGCTATCGCAAGCTGCGCAACACGATGCGCTACCTGCTCGGTGCGCTGGACGGGTTCAGCGATGCGGAGCGCGTGGCGCATGGCGACATGCCGAGCCTGGAGCGCTGGGTGCTGCATCGCCTTGCGGAGCTCGACAAGGTGGTGACGGAGGCTTACGCGGCCTACGACTTCAAGCGCGCCTTCCACGAGCTGATGAACTTCTGCGTGGTGGACCTGTCGGCGATCTACTTCGACATCCGCAAGGACAGCCTCTATTGCGACGCCCCGTCGTCCACCCGCCGCCGTGCCGCGCGCACGGTGATGGATGAGGTGTTCACGCGCCTGACCATCTGGTTTGCGCCGGTGATGGTGTTCACCTGCGAAGAGGCGTGGGAACAGCGCCATCCGGGCAAGCCATCCGTCCACCTGCAGCAATTCCCGAAAACGCCTGCGGGCTGGCTCGATGCCGGCGTCGCGGCGAAATGGGATGCGATCTTCAAGGTGCGCAAGGCCGTGACGGAGGCGCTGGAGATCGAGCGTCGCGAGAAGCGGATCGGTTCGGCGCTGGAGGCGGCTGTCACTGTCGCGGTCGGCGATGCTGACCTGCGCAAGGCGTTCGATGGCGAAGACCCGTCCGAGATCTTCATCACCTCCGAGGCGAGCCTTGTGGCGGGAGGCGAGGGTGTTGCTGTTACCTGCGCCCGCGCCGGGGGCGTGAAGTGCGCCCGGTCGTGGAAGTATTTCGACCCGGCGACGGCGGACCCCGCCTTCCCGGATATCACGCCGCGCGATGCGGCGGCCGTGCGTGAGTATCGGGGCGGGTGAGGGCGTAGAATGGCCGTGACGATGGACTGGATCTCGCGGGACAAGATGACCCGCGCCTGGCGCTGGGGCATTCCGCTGATCATTGCCATCGTGGTGGTGGACCAGCTGACCAAGGCCTGGGTGCTGGGCAATCCCGAATTCCGGGCGATTGACTGCCTGAACAAGGTCGCCCCGTGCGGCCGGATCGAGATGTCGTCGGTGATGGATTTCTCGATGATGTGGAACCGGGGGATCAGTTTCGGGCTGGCGCAGGCCGACGGTCTGGCCCGCTGGGCGCTGTTCGGCGTGATTTCATGTATCGCGGTCGGATTCACGATCTGGCTGCTCCGGGCGGAGCGCTGGCTGACGGCGCTGGCCCTTTCCATGGTGGTCGGGGGCGCTGTGGGTAACCTGATCGACCGCGCGATTTTCGGGGCAGTCGTTGATTTTGTTGACTTTCAGGGGCCGTGGTTCGGCGTGACGATTGGCGGCTGGCCGCTGGGTTTCCCGTGGATTTTCAACGTGGCGGACGCGGCGATCTCGCTCGGCGCCATAATTTTGCTGCTGGATCAGCTTCTGGTCGGACGCAAACGTCCGCGCTAGAAGCTGACGGAGTCGGACCAGCGATCCCCCCTGAGGAGAGTGCAAGTGAAGCGTTATTCCACCCTCGGCCTTGTGGCGTTGACCGCCGTAACCCTGGCCGCGTGTGCTTCCTCTGGCGGGCCAGACGAGTTCCGGGTCGTGCGCAAGGCCCCGCTGTCGGTGCCGCCGGAATACAATCTCCGCCCGCCGACCATCGGCCAGTCCCGCCCGCAAGAGCTGTCGCCTGAGGCGCAGGCCCGCGTCGCCGTGTTCGGCGTCGACATCGGCCAGAGCGCTAGCGATGGCGAGAAGATGTTCGTTCGTGCTGCTGGTGGCGATGCGATCGACCGTACGGTTCGCGCGCAGGTGGATTTCGATGACGCGCAGACGCTGCGCAAGAACCGCTCGTTTGCCGACACCATCCTCAACTTCGGCGGCGGCGGACCTTCGGGCCAGCCGGTGATCGATCCCAAGGCCGAGGAAGAGCGCCTGAAGGCCGAGAACGAAGCGGTCAAGGACGTGACCGGCGGCGGCAAGATCGTGATCCAGCCGAAGCAGACCAGCAAGCTGCCGGGTCTTTGAGGCGAGACGGGTTCCAGACGATGACGTTCGCCGTGCGCGCCTCCGTGAGATTCATGGTGGCGCTCGTGGCCATGATTGCCCTGCTGGTCTCGCCGGCGGTGGCGCAGTCGTCTCCGGACTGGACGCCTGAAACCTTCACCCTGAAGAACGGCATGCGAGTGGTCGTGCTGCCGGATCATCGCGCGCCGGTGATCACGCACATGATCTGGTATCGCGTCGGTTCGGCCGACGAGACGCCGGGCAAGTCGGGCCTCGCGCACTTTCTCGAACACCTGATGTTCAAGGCGACGGCCGGTCTGGCGGATGGCGAGTATTCCAAGACGGTGGCGCGCAATGGCGGGCAGGATAACGCCGGCACGTCGTTCGATTTCACCAACTACCATTTCCGCATCGCCAAGGATCGCCTGCCGCTGATGATGCGGATGGAGGCGGACCGCATCGTCAACCTGCAGCTCAGCGAAGAGGACGTGCTGTCCGAGCGCAAGGTTGTGCAGGAGGAGCGGCGGCAGGTTGTGGAGAGCAATCCGGCGGCGATCCTCGAAGAGAAGGTCTGGGCCAAGCTTTATACCGGGCATCCCTATGCGGTGCCGATCATCGGCCACATGAATGAGGTTGCGGTCCTGTCGCGCGCCGATGCGCTGGGCTGGTATCGCACGTGGTATGGGCCGGACAACGCGATCCTCGTGGTGGCGGGCGACATCACGGCGGCGGAGCTGAAGCCGCTGGCCGATGAGATCTATGGCGCCATTCCCCGGCGCGGGAATTTGAAAGTGCGGGCGATGCCGCCTGTGAAGCTGCTGACGAACTCGTCCGAGGTCAGCCATCGCGATCCCAAGGTGCGCCAGCCGACGTGGAGCCGTAACTGGCTGGGCGTGACGATGGGCGATCGCGATGCGGCGGCGCTGCAGGTGGGGATGCAGGTGCTGGGCGGTGGACGCACGAGCCGATTCTATCGCGAGCTGGTCGAGCGCGGGCAAGCAGTGTCCGTGTATGCGTACAGTAATGAAATGGAGGCGCGCGGGTCGCTGGTGATCAACGCGCAACCGGCGCCGGGTGTGTCGATCGAGACGATCCGCGCGGCGAGCGTGGCGATCACCGACCGCTTCCTGCGCGAAGGCCCGACGCGCGAGGAACTGGATCGCGCCAAGCGCATGATCGCGGCCAACGCCGTGTTCCGGCGCGACAACCAGATGGACATGGCCAACTGGTATGGCGGCATGCTGACGGCGGGGATCTCGCTCGAGAAGATTGAAGCCTACGAGACAGAGATCGCGGCGGTGACGGCCGAGCAGGTGAAGGCGGCGATGAGCCGCTACATGCGGCTGAACCATGTCGATGCGTTGCTGCTGCCGCCGGAGGGCAAGCAATGATGCGGGCGCTGGCGGTTGCAATGGCGATGCTGGGGCTGGCGGCGTGCCAGACGGTTGCGCCTACACCAATCGCGCCGAAGTCGTCGCTGGCGGACGTGCAGGTGGTGACATCGCCGGGCGGCATCACGGCGTGGCTGGTGTCCGAGAGTTTCGTGCCGATGGTGGCGATGGAAGTCGCCTGGAAGGGCGGCGGCTATGCCGAGCCGAAGGGCAAGGAAGGCGCCGGCTGGGTGCTGGCCTACATGATGAACGAAGGCGCGGGAGACCTCGATACGACTGCCTATGGCGCGCGCATGCAGGACCTGAACATGGAGTTCGCCTGCGGCGTCTGGGTCGACTGGACGACGTGCAGCATGTCGACGCTGAAGGACACGGCGGACGAAAGCTTCGACATGATGAAGCTGGCGTTCAGCAAGCTGCGTCTCGACAACGAGCCGCTGGAGCGCGCCAAACGCGAGATGACGGTCAACATCGACCGCAACAAGTCGAACCCGCGCAGCGTCGCCAGCATTGCGATGAACGAAGCGATGATCCCGGGGCATGCCTATGACCGCAACCCGACGGCCGAGACGGTCGGCTCGATCTCGCGCGCGGATGTGAAATCGCTGATGCAGACGCTGATGACGCGCGACCGGCTGATGGTGGTCGTGGTGGGCGACATCACGGCAGAGGAATTGAAACCGCGTCTGGACGATGTATTCGGCGCGCTGCCGGCAACGTCGGTGCTGCCGGACATCAAGGACGCTGTCGCGAAGCCGGCGCCGGTTGAGCCGATCATCAAGGTGCTGCCGCAACCGCAGACGCTGGTGCTGTTCTCCGGTCCGGGCGTGCGGCGCGACGATCCGGATTTCTTTGCGGCGTACATGCTGAACTACATTCTCGGCGGCGGTGGTTTCTCCTCGCGGCTGGTGGACGATATCCGCGAACAGCGCGGCCTCACCTATGGCATCGGCACGGGGCTGAGCATCCAGCCGCACTACTGGCGCTGGACCGGCTCGGTCTCGACCATGAACGACAAGGCCGATGAGGTGGTCGGCCTCGTGCGCGAGAATATCGAGCGACTGGGCAAGGACGGTCCGACCGAACAGGAACTGGCGGACGCCAAGGCCTACATCACCGGCGCATTCCCGCTGGCGTTCGACTCCAACGCCAAGATCGCCAAGAACCTGCTGGGCTTCTGGCAGGACGAACAGGACGCCGACTACGTCCAGCGCCGCAATTCCTACTTCGAGGCCGTGACGCTGGATGACCTCAAGCGCGTGGCCGCGAAGTACATGAAGGCCAAGGACTTCACCTTCGTGATGGTCGGCCAACCGGCAAACGACTGATTTTCCAGCAAGAAAGCAGAGATCAGAAAAGCTGTGGGGTCTGGCTGCCGCGCCGACTGCAATCGCAGCGGTAGGACGCTAAGGTAGGGCATGGCCGACTCAACCCGCAAACCTGAAGGACGCATCCGCCGGCTGCCGCCGGAGGCGGTGAACCGTATTGCGGCGGGCGAGGTGGTGGAGCGGCCGGCGGCGGCGGCGAAGGAGCTGATCGAGAACGCGCTGGATGCCGGCGCGCGGGCAATCCGTGTGCGCATCGAGGCTGGCGGACTCACCCGGTTGATGATCGAGGACGATGGCCACGGCATGTCGGTGGACGAGCTGCCGGTGGCGGTGGAGCGGCACGCGACGTCGAAGCTGGCCTCGGACGATGAAGGCAATATCGACCTGCTGGATATCCGCACGATGGGTTTCCGGGGCGAGGCGCTGCCGTCGATAGGCTCAGTGTCGCGGCTGTCGATCCTGAGCCGGGCGCAGGGCGAGGATGGCGCGTTCGAGATCACGGTGGATGCGGGCCGCATCGATGGGCCGAAGCCCGCGCCGTGGAGCGGGCTGACCAGCAACGGCACGCGCGTGGATGTGCGCGATCTTTTCTATGCGACGCCGGCGCGCCTGAAGTTCATGAAGACCGAGCGGTCCGAGGCGCAGGCGATCGCCGACACGGTACGCAGGCTGGCGCTGGCGCGGCCGGACGTGGCTTTCCATCTTGAGACGGAAGAGCGCGCCGTCATCAAGCTGCAGGCGGAGCAGGGCGCAGATGCGCGGCTGAAGCGGTTGGGCGCGGTGCTGGGCAAGGAGTTCCGCGAGAACGCGGTGGAGATCGATGCGGAACGCGAGGGCGTGCGCGTGTCGGGCTTTGCCGGGCTGCCGACGTTCAATCGCGGTAGCGCGCAGCACCAGTACCTGTTCGTCAACGGCCGGCCGGTGAAGGACAAGCTGCTGGTTGGCGTGATCCGCGCGGCATATCAGGATTTTCTCGCGCGTGACCGGCATCCGATGGCGGTCCTGTTTGTCGATCTCGATCCCTTCCAGGTCGATGTGAACGTGCACCCGGCGAAGACTGAAGTGCGCTTCCGCGATGCGGGCAATGTGCGCGGGTTGATGATCGGCGCGTTGCGTCATGCGCTGGCGGCGGCTGGGCATCGGGCGAGCACGACGGTGGCGGGAGCTGCGCTGGGAGCGGCAACGAGCCATGTGGCGCCGTCGCTGCCGTGGGGCGCGCCCCGCGCGAACTGGACGCCGGCGCGGCCGGTGATCGGCACGGCGGACTATGTCGATCCGTATCCGGGCGGCCATTATACGGGCGGCATGTCGGACAACCAGACGGCGGCGTTCGAAGCCTTCGCTGCGAGCCCAAGTGCGCGGGTGGAGCCTGCGCCGCAGCCGTCCGCGGATGGCAGCACTCCGCCGCTAGGCGTGGCGCGGGCGCAGGTGCACGAGACCTACATCATCGCGCAGACGGCGGACGGCATGGTGATCGTCGACCAGCACGCGGCGCATGAGCGGCTGGTCTATGAGCGCATGAAGGCGCAGATGGCGGGCGATGGCGTGAAGCGTCAGGCGCTGCTGATCCCGGAGATCGTGGAGCTGTCCGAGGAAGAGGCGCTGCGCGTGCTGGATCGTGCGGAGGAGCTGCTGGCCATGGGGCTGGAGGTCGAGCCGTTCGGGCGCGGGGCGGTGGCCGTGCGCGCGACGCCGACGCTGTTCGGCACGATGGACGTGAAGGGGCTGATCCGCGATCTGGCGGATGACTTCGCAGAGTACGAAGCGGGCCTCGCGCTGAAGGAGCGCATGGAAGAGGTGATGGGCAACATGGCCTGTCGCGGCTCCGTCCGCGCCGGGCGGCGGCTTACGGCGGATGAGATGAACGCGCTGCTGCGCCAGATGGAAGTGACGCCGCACTCCGGCCAGTGCAATCACGGCCGGCCGACATACGTGGAGCTGAAGCTCAGCGATATCGAGAAGCTGTTCGGGCGGCGGTAGGGCGGCGCTTCGTAAACGCACGTTAACGGAACAGCTATTCCTAATGCGCGGCAGGAAACGGCCTCATCCCTAATTGGCGTTAGGAATAGCCGTCAGTCTTGCGCTTCAATCAGCGCGCGAACCGGTGCGAAAGTTCGCCTGTGGGCGGGGCTGGGGCCGAGTTTGCGCAGGGCCTCGAGGTGGGCGGCGGAGCCATAGCCCTTGTGCTTCGACAGGCCATAGCCGGGATATTTCGCGCAGAGATCAACCATCTCTGCATCGCGCGCGGTCTTGGCGAGGATGGAGGCGGCCGAGATGGCGGGTTCCAACGCGTCCCCGCCGATGATGCAGGTGACCTTGCAGCCCAGCGGTGGCGGATCCTTGCCATCGACCAGCGCCAGCGTGGCGCGCACGCCCAGCCCCTCGAAGGCGCGGCGCATGGCGAGGAAGTTGGCCTGCCGGATATTGAGCCGGTCGATCTCCTCCACGCTGGCCCAGCCGACGGCCCAGCCGATGGCGCGCGCGCGGATCAGCGGGGCGAGGGCGTCGCGGCGCTTTTCGGTGAGCTGCTTGGAGTCATTGAGGCCGTCGATGGGGCGGGCGGGATCGAGGATGACGGCCGCAGCGCAGACCGGCCCGGCCAGGGGGCCCCGGCCAGCCTCGTCGATGCCGCAGATTATCTCAACAAAGCTCATGCTCGTGTCATCCGTCTCATCGGGTTAGACATGAGTCCGGCCCTGTCCGGCAACCTTGTGAGGTCTCCATGTCCACAGCTGATGTCATCCGCATCCACAAGCACGGCGGACCCGAGGAAATGCGGTTCGAGCAGGTGGACCTTCCCGCCCCCGGCCCGGGGCAGGTGAGACTGCGGCAGACGGCGATCGGGCTGAATTTCATCGATGTCTACACGCGGACGGGGCTCTATCCGGGCCCGACGCCGTCTGTGCTGGGCGTTGAGGCGGCGGGCGTCGTCGAGGCACTGGGCGAAGGCGTGACCAGCCCGAAGACGGGCGACCGGGTCGTCTATAACGGGCTGGGCGGGTCCTACGCCTCGCACCGGAACGCGCCGGCGGACCGGCTGGTGAAAATCCCCGAGGGTGTCAGCGATGAGGACGCGGCGGCCGTGTTTCTCAAGGGGCTGACGGTGTGGATGCTGACGTTCGAGATCAGGCGGTTGCAGCCGGGCGAGACCATCCTCGTCTGGGCGGCGGCGGGCGGCGTGGGCTCGATCCTTGTGCCGTGGGCGAATGCGCAGGGCGCGCGCGTGATCGGCGTTGTGTCGACGCCGGAGAAGGCTGCGCTGGCCAAGGGCTATGGCTGCGATGAGGTTATCCTCTCCAGCGAAGATGTGGCAGCGCGTACGAAGGAGCTGACCGGCGGCAAGGGCGTGCCGGTCGTCTATGACAGCGTCGGCAAGGTGTCGGCGGAAGCGAGCATGAAATCGCTGCAGCCGCGCGGCTGGTTCATCACCTATGGCAATGCGTCGGGGCCGGCCGATCCGATCCCGCCGGGGCGTCTCAACCAGGGCGGCTCGCTGATCATGACGCGGCCGGGCCTGTTCCATTTCACCAAGGAGCGCGCCGATCTTGAGCGTGGCTCGGCCGCGCTGTGGGGCGCGATGCGTTCGGGCGCCGTGAAGGCCGATGTGCGCCAGCGCTTCGCACTGAAGGATGCAGCCGACGCGCACCGCGCGCTGGAAAGCCGCGCTACGACGGGCGCAACAATTCTCAAGCCGTGACGCGTAGATGAGCCATCCGTTCCACCGATGGGTTGATGCAGCGCGACCGCGGGTAGGGCTGTGGCGCACGCTGGCGGGGACGGCGCTGGTGATCGTGGCGTGGGTGGTGCTGGCGAATGTGGTGGCCGGTGCTGCCGTGCTGTTGCGCTTGATCCACATCGGCGACCTGCAGGCGATGGTGGACGAGGCGCCGCGCGAGCTGAGCCATCGCGATGCGGCGGTCGTGCTGGGCGTTGGACTGGCGACGTTTGTTGGACTTTGGGTGGGTGTGTGGGCGGTGCTGCGGCTGCTGCACAAGCGCAGCTTTGCGTCGCTGATCGGTTTCGATGGCAGGCTGAATGGCGGGCAGTTTCTGGTCGGGGCGGGGCTGGCGGTGGGGTATCTGGCGATCGGCACGGCGATGTCGTCGCTGTCGGGCGGCGCGCCCCAGCGGTCGAACCTGCCGGTTGAAACGTGGCTGGTGGCGCTTGTGCCGCTGGTGTTGCTGATCGCGCTGCAGAGCATCAGCGAGGAGTTGCTGTTTCGGGGGTACCTGGTGCAGCAGCTGGCGGCGCGGGTGAATACGCCCCTCGTGTGGGGGTTACTGCCGGCGCTGGCGTTCGGGCTGGCGCATGCCACCAACGGGCGCGCCGATCCGCAGTTCACGGCCTACTATATCTTTGCGGCGGTGATGCTGGGGCTGGTGATGACGGCCACCGTCTGGCGCACGGGCGGGATATCGGCGGCGATGGGATTCCATGTCGTCAACAATATCGGGGCGATGCTGGTGGTGGGGCTCGGCGGCGGCACGCCGGTGTCGTTGTTCACGCTGAGCTATGGCGATGTGCTGGCGTCGGCGCCGACGGACCTGGCTGCGCTCGGGCTGCTGCTGGCGTTCGTGCTGTCGCCGTATGCGCCGCTGCCGAAGGGTCAGGCCCTGCGCAGGAAAGACACGCGGGCGGCGCCGTAAACGCGTTCGTCGACGGTGCTCCAGCCGGGGGCTTCAGGCGCTGGCTCATCCGATCCGGTTTCGGCGACGACGAGTGCGTCGGGGGTGAGCCACTGTCCGCTGGCGAGCTGCTCCAGCGCGAGCGGCACGAGGCCCTGACGGTAGGGCGGGTCCATGAAGACGAGGTCGAACAGCGCGCCGAGGCCTGCTGGCTTGGGGCCTAGGTCGGTGGCCGAGCGGCGGTGGATGCGGGTGTTGCCGAACAGCTGGAAGGTTTCGACATTGTCGCGGATGCAGCCGCGGGCGGCAGCTTCGGTTTCGACGAAGAGACAGAACGCGGCCCCGCGCGAGATCGCCTCGAAGCCCAGCGCGCCGGAGCCTGCGAAGGCGTCGATCACGCGCACGCCTTCCAACCCCGGGGCCCAGTCGGCGTGGGCGAGCACGTTGAACAGGGACTCGCGGGCGCGATCCGAGGTGGGGCGCGTGTTGGCGCCCTCCGGCGTACGGATGGCGCGGCCTTTGAGGGATCCGGCGATGATGCGCATGGGCAGCGTCTAGCATCCCGCCCGCGAAATGCTATGGGGCGGCATGGACGCGGCCTTTGACCTTGAGATGATGCGCCGGGCGATGGCGCAGGCGCAGGCGGCAGCCGATGCGGGCGAAGCGCCCATCGGCGCCGTGCTGGTAGATCCCGCGTCGGGCGAAGTGGTGGCCGAAGCGCACAACCAGCCCATCGGCCTGCACGATCCTACGGCGCATGCGGAAATCCTGGCGCTGCGCGCAGCGGCGGTGAAGGCGGCAAACTATCGGCTGACCGGGCTGACGCTCTATGTGACGCTGGAGCCGTGCGCGATGTGCGCGGGCGCGATCAGCCATGCGCGGATCGGGCGTGTGGTCTATGGCGCGCCGGACGAGAAGGGCGGCGCTGTGGCGCATGGGCCGAAATTCTTCGAACAGCCAACATGCCATTCGCGGCCCAGCGTGACTTCCGGCGTGCTGGCGGAGGAGTCCTCCGCGTTGCTGAAAGGCTTCTTCCGCGCGCGGCGCTAGTTCTCCGGCAGCTTCGGCGCCGTGCCGCCAAAGAGCTTCTTGAACTCCGGCTTCAGATCTTCCGCGAACACCTGCTGCGGGATCGTCAGCGTGTAGGCGCCTTCCGCGTAAGAGCCGACGGCGTAGGGATCATAGAACACGTACAGCCCACCGAACTTGCCGGCTTCATTCGACGGAGCAAGCGCGTAGGCGGCTTCCTCGGTCTTCAGATTTGCGGTGGCCCCGGCGCAGACGATCGGTTCGTCATAGATGGTGGCCGACTGGATGCGCGCCATCTTTTCCGTCTTCAGGCCTTCGCAGATTGCGATGGTCAGCGCGGGCGAGGGCGCGCGGCTGGCGATCAGCATGGACTGGAATGTCAGTTCTTCGCCGGTGTCTACGCGCGCGATGTGGCCTGCAGTAGTACCCATGCCGTGCGCGCCGCCGGTGAATTCGTAAGTCGTGCCTTCCAGGCTGACGAGGTTTCCCGCCTTGGCGAGCTGCTTCCATTCGATCTGCAGCTCCCACTGCATCTCCATGGCGCCGATGCGCTTGCGTTCGGCAAGGTCGGCGGCTGCGTTCTTCTTGTACTCCGCCAGCATCTCGAGCGCCTGCTTGCGCAGGGGCGCCAGCACCTTGTCTGTTTCCGCGCCTGGCGGAAGCGCGGCCGAGAAGGTAAGGCTCGCGTCGGAATAGCTGATGGCGCCATCGGTCGTGGCCGTCACGCCATCGACGCCGGGCGTGTCCGAGGTGGCGGGCGGCGTTTGCGGGGCGCTTTCCGTGCCGGTGGATTGCACCGAGACCATCTCGCCGCCATCGGTGGCGGCCGGATCGGTCTTGTCCTTCTTCGAGCTGGTCGAGATGAAAACGGCCAGCAGGGCGGCGCCAATGGCGACGCCGGAGCCCGCAAGGGCGGCGACCGGGGCTTTGCGGGCAGGCTTGGACTCGGTCTCGTCGGACAAATCCGGCTCCTGAATCGATAGGGTTCCAGCCCTTATCGACTAGAAAGGCGCCGCAATGAAGGCCCAGCCGACGAGTAGCAGCAAACCCGCTTCCCGGTTGGCGCGGAAAAGCATCAGCGCCCGCCCGCCATTCGCCGGATCGAGGCGGATGGCCTGCATGAGCAGGTGCAGCGCGAACGGCGCCGTCAGCAAAGCGCCCATCCAGTCATTCGCGACGTAACCCGCCGCCGCGCAGAGGCCGATGCAGGCGAGATAGATGATCGTCACTGCCGGTTTGATCTGTCCGCCGAACCGCCGGGCGGTAGAGCGGACGCCGATCAGCGCATCGTCCTCGCGATCCTGGATGGCGTAGATCGTGTCGTAGCCGAGCGTCCACAGGACGAGCCCGGCATAGAGCAGGCCATCGGCCAGCGTGATCTCCCCACGCACCGCCGCAGGAGCAACGAGCGCGCCCCAGTTGAACGTGAGGCCCAGCCAGACCTGCGGCCACCATGTGATCCGCTTCATCAGCGGATAGAGCGCGACCATCGGGATAGAGCCGAGCGCGACCAGCTTGGCAAAGTCCGGCAGCGCCAGCAGAACGCCAAGGCCGATGGCGCACTGGATCAGCAGCCACGCCCACGCCTTCTTCAGGCTGACGGCGCCGGAGGGCAGCGGGCGCTGGGCGGTGCGCGCGACCTTCGCGTCAATGTCGCGGTCGAGAATGTCGTTATAGGTGCAGCCCGCGCCGCGCATCGCCACGGCGCCGACGATGAAGAGGGCCGCGAGGATGCCGTCCTCCGCAACCAGCCCATCCGGCACGCGCGCGAGAACGAGGCCGATGAGACAGGGCAGGCCGAGCAGCCAGAAGCCGGCTGGCCGGTCGTAGCGTGACAACTGCAGGTAAGGTCGCGCGAATTTCGGGGCGCGGGAGACCCAGCTGCCGCGTACGGCGTCTGCGGGAGCGGTGGGGGCGGCGGATTCGGTCACGTACGGTCCTTGGCATGAAGGTCTGGCCGGTATAGCGCGGGGGCATGAGCGCGACACCCCGTCTCTATGTCACCCCCGATCTGGCCGTTGGCGCGGACCTGCAGCTGGATGGCGACCAGGCGCACTACCTGACGCGCGTGCTGCGGCTGGAGGCGGGCGATCCGGTGCGGGTGTTCAACGGCCGGAATGGCGAGTTCGATACGGTGCTGGCCGCCAGCACGAAATCGACCGCCACGCTGAAGATCACCGGCCAGATGCGCGCGCAGGCGGGCGTGCCGGACCTGTGGCTGCTGTTCGCCCCGCTGAAGAAGGCGCGGACGGACTTTGTGGTCGAGAAGGCCGTGGAACTGGGTGCGCGGGAGATCATCCCGGTGATTACCGAGCGCACGGACGCTGAAACCGTGCGGGTGGACCGGCTGTCGCGGCAGGCCATCGAGGCGGCCGAACAGACGGAGCGGCTGGATGTTCCGCCTGTGCGGGACGCGGTGAAGCTGCAGACCCTGCTGGCGCAATGGGATGCAGGCCGGGTGCTGATCTTCGCGGACGAGGCGGGCGACGATCAAGGGCGGCCATGGGGCGGCGAGGCGGGGCGGGCAGGCCCTGCGGCGCAGGTGCTGGCGGGGCTGGCGGAAGGCCCGGCGGCGATTCTCATCGGACCCGAGGGCGGCTTCTCTCCGGCCGAGCGAGCGCGGCTTCGCGGACTGCCATTCGTGCGGCCGGTGAGTCTGGGGCCACGCATTCTTCGCGCTGAAACGGCGGCGCTGGCGACGATGGCGATCTGGCAGGCCGTGAAGGGCGACTGGCGGCGATAGCTCACCTGATCGAGGGAATAGGTTTCCTCATCAATCCGAACATTTGACGGGCCGTGCTGGCGCCCGTAAGCGAGCGCACCTATCTGGCTGATGGGACAATCGGCCTGGGACGCATCGCATGACCACACCCACTCGGGACATCGACGAGTCCGCGCCGCGTATCGCGGGGAAGCGCGAACTCGTTGAGCGGCTGGCCAGCGGCGCCAAGCCCAAGACCCAGTGGCGTATCGGCACCGAGCACGAGAAGTTCGGCTTCACCGAAGGCGATCTGCGCCCACTGCCGTATGACGGCCCGGCGTCGATCAAGGCCCTGCTGGATGGTCTCGCGCGCGACTATGGCTGGGCGCCGATCATCGAGGGCGGCCACATCATCGGGCTGAAGAAGGGCATGGCGAGCGTCAGCCTCGAGCCCGGCGGCCAGTTTGAATTGTCGGGCGCGCCGCTGGATAGCGTGCATGAGACCAGCGACGAGATCGCAGAGCACCTGCGCGAGACGCGCGCCGTGGGCAAGGCGATGAAGATCGACTTCCTCGGCCTTGGCTTCTCGCCGCTGTGGTCGTTCGATGAAACGCCGATGATGCCCAAGGGCAGGTACGGCATCATGAAAGCGTACATGGAGAAGGTTGGTCGTCTCGGGCGGCAGATGATGTTCCGCTCGTGTACGGTGCAGACCAATCTCGATTTCGGCTCGGAAGCCGACATGGTGAAGAAGCTGCAGGTTAGCCTCGCGCTGCAGCCGATCGCCACGGCGCTGTTCGCCAACTCGCCGTTCGCCGAAGGACGCGTGAACGGCTTCCAGTCCTATCGCTCGCATGTGTGGACGGACACGGATCCGGATCGCTCGGGCATGCTGCCGTTCGCGTTCGAAGAAGGCTTCGGGTTCGAGCAGTATGTCGACTACGCGCTCGACGTGCCGATGTATTTCGTGCGGCGCGAGGGCAAGTATCTCGATGCGTCGGGCCTGTCGTTCCGCGACTTCATGGCGGGCAAGCTGCCGATCCTTCCGGGCGAGCTACCCGCGATGGACGATTTCGACGATCACATCTCGACCATCTTCCCCGAAGTCCGCCTCAAGACCTTCCTCGAGATGCGCGGGGCCGATGCGGGCAATCATGCGATGCTGTGTGCGCTGTCGGCCTTCTGGGTCGGTATCCTTTATGACGACATCGCGCTCGATGGCGCGTGGGAACTTGTGAAGGCGTTCAACGCGGCAGAGCGCCAGGCGCTCCGGTCCGCGGTTCCGATGCTCGGCCTCGCAGCCCCGATCCGGAACACCAACGCCCAAGCCCTCGCGAAAGAAGCCCTGAAGCTCTCCGCCGCCGGCCTGAAGCGCCGGGCAAGGCTCAATGCGGCCGGGCAGGACGAGACCGTGTTCCTGACGGAACTCAACGCGATCGCCGAAAGCGGCCAGACGCAGGCCCAACGCCTGCTGGCCGATTATCACGGCCCCTGGAAGCGCGACATCAAGCGCGCCTTCGCCGAGACGCGGGTTTAGCCAGCTTCAGCTCGCCCCTGAAGCGCAAAAGGACGCTTTGTTGCCTCGGCGGGGCACAACCTTGCGCGGGGCCGGCAAATACAGGGCTTGAGACTCCCCGGTCCGCATGTTGAACATGGCCCCGAGAGACAGCCGAGGGGCCTATGGATTCAACGATCATTATTGCGGGCATCGTAATTACGCTGCTGACCGCGACGCCGGTATTCCTCCAGATGAGGAAGCACCCTCCCGGGCTGCACATCCTGTTCTTCGCCGAAATGTGGGAACGGTTTTCGTACTACGGCATGCGCTCGCTGCTGGTGTTCTTCCTCACCCAGCATTTTCTGTTCACGCGTGAAAGCGCCACCGAGCAGTACAGCGCCTACACGTCGCTGGTTTACCTCCTGCCGCTGATCGGCGGCTACTTGGCTGACCGCTTCCTCGGAACGCGCAAGGCAATTGCTTTCGGCGCATTGCTGCTGGTGCTTGGTCACTCGGCGATGGCGATCGAAGGGGCGCCGCCGCGCGAGGTCATCTCGGTCAACGGCCAAGGCTATACGTTCACGACGGTCGGGCGCGGCGCCGCTGCACAGTCGACCCTTGCGGTGGGTGACACAACCTGCGTGCTGAACCCTGGCAAGGACGACGCCAGCCCATGCCGCATCACGGTCGGCCAACGCGAAACCGGTCAGACCGATGCGGATGGCAAGCCCGTGAAGCAATCCTTCGTGGCGTTTAGCGGCTTCCCGCAAGCCGCGGCCTTCCCGGCGGAGATGACGCTCGAGCAATGGAACGCAACGCGCTCCGTGCAGGATCGCCAGCCGCTGTTTGAATCCATCTTCTATATTGCGCTGTCGCTGATCATCATGGGCGTGGGCTTCCTGAAGGCCAACATCTCCTCGATGGTGGGGCAGCTCTATCCGACTGGCGATCCGCGCCGCGATCCGGGCTTCACGCTCTATTATTTCGGGATCAACCTCGGCTCGTTCTGGGCGACGATCCTGTGTGGTGCGCTGAACGTGCAGTTCGGCTGGTGGGCCGGGTTCGGCCTCGCTGGCGTGCTGATGCTCGTTGGCTTCCTTGTCTTCACGCGCGGCCGTCTGCTGTTCTTCACGCCGGGACCAAGCATGTTGCCGGCGCACATCGGCCAGCCGCCGGAGCCCGAGAAACTGCGGGCGCCGAAGTTCGGGCCGATCTCGACGGAATGGCTGATCTACATCCTCGGCTTCGCCGGCGTGGGCGTTGTCTGGGTGATGGTGCAGAACAACGCCACCGTTGGCGTGATCCTGTCGATCTCCTCGGTCGTGATCCTCGGCTATCTCGGCGTGCTGATGGCCACGCGATTCTCGAAGGAGGAGCGCGACAGGCTCATCTTGGCATTGATTCTGATCGGCATGTCCGTCGTGTTCTGGACGCTGTTCGAGCAGGCCGGCTCGTCCATGGCCTTCTTCGCGGAAGACCATACGCAGCTGGAAGTCCCTGGCGTACTCGCAATTACCGCGGAGCAGACGCAGTCGTTCAACGCAGGTTTCATTCTGCTGTTCGCGCCGATATTCGCCTGGCTATGGGCGTTCCTCGGTCGCAAGAACATGGACTTCAACCCGGCGCTGAAGTTCGGTCTTGCGTTGATCCAGGTCGGCGCCGCGTTCTTCCTGCTGATCGTGGGCGCGCAGTTCATGGACGACAGCCTGCGTATCCCGCTGGTGTTCCTGGTGCTGGCCTACATGGTCCAGACGACGGGCGAGCTGTTCCTAAGTCCGGTTGGCCTCTCGATGGTGACGAAACTGTCGCCGGCCACCATCGTCTCCACGATGATGGCGGTCTGGTTCTTGTCATCGTCGTGGGCGCAGTATCTTGGCGGCATCATTGCCGGCTTCACGACGGTGGAGTCGGTAGGCGGCCAGGTGCTCGATCGCGAGGCTTCGCTCAAGGCGTATCTTACCGTCTACTTCTGGCTTGGTGTTTCAACCATCGGGCTTGGCGTGTTGCTCAGCTTGACGAGCTTCTGGCTCAAGAAGCTGGGCCACGGCCTCGCCAATGACGGAGGGAAGGACCCCGCCCCGCAAGCCGCAGAGTAGTCCGCTCTCGCAACTGTCAGATTAAATCCGTCCGCCCGGGTCCTCATCGATCCAGGCGGACATGTTTTTGTCCCAATCAACTCCACCCTGAGCACGGTCAGGATCGCCGGCGTCAGACTGGCGAGTTGGGGACAGGAAATTGATCCGCAGCAGAACGCGCCTTGCCGCTACGATAGCGTCGGTATGTCTGGCCTCAGCCGGGCTTCCCGCGCTGGCGCAGGAGCAGACGCCGCCCGCGCCAGATACCACGCCGGGCCCCGCGCCCGACGCGCCGTCGAACGTCACGAGCTACAAGCCGGAATTCTTCACGCAGTTCAGGCCCAACACCGCGCTCGACATGGTCATGCGCCTGCCGGGGTTCGCCTTTCAGGACAATGGCGGCGGCAGGGGATTTGCGGGGAGTGCAGGAAACGTACTTATCGACGGCGAGCGGCCACCATCGCGCAGCGACTCCCTGAGTTCTGTTATCGCGCGCATCCCGGCCGGAGGCGTCGAGCGCATCGACGTGATCCGCGGCGCCGCCGATGGCATCGACATGCAGGGCCGGGCGATCATCGCCAATGTGATCCGCAAGGCGGATACGGGCGTAACGGGCTCCATGACTGCGGCGCTCAGCGTGAACGATGCTGGCGACATGTCTCCCAACGCAACGCTGCAGCTGCGCAACCAGGCCGGTGGCGAGCTGATGGAGGGGTCTGTGACGGCCCTTCATAGCGAGGGCAGCGGTGAGAATGTCTTTGTCCGGCGCACGCTGGCGGGCGATGTGCTGCGGCAGGGCCGCTCTCCCAACGAGAGCGAGTTCAACCGGATCGCCGCAACAGGCGTCTGGGAAACCACCCTGATGGGCGGCAAGCTACGGGTGAACGGTCAGGCTTATGCATTGAATTTCACGCTGGGGTCGGCGGCGCGCTTCACGATTCCCGGCGGTGGTCAGGACAGCGATAGTCAGGAGACTGAGTTCGGCGGCGAAGCGGGCATCCGCTATTCGCGCAACCTTGATGGCGATTACGCGCTCGAGCTGGTTGCGTTCCAGGCGCTGGGCAGCGAGAAAACCCAACGCGACTTTCGCAGCGCTGGCGTGATCGGCCAGCCGGATTTCACCTCCGGCTCCGTCGGCGAGAGGACCGGCGGGGAGAGCATCCTGCGCGCGACGCTGCAGTCGCCTGCAATGGGCGGCTGGTCCTACGAGGGCGGCGGCGAGGTGGTGTTCAACTTCTCCGAGCGCAACAACGCCTTCTCGTTCAACGGCGCTCCGTTCCAGCTGGGCGGTGATCGCAGCCGCGTCGAGGAGCTTCGCACGGACGGATTCATCACGGGCAAGTGGAAGCCATCGCCGCAACTCAGCATAGAGGCGGGATCGCGGTTCGAATGGTCGCGGATCTCGGCGGATACAAATGCGGGCGTATCGGAAAAGTCGCTCACCTACATCAAGCCGCGCGTGAACCTGTCATGGACGCCGGAGCAGGGGACGCAGTGGGGGCTGCGTGTCGAACGGAAGGTCGATCAGCTCGACTTCGACAGCTTTGCCTCATCAGCCGCTTTCGAGGAGGAAATCTTCGGCATCGGCAATCCGGAAGCCGAACCGGAAAAGCTGTGGGAGACAGAGCTGCGCTACGAGCGCCAGTTCGGCGGGCAGAACTCGCTGGTGCTCAGCTACACGCACAAGCTGTACGAGGATGTGCTCGGCCGCACGATCCTGACCGTGCCCGGCACGCCGCCGGATCCCGATCAGGAATTCGAGATCACGCGCAATGGCGGCGAAGCGCGGGTTGGCCTGTTGAACCTCACTGGCGCGTTCGAGCTGGATTCATGGGGCATGCCCGGCGGCATTCTCAACGTTGGCGGGACGCTGATCGACTCCCGGCTGACAGACCCGGTGACGGGCGAGGCGCATGGCGTCAACCAGTCCAATCCGTGGACGTGGAATGCCTCGTTGCAGCAGACGCTCGGCAATGGCGACCTCCGCTGGAGTGTCTTTCTGCAGAACTCATCAACGCAGAACGAGTGGTTGCCGCACTACATCAACACCTACGAGGGCAGCCTGTTTGCGGGCGTCGGCCTGACGTTGAAGCCCTGGGAAGGCTGGACGTTCAACGTGGCCGCCAACAACCTTCTTGCCGGGGATTCGGTGTCGCGGTTCGATTTCTACGAATCTGCCCGGACACCTGGCGCACAACTGACCTACCGTGAGATCAACGCCAGCAAGGCGCGTCGCAACTTCAACCTGTCAGTCCGCAAGAACTTCTAGCCGCCCGCGCCGCCGACCGTGATCTTGTCGATGCGCAGCGACGGCTGGCCCACGCCGACCGGCACGGATTGTCCAGCCTTGCCGCAGGTGCCGACGCCATCGTCCAGCGAGAAGTCGTTCCCGATCATCGAGATGCTGTTCATCACCGTGGGGCCGTGGCCGATCAGCGTGGCGTTCTTCACCGGCGCGCCGACCTTGCCGTTCTCGACGAGATAGGCCTCGGTGCACTGGAACACGAACTGGCCGTTGGTGATGTCGACCTGGCCGCCGCCGAAGTCGACGGCCCAGATGCCCTTCTTGATCGAGCGCACGATCTCTTCCGGATCATGCGAGCCACCGGTCATGAAGGTGTTGGTCATGCGCGGCATCGGCGTGTTGGCGTAGCTCTCGCGGCGGCCATTGCCGGTGGCGGCGACGCCCATCAGGCGCGAATTCTGCCGGTCCTGCATGTAGCCGACAAGGCGGCCATCCTCGACCAGCACTGTGCGCTGCGTCTGCGTGCCTTCATCGTCGAAAGAGAGCGAGCCGCGGCGGTTCGCGATCGTGCCATCGTCCACGATGGTCACGCCCTTCGCCATCACCTGTTCGCCAATGCGGTTCGAGTAGACCGACGAGCCCTTGCGGTTGAAGTCGCCTTCAAGGCCGTGGCCGACAGCTTCGTGCAGCAGCACGCCGGTCCAGCCCGGCCCGAGCGCCACTTCCATCTCGCCCGCAGGGGCGGGAACGGCTTCAAGATTGATCTCGGCCTTGCGCATCGCGCGTTCGGCCAGGCCCTTCCAGCGATCCGGCTGGATCCATTCGTCATAAGCTGCACGCCCGCCTGCGCCGGCCGATCCGGTTTCGCGGCGTCCGTCCTTCTCCATCGTCACTGCGATGTTGACGCGCACCAGCGGCCGCGCTTCGGAGACGCTCGCGCCACCGGCGCGGATGATTTCCACGGCTGTTCGCGATCCCGCCAGCGACACGGACACTTGCACGACGCGCGGGTCCTTCGCACGGCACCAGGCGTCGATCTCGGCCAGCAGGCCGGTCTTGGTGACGAAGTCGGGGGAGGCGGTGGGGTCGACGTCGGCATAGAGGCGGCGGTTCACCGGCGTCGGGCCGAGCGCCAGGGTTCCGCTACGGCCACGCTTCGCAGCCGCAGCAGATGTCCCTGCGCGCCGAAGGGCGGCTTCGGAGATTTCGCTGCCGTGCGCGTAACCTGTGGTCTCGCCTGACACGACCCGCAGGCCAAAGCCCTGTCCGCTGTCATAGGAGGCTGATTTCAGGCGGCCATCGTCGAACAGGAAGCTCTCGGAGCGGACGGATTCGACATAGATCTCGCCATCCTCGGCCCCGGCCAGCGCCTCGTCGAGAATGCCGGCGGCCTTGGCTACGCCGATGCCGGCTTCGTCGATCAGGCTGCGTTCGGACATGGCGTACCTCGTCAGGGAATCGGTGCGGAACCCGCATTTGGCGCGCGATCCCAATCCCTAGATAGGGTGGGGCAGAGCAAGATGACAACGCAAGCGCTGGGCTATGCCCTGCGGGAACTCAGTTCTGCCCGGCCTTGATGACCGTAAACCGGTCGATCTGTTGCGCCGCCAGCTGGAAATCGGGCTTCAGGTCGAGCGCCTGCCGGAAATCCTCATAGGCGGCCTGCAGGTCACCCAGTTTCTCGTGCGTGAGGCCGCGGTTGTAGAAGCCAACGACCCGCGCATCGAACTGTTCGGTTCCCACGCCATCGTTCAGCGCCGCCAGCGCCTCCGGATAGCGTTTGAGGTTGTACAGCGCCGCGCCGAGATTGACCTTGGCTTCCTTCAGGTCAGGCATCGTCTCGAGGCTGCGCTGATAGTCCCACATGGCGCGGGTGTTGTTGCCGGAGCGCATGTGGAGGATGCCGCGGTTGGTGTAGGTGGCGGCCTTGTCGCGCCGCCGCAGGACTTCCTGCTGCAGGGCGGCGTCGCAGATTTCGATCGCCCTGGACACCGTCACACGCTGGGTTTCAGCAGCTTCGTAGCAGGCCTGCGCGAGGCCTCCACCGATGACCGTGACAGCGCCCTGAGCGGCCGCTGGCGAAGGCATCGCAATCGCAACAAACAGTACCGAAATCCCCAATCGAAACCGGGTTCTCATCTTCCCAACTCCTTGAGCCTCTGGTAGCGACCACGCGCCATCACATTCGAATCGGCTCGCCTGCGACACTATGCTTGCCGGCGGGGCGAAGGGAGTGGTGGCTAGGCGGAGCATATCACGGTAAAGCCGCGATTTCACGCATCTGGCTGGAGGATGTGGACAAAATGCTGAGCAGGGCCTGGAAGCACCTTGCGCTGAGCGCGGCGAGCCTTGTGGCGGCCGGGTCAGCGATGGCGGCGCCCGTTGATGGGGGCATCGATTTCCAGCCTCCGGTGACGGAGACGGCGAAAGCCGTGCACGCCTTCCACAATGAAGTGCTGATCATCATTGCAGTGATCACGGCGTTCGTTACGGCGCTGCTGATCTGGGTGATGATCCGGTACAACCGCAAGGCCAACCCGGTCGCCAAGAAATTCAGCCACAACACGGTCGTCGAGATCATCTGGACGGTCGTTCCCGTCCTCATTCTCGTCTGGATCGCCAAGGGCTCGTTCCCGCTCCTCTACGAACAGGACGTCGCCTTCAACGGCGAGAAGATCCCGGAAGAGCAGGTCGTGGACATCAAGATCTACGGCAACATGTGGTACTGGGACTACACGTACAACCAGAACACCGACAAAGAGTTCATGGTCGAAAGCCGCATGCTCCGCGAAGGCGATGCTGATCGTCCGCTGGTGCCGGCGCGTGGTGACCTGAAGCAGCTGTCGACCGACCATCCGATGGTCGCTCCGGCTGGCCGCTATGTCCGTCTGAAGATCACCGCGCGTGACGTTATTCACGCCTGGGCGATGCCGCAGTTCACGCTGAAGGTTGACGCCGTGCCGGGCCGCCTGAACCAGCTCTGGTTCAAGGTTGACCAGCCGGGCATCTACTACGGCCAGTGCTCGGAACTGTGCGGCAAGGATCACTCGAATATGCCGATCGAGCTGTGGATCCTTCCGCAAGCCCAGTACGACCAGTGGCAGGCGGCGGCTCAGGCCGATCCGGCCAAGGGTGGACGTGAGTATCTGGACAGCCTGCCGCGCCCGGGCGCGACGCAGGTTGCTTCGGCGAACTAGGATCAGGGAGCCGTTCGATGTCGAGCGACGCGAAACACGCCGATCACGGGCACGATCACGCCCACGGTCATGACGATCATCACGATCCGAAGTGGTACAGCCCCTCTCGCTGGCTGTTCTCCACCAACCACAAGGACATCGGGACGCTGTACCTCGTGTTCGCGCTGTGCGCGGGCGTGGTCGGTTTCGTGTTCTCGGGCTTCATGCGCGCCGAACTGGCGGAGCCGGGCCTGCAGCTGTTCAACGGAACGGCTTTCGGCGGCTTCTTCGGCACCGAGCACAACTACAACGTGATCACCACGATGCACGGCCTGATCATGATCTTCTTCATGGTCATGCCTGCGCTGATCGGCGGCTTCGGCAACTGGTTCGTCCCGCTGATGATCGGCGCGCCGGACATGGCGATGCCGCGCATGAACAACATCTCGT
>JAOATF010000191.1 GCA_030158285.1 Hyphomonadaceae bacterium
GCTCAGGATAAACTTGCGGCCTTCGGCCTGCTCACCATGAGCCCTTCGAGGCAGGTGTGATGGTGAGCGGCGACCATCGGGAGCGGCTGTCGAACCATGGGGGCGGGCTTGCGGCCGGCGCGGCGGTCGCCGGGCAACCTGTCGGAACTGTGAGGTTCGTTTCGGGAGGTCGGCGTGCAGGATGGGATTGAAGTGGGGGATGCTGCGGGTAGTGTCGCGGCATAACAAAAAGACCACCGGAGGAAATTGATGGCTGCGGATCAAGCGAACCTGCCGCCGTTTCGGCCGCTGCCTTACAGGGGGCCGGATATCGAGGTGACGCGAGGTGAGGGCGGGGTTGTGTACCTGCGCTCGCGTACGCCGCCGGGACCGGCGCCGCGCTCCATTCCGCATGCGCTGGACGAGCGGGCCTCTCTCCATCCGGATCGCGCCTGGCTGAAACAGCGCGCGCCGAACCATGGGCCGTGGCGGACGGTGACCTATGGCGAGGGTGCGAAGGTGACGCGCTCGCTGGCGCAGGCGCTGCTGGATCGCGGGCTGGGGCCGGATGCGCCGCTGCTGATCCTCTCGGGCAATTCGATCGAGCATGCGCTGATGTCGTTGGCCGCGCAGCGCATCGGTGCGCCGGCGACGCCGATCTCGCAGGCGTACTCGGTGATGTCGACGGACTTCGCGAAGCTGAAGCATTGCTTCAACGCGGTGAAGCCGAAGGCGATCTTCGTGCAGACGATGGATCCGTTCCGCAAGGCGCTGGCGACACTGCCGCTGGAGGGCGTGGCGATCATCTCGGCGGACGGATCGGAAGGCTCCGAGGCGTTTGCCACGCTGGCGCAGACACCGGCAACGTCGCTGGTGGACACGGCGATGGACTGGCTGGGGCCGGACTCGGTGGGGAAATATCTCTTCACCTCGGGTTCGACCGGCATGCCGAAACCGGCGCCACAATCACAGGGCCAGATGACGGCGCAGATTTCCGCGCGTGGCGGGATCGAGCTGCCGCCGGATGATCCGGACGAGATCGGCATGGCGCTGGACTGGATGCCGTGGAGCCATATCTCGGGCGGCAATGTGAACTTCAACAACGTGCTATCGCTGGGTGGGACATTCCACATCGACGAAGGCCGGCCGATGCCGGGCCTGTTCCAGACGACGATCGCCAACCTGAAGGACGTGCGGCCGCAGGCGTTCGGCTCGGCGCCGATCGCGTTCGGCATGCTGGCCGAGGCGATGGAGGCGGATGTCGAACTGCGGGACGCGGTGTTCTCGCGGATGAAGGCGTTCATCTATGGCGGGGCGACGCTGTCGGACGACCTGTATGATCGCCTGCAGCGGCTTTCGATTGCGGCGACGGGCATGCGGATTCCGCTGCTGACCATGTATGGCGCGACCGAGACGCAGGGCGTGACGATGACGCACTGGATTCTCGAGCGCGTGGGCATGGTGGGCGTGCCGCTGCCGGGGATGACGCTGAAGCTGGCGCCGGTGGGCAACAAGATGGAAGTGCGTGTGAAGGGGCCGACGGTGATGCGCGGCTATCTCAACATGCCGGAGAAGAACGCGGCGGTGTTCGATGACGAGGGCTTCTACTGCCTCGGCGATGCGGCGCGGTTTGAAGATCCCGAGCATCCGGAAAAAGGCCTGGTGTTCGACGGGCGCGTGACGGAGGATTTCAAGCTCGACTCTGGGACGTGGGTGTCGGTGGGTACGTTGCGGCCGGATATTGTCGCGGCGGCAGCGCCGCTGGTGTTCGACGCTGTGGTGTGCGGGCAGGACAAGAAGTTCATCGGCGTGCTGGCCTGGCCGGCGCCGGCGGCGATGCAGGCGGCCGTACAGGCGGCGGGCGGAGACGTGGCGAAGGCGTTCGGATCGCTCACCATGGCCGTGGCGGAGAAGCTGAAGGCGTTCAACGCCAATGCCGGCGGGTCGTCGCGCAAGGTGGGGCGGTTCAGGATGCTGACCTCGCCGCCCTCGCTGGACGCGGGCGAGATCACCGACAAGGGCTATGTGAACCAGCGCGTGGCGCAGGATCACAGGGCGGCGGAGGTGGCTTCGCTGTTCGCGGCGGAGCTGGCGCCGGGGGTGGTGCAGCTTTAGGGAGCGCACCTAGCAGGGGTATTCATGCGCGGATTCTCCCGGGCATTGTTGGTTCTGGCGTGGTTCTCGCTTGGGGATCGTGCCGTCGCCCAAGATTCACCAACGTACGCGGTTTGGGGCAAGTACGGTGGATTGAGAGTTGAGCTCAGGATCGATGAGACCGCTCGCGTTGCCCACGTCCGCCTGACCAATGACAGCGTCAACGTGATCGACCTTGGTTGGGCGCCATTCGCTGACGCCACGGTGTCCCCCTACCTATACGCCACGGAGCTTCCGTTCCGCGGGGCCTACATCACTCCGTCACTGGACGCTCCGACAACCACGCTGAAGTCAGGTGAAACACTCGGCGGTCGCGTGAAGTTGACGTTACCTGATGCGGCGGACGGACCCTACACGCATTGGTGTTATACCGGAATCGCGAAGACGCTCGAGCGGGTCGACTTCTTCAAGTTGTGCGAGCTAGCCGGACCTTAGCGATCCGGTTTCCGCGCTGCACGCTTGGCGAGGGCGTGCTTCCCAACGTCGCCACGTCATCTCTCGACAGCCGCCGCGGCCTATGCTGGATGACCTGTGCGGAAACCTGCGGAGCCATCCATGTCTGTCCTCAATGTCGATCGTCCCGATTTCATGGCGGAAGAGGACATCCGCATGTTCGAGGACTCGGTCACGAAGTTCTTCGAACAGAACGCGCCGCCGGAGCGCGTGGAGAAGTGGCGGAAGGACAAGGTTGTCGAGCGCGCCATGTGGGAAGAGTCCGCGGCGGCGGGGCTGCTGGGGCTTTCGACGCCGGAGGAATACGGCGGCATGGGCGGCGACTATCGCCACGAAGTGATCCTGATGGAGCAGCTGGGCCTGCAGGGCGTCGATGGCTTCGGCGCCTCGCTGCACAATGCGATCGTGATGCCGTACATCCTCCACTACGGCACGGAGGAGCAGAAGAAGCGCTGGCTGCCGCGCATGGCGTCGGGCGAGCTGATCTCGGCGATCGCGATGACGGAGCCGGGCGCGGGATCGGACCTGCAGGGCATCAAGACGACGGCGAAGAAATCCGGCAATGGCTATGTCATCAACGGCTCGAAGACGTTCATCACCAACGGGCAGATGGCGAACCTGATCTGCGTTGTGGCCAAGACCGATCCGACCAAGGGCGCGAAGGGCACGTCGCTGGTGTTCCTCGAGACGGAGGGCGCGGAAGGCTTCGAGCGCGGACGCAATCTCAACAAGCTGGGCCAGCCGGCGCAGGATACGTCCGAACTGTTCTTCAACGAGGTGAAGGTGCCGGCGGAAAACCTGCTGGGCACGGAAGAGGGGCAGGGCTTCTTCCAGCTGATGAGCCAGCTGCCGCAGGAGCGGCTGAACATCGCGGTGCAGGGCATCGCGACGATCGAGCGGGCGCTGCAGCTGACGATTGCCTATGTGAAGGACCGCAAGGCGTTCGGGAAAGCCGTGATCGATTTCCAGAACACGCAGTTCGTTCTCGCTGAGTGCAAGACCGAGGCGACGGTGGCGCGCGTGTTCGTGAACCACTGCATCGGTGAGCACCTGAAAGGCAAGCTCGATGCGGCGACGGCGTCGATGGCGAAATACTGGGTCTCTGATCTCGAGGGCAAGATCGTGGACCGCTGCCTGCAGCTGTTCGGCGGCTATGGCTTCATGGACGAGTATCCGATCAGCCGCATGTACCGCGACAGCCGCATCCAGCGCATCTATGGCGGCACGAACGAGATCATGAAGATTCTCATTGCTCGTACGCTGTAGGGGCTCACATGGAGCAGGCGGCGGACTTCCTTGCGGAGACGGAGGCGCTGGCGGGGTTGCTGGCGACGATGCCGGATGCGGCGTTTGACGAGGCGACGCAGTTCAAGGGGTGGACCGTCAATGACGTGATCCGCCACCTGCATTTCTGGAATCGCGCGGCCGGGCTGCAGCTGACCGATGAGGCGGAGCTGGTGCGACTGCTGGGCGCGATTGCCGGCAAGGGCGGCATGCGGGCGGTGGAGCGCGAGGTCGTGCCGCAGGCGGGGCAGGCGCTGCGCGCGGCGTGGATGAAGACGGCGGGAGAGATTGCGGCGCTCTATCGAACTGCCGATCCCAAGGCGCGGCTGAAATGGGCGGGGCCGGACATGAGCGCGCGCTCGTCGATCACGGCGCGGCTGATGGAGACGTGGGCGCACGGGCAGGAGGTGTACGATCACCTCGGTGTCGCGCGCGTCGATGGGGACCGCATCCGCAATATCGCGCATCTGGGCGTGTCGACCTTCGGGTGGACGTATCAGGTGCGGCGGATGGAATTGCCGCCGGTTGTGCCCCATGTGCGGCTGACGGCGCCGTCGGGCGCTGTCTGGACGTGGGGTGAAGACAGAGCGGTGAATTCCGTCACAGGCTCGGCCACGGAATTCTGCCAGGTTGTGACGCAGGTGCGGAACGTGGCGGACACGTCGCTGGTGGTGCGCGGGCCGGTGGCGATCGAGTGGATGGGCATGGCGCAATGCTTCGCAGGCGCCGCCGAGCCGCCGCCTGCGCCGGGGACACGGTATCGCAAGGCGCGGGTGGGGTGATCGCTTCCATCCCGCCCGGCGCACATGCCCGCATCCTTGCCGATCTCGACCGGATCGAGCGCGAAGACCACGTGCGCATCCTGTTTGCCATCGAGAGCGGCAGCCGGGCGTGGGGATTTCCTTCGCCGGACAGCGACTATGACGCGCGGTTCGTCTATGTGCGCGAGGTGGACTGGTACCTGTCGCTGGCGCCGAGGCGGGATGTGATCGAGCTGCCGATCGATGGCGACTTCGACATCAATGGCTGGGATATCCGCAAGGCGCTGGGGCTGTTGCTGAAGCCCAATCCGGTATTGCTGGAATGGTTGGCGAGCCCGATCCGCTATCGCTGGGATGACGTAGCATGCGCGCGGCTGGAGGCGTTTGCGCGCCGGACGGCGTATGCGCATGCCTGCCTCAGCCACTATCAGTCACTGGCGCGGCGGATGTGGGGAGAATTCGTTGCGGACCGCGAGACGGTGAACCTCAAGAAGTATTTCTACATCCTGCGCCCGGCGATGTGCATTGCGTGGATACGCGAACGGCCGGGCGAGATCCTGCCGATGCGGCTGCAGGACCTGATGGCGGGCGTCGAGCTGGCGCCGGCTTTCCGCGACGAGGTTGAGAGCCTGATCGTGCGCAAGGCGCAGATGTCGGAAGTGGGCAATGGCGCGCGCATCGTGGCGCTGGACGATTTCATCCAGCGCGAGCTGGCATGGGCGGGCACGCAGGACCTGCGCAAGCCGGTCGATCCGGGGTTGAGCGCGGAGGCCGATGCGTTGTTCAGGTGGTTTGTACGCGGGGGCTGACGCGTCAGTCGGCAGGCTTCGGCTGTGGCGGTCTTGGCGTCAGGTTGGCGGCGAACAGTTTTGCGAGTTCGTTGAGGACGCGCTCGCGGCTTTCCTGGCGGATGAGGTAGTGGTTCTCGCGCGGGATGAGGATGTAGTCGACGGGCTTTTCGGCCGTTTCCAGCGCCAGCTCCATCTTGCGGCTCTGGCGATCGGGCGAATACCAGTTGTTGTCGGCGTGGATCAGCAGGACGGGCGCTGCGATCTGGCGCGCGAGGTTGACGGGTGAGTAGCGCTCGAGATTGTCGAGATTGCGCTCGGGATCGCCGAGCATGTTCTTCCAGCGGCCGAGATAGTCATTGTAGCGCTGGTCGCCCTCACTCCGCTTCTTCAAAAAATCCGGCAGGTCGGTGATGCCGTTGATCGCGGCGGCGCAGCGGTAGCGGTGCGGCGTGATGGCGGCGCCGACGAGGGCGAGATAGCCGCCCCAGCCTTCGCCGGCGATGCAGACGCGATCGGGATCGACCCAGCCCATCTCCGCCAGCGCGTGGACGCCGTCGGTGATGTCGTGCTGCATCCTGCGGCCGAACTCTTCATAGCCGGCGGTGCGCAGGTCAGTTGAGCCAGCCGAGCCGCGATAGTTGGGTTGGAGGACGGCATAGCCTTCATTGGCGATGAACTGGGCGATCCAGTCGAAGCCGACGCTGCTGGAGGCGTCCTGTGCGTGGTCGTGCGGCAAAACAACAAGCGGCAGGCTCTTGCGCTGGTCGGCGGGCAGGCGGGCAGGCCAGGTGATGACGGCGGCGATCTTGCGGCCATCGCGTGCGGGATACTCGATCGAGATGACCTCGCCCATGTCTTCCTTCGGCACGGAGGGGCGGGTCTGCATCACGGCGGTGAGCTTCCTCGCAGTGCGATCGAAGACGGCGTAGCGCCCGGGTTCGATGCCGCCCTCGACGCTGACCAGCAGTCTCGACTTGTCGTCCGACCAGTTTACGAGCGTGACCGCCTGGCCGGGAAAGGAAGCGCGGATGCTGCGCACGTCGGTGGCGAGAGCGGCATCGAAGAATTCATAGCGCGGATAGACGCCAGCCATCTCGAAGCCGACGATCGCGCCGGTGCGGTCGCGAACCGGCTTGACGATTTCGGCGCCGTTGAACAACGGCTCGCTCATGACGCCATCAGCCAGCGTCAGCGTGCGTGCGACATGTGCGCCATCGCGCCTGTCTTGCACCACGATGGCGCCGCCATCGGAGAGCACGCCGAGGAGATGGACTTCGGCGGGCTTCGGCTCTTCCTGGAACAGCACGCGCCGGTCGAGACCGCTGGCGGCGAAGATGCGGTTGTTGCCGGTTTCGCGGTTGATATCCTGCGCGGCGACCAGCTTGCCTGCTGGGCTGACGATGAAATCATCTTCCCAGCCTCGGGCCATGCCGGCGGAGGCGACATTTCCGGTCTCCATCTGGATGCCCACGACACCGCCGCGACCGAGCATGTAGACGGTCTTGCCGTCGGCGTTGACGGCGAGGATGCGGCCATAGGCGTCGAAGCGATAGGACGTCTCGCGCGCGAAATCGAAGATGTGCGCGGTGCCGATGTTGTAGGCGTCCTTGTCGGTCGCATCGTACACTGGCTTGAAGGCCACGAGGTGCAGGAAATTGTCGGTGAGGTAGCGCAGGCCATCAATCCGCCGGTCGGCGGCGCGAATGATCGAGCGGATCTTGCCGGTCTCCAGATTGCGCTCGACCACGGCTTCGCCATCGGCGGTGTCCTGGACCCAGGCGACACGCTTGCCGTCGGGCGAGATCTGCATGTCGTGGATTTCGGCGATGGGCGTGAAGGCCGTGACCGGCGGTTTCGCCAGCGCCGGCGCGGCGAAAGCGAGCGAGGCAAGGCTTGCAGCCAGTATCCGGACGATCACGATGTCCCCCCTGGTTCATGGATCCGGGAGATCGTTCCCATAGCCGGCGGCGATTGCAAGCTTGACCTGCCGCTGCGATGCAGCATCGAGTGGGAGGATGACCGGTTCCCGAATGCCTGCCGCCTTTGATCGCCGTGAGCTGACCGGCCCGTTCGACATTGTCGGCGATGTGCATGGCTGCTGCGACGAGCTGGAAGAGCTGATGGCGCTGCTGGGCTATGACGTGGCGTGGGGCGAGGCCGGAAAGGTTTCGGTAACGGCGCCGGCGGGGCGAACGCTGGTGTTTGTGGGGGACCTGGTGGATCGCGGGCCGCGCTCGCCGGACGTGCTGCGGATCGCAATGGCGATGGCGGAGCAGGGGACGGGGCTTTGCGTGGACGGGAACCACGACAACAAATTCACGCGCTGGCTCAATGGCGCAAATGTGAAGACGGGGCACGGGCTGCAGGCGTCGATCGACCAGATGGCGGAGGAAGATCCGGCGTTTCATGCGCGGGCGCGGACGTATCTCGCTTCACTTCCGATTTACCTGTGGCTCGATGGCGGGCGGCTGGTGGTCGCGCATGCGGGGTTGAAGGCCGACATGGTGGGCCGTGATGGCGGCAAGGTGAAATCGTTTGCGCTCTATGGCGAGACGACGGGCGAGACGGATGGCTATGGATCGCCGGTGCGGCTGAACTGGGCGCTCGATCATCCGGG
>JAOATF010000192.1 GCA_030158285.1 Hyphomonadaceae bacterium
CGTCCGCGGGTGATGCCATGGAATCCAAAGCTCTGTTTCCCTCATCTTTTGGAGCTAAGGGCTTGGGATTGTTGGGAATGGGTGACTCTGTTTCCCTTGGATTTGTACAGCGAGTTTCCCTCATTCTCGCGGACTTCGCGTGTGGCTTCCCCCTTCGTCGCGCTGCGCGCGCCACCTCCCCCGGCTTCGCCGGTGGAGGCAACACGGTGGGAGCGAGAGGGCGTGCGGTCGGGAGATTACTTGCAGTGGGTGTCGCGGCGGGCCTGGATCATGCGGACGCTGTTGTCGCGGTCGAGTTTGGAGAGTTGGCCGTTCTGGTCGAGCGCCTGAAAGATGCTCGCGGCTTCGGCGTAGAGGGGACAAGCGTCTTTTGGCGCGTTGTTGTCGGCGTAGAGGTCGGCGAGCATGGCGAGTGTTACGCCCCATGAGCGTTTTTCGCCGGGTTGGGCCGTGGGACGGGCGGCGAGGTCCGCGGCGCTTTTCAACTGCTTGCGCAACAGGGCGACGCCTTCGGGGAAGCGGCCGGACATGGCGAGCGCCTGGGCGCGGGCGGCGAGGACGATCTGCTGCGTGCGGCGGGCGCCTTCATCATCGGGCTGGAAATCGACCAGCGTGGGCAGCATTCCGGCCGCGACATCCAGCTCGGTGAGCGCGGCCTTCGGGCGATTGAGGCCGAGCAGCGTGACGCCGAGCGCCCAGCGCGCCTCGATGGCGATGCGCATGCCGAGCATGTCGTCCGGATTCTTCGCGGCGTAGTCCGACGTGATGCGGACGAGTTCGCGATAGGGGCGCTCGGAGGCGGCTTCGCTGTCGCCGTAGTAGACGGCTTCGGCGAGCGCATCCCACGCGCGGGCGAGAAGATAGTGGACATCGCGGGCGTCGGCGGGATCGGGCGGAAGGGCATCGGCGATTTCGATGGCGCGCCGGGCGTGCGTGACGCTGTCGGTGTATTCGCCTTTCCAGTTGCCGAGGATGGCGGACTCGCCCTCGAGCTGCATCAGCAGCAGGGCATAACGGCGGCTTCCGGCGGTAAGCTGTGAAATCTCGTTGCCGGCGGTGTCGAGAAGCTTGCCGGCGACATCAAGTTGCTGGCGCGCGTTCATCTCCAGCGCGGCGTGGCGGATGGCGATGGTGGCGCGCAAGGCGTGGAGCGCTTCCGTGTCGGGCGTTTCGGCATCGGCAGCCGGGCCAAGCCTTGCGGCGATGGCGTCGGCGCGGGCGAGGTTATCGAGCGCGGCATCGGTTTCGCCGAGATTGGCGCGGGAGCGGCCGGCCTGCAGATCGGCCACGCGCACGAGGCCTTCGGCAGCTTCCTGCAGGACGGCGGGCGGCGCGGAGGGCGTATCGGACAGCGCGTTGAGGAAGCCCTGCGCGACGCGGGCCACATCGCGGCGCATGGCGAGGGTTTGCGGCGTGCGTTCGAGGCGATCGTAGACGTCGTAGAGGAGATACTTCGCGAGGGAGCGGACTTCGGTGAAGCGGATTTCGGCCTCGCGGCGGGCGAAATCGGCTTGCGCATAGAGCGTGGTGGTGACGGCGAGCGCGAGGATGAGTGCGGCGGTGGCGGACACGGCGACGGCCACGCGCAGGCGGCGGCGGCGGACGAATTTCTTGAAGACGTAGAGACGATCGCCCGTGCGCGCGGCGATGGGGCGAAAATCGAGCCAGGCGCGCAGGTCTGTCGCGAGGGCGACGGCGGCGGGGTAGCGATCCTCCGCCTGTGCGGCGCAGGCGCGGGTGATGATGGCGTCCAGGTCGCCATGCACATCGCGGGCGCGGGCGGCGCGCCATTCGGGCGTGCGGTCCGCGAACACGGCGGACTTGCCGATGGCTTCGGAGGTGAGCAGCGTGTGGGCCGGGCCACGGGGGGACTCGCCCGTCAGCAGGGCGCGCAGGATGGCGCCGAGGGCGAACACGTCGTCGGCCGGCGTGGGCGCGGCGCCCGCTTCGCGTTGCGGGCTGGAATAGCCGGGGGTCTGCGGATAGAGGCCGGCCTCGTTGGCTTCGGACAGGAGGCGCGCGACGCCGAAATCCACCACCTTGGGATCGCCGGCTTCGTTGACGAGGATGTTGGCGGGTTTCAGGTCTGCGTGGACGATGAGGTTCTGGTGGGCGTGCTGCACGGCTTCGCAGACGGCGATCATCATCTCGGCGATGCTATGGGGCGAGAGATCGCGTGCGAGGGCGTAGTCGTCGATGCCGACGCCGCGCACCAGCTCCATGATGAGATAGGGCGCGCCGGCAGCGTCGACACCGCCGTCGTAGAGTTGGGCGATGTGGCGGTGGCTGAGGGTGGCGAGGGCGCGACGTTCGCGCTCGAACAGGGCGCGGGCGGTTTCAGCAAAGAGCGTGGGACGGACGCGCTTGATGGCGACGGCGTGTTCGAACAAGCCATCGTCGCGGGCGCCGACGAAGACATCGCCCATGCCGCCCTGCCCCAACCGCTCGACGATGCGGTAGTGGCCGATGCGGGTGGGGATGGGGCCTTCGCGCGGTTGAAGCCCGCCTGTGGGCATGGCGCGTTCGGCCATGGCGTCGGCCTTGAGGAGGCGGCGGACTTCGGCGAGGAGCGTTTCGTCGTCGGCGCAGGCGGAGGTGATCAGAGTCTCGCGGGTGTCGTCTTCGGCTTCGAGCGCGTCTTCGAAGATGGAGAGCGCGCGACGCGTTCTTGCCTGCTCTTCGGGCGTCTGCTCCATGGGATCAGCGCGGGCCGAGTTCGGCCACTAGCCAGGCGCGGGCGGCGCGCCATTGCCGCTTCACCGTGCGGACGGAGATGCCCTCGATCTCGGCGACTTCTTCCAGCGTGAGGCCGGCGAAATAGCGCTGGTCGACCAGCTTGGCGTATTCGGGGGCGACGGCTTCGAGCTTCTGCAGAGCGCGGTCGAGGTCTTCGAGGTCGATCGACTGGGCGCCGAGTTCGGGCGGCAATTGCGTGGACACCGGTGGCGGCGACCGCTTGGCGGCGCGCATCTTCCGGATCTCGTCGATCAGGATCTGACGCATCACGCGTGCGGAGAGCGACAGGAAATGCGTGCGGCCCTTGAAATCCAGCCGGTCGAGGCCGGACAGGCGGATCACCGCTTCGTGGGCAAGGTCGGTCGGCTGGATGCGGAGGGCGGCGGCGTCCCCGTTCAGGACGCGGCCGGCCACCTTGCGAAATTCATCGTAATGGGCGCGCAGCAATGCGTCCCTTGCAGCAGCGGGGCTTCCGCCGCTTTGGCCGTGACCGTCTGGGCTGTCCACCAATACACACCCTCTGCGGGCCGATTAACCACGCGTCCGGGAAGCTGCAAATACCGGACCCGGCGGGTTTCCGTGGGTTCCCGCAAAAATTCGCGCCGAGGGTGACCCGGTTTCCCGACATTCACCGCTTTCAGCTGCAGGGGCTCGTGGGCGGACGGCGTGGTGGGACGCTGTCCGTCGGGGGCCGGTGCGGCGGCCGTGCGGATTCCACCCAAACCCCTTTGGCGGATCCGCGCGCCGCTGCATCGTGCGTTTTTGGGGAGTCATTCTCGGGCTTGACCCGAGAATCCTTCTTCTAAGGACCGCAAGGAACCCTTGCGCCATGCAGAAAGGTTCTCGGGTCAAGCCCGAGAACGACTCCGGTGGGCGACGCCTGCCACGCTCACGCCTTCCAGACGCTCAAGCAGTTCCGCCGATGCCGCCACCGCTATCGCGGCGGGGAGTTTGGAGCGGATTGGGCCGGCGCCGATGGGACAGGTGAGGCCGGAGGGGTCCACGCCGTCCTTCGCGAGGCGGGACAGGAAGCGGGCGCGCTTGGTGGCGGAGCCGATGAGGCCGCAATAGGCGGCGTCTCCGCGCTGCAGGATGGCGCGGACGATCTGGTAATCGAGCTCGTGGGCGTGGGTGAGAACGACGTGGAAGCTGCCGGCGGGGGCGGTCGTCAGCGGGGCGGCGAGGTCTGGCAGGAAGGTGAGGCGGGGGTCTGTGCCGGCGAGTTCGGCGCGGGTGTCGTACCAGTGCAGGCGGAACGGGAGCGTTTCGGCAATGTGGACGAGCGCGCGGCCGACATGGCCAGCGCCGTAGATGTAGAGGTGTGTCGCGGCAGGGCGGATGTGTTCGGTGATGTGGGTCCAGACGGCACGGCGTGTGGCGGGGCCGGTGGCGTCTGACAGGAAGGCGCCTTCGGTGGCGGTGGCGGGCCAGTCGGGGGCGAAGGTCCGGGTGATGTGGCCGTCATGGATTGCGCCGGTGAGCATGTAGGGCTGGCCGAGGTGTTCGGCTTCGGCGGCGGCGGCGAGCCACGCTGCATTGGCATCGAGGCGTTCGATCAGGACGCGGACGCGGCCGCCGCAGCATTGGGCGAGGAGCGGGCCGAGGGGATAATCCTGCTGGAGGATGTGGAGGTCGCTGGCGAGGAGGCGGCGGGCCTGGTCGATCAATAGGAATTCGAGATTGCCGCCGCCGACCGTGCCGTGGGCCTGCGTTGGCGTGACGATCATGCGGGCGCCGGCTTCGCGGGGCGTCGAGCCTTCGATGGCGGCGAGTGTGATCATCGCGGCGGGTTCGGCGGCGAGGCAATCACGCGCGTTCTGCGGCCAGTTCTTCATGCGCGCACGCTGTTGACGGCGGCGAGGATGCGCTCGGGCGTGGCGGGGGCGTCGAGCTTGGGCGCGCGTTTGTGGTCGCCGACTGAGGCGACGGCGTCGTAGATGGCGCTGAAGGCGGAGATGGCGAGCATCAGGGGCGGTTCGCCGACGGCTTTCGAGCGGTAGATCGACTCTTCGTCGTTGGCGTTGTCCCAGAGATCGATGTGCATTTCGGGGCGGTCGCTGGCGGTGGGGATCTTGTAGGTGGAGGGCGCGTGGGTGCGCAGGCGACCCTTGTCGTCGAAGACGAGTTCTTCGGTGGTGAGCCAGCCCATGCCCTGGATGTAGCCGCCTTCGATCTGGCCGAGATCGATGGCGGGGTTCAGCGATTTTCCGCAATCGTGGAGGATGTCGGCGCGGAGGATGCGGGACTCGCCGGTGAGCGTGTCGATGGCGGCTTCGGAGACGGCGGCGCCCCACGCATAATAGAAGAACGGGCGGCCGCGGCCGGCATTGCGATCCCAGCCGATTTTTGGCGTGCGGTAATAGCCGGTGGCGGAGAGGGAGATGCGGGCGAAGTAGGCCTGCTTTGCGAGGTCTGCGAAGGGGATGGATTGGCCGGAACCAAGGACGTGGCCGTTGGCGAAGGCGATCTCGGCCTCGTCGACATTCCACGTCGCGGCGGCGAAGGCGATGAGGCGGTCCTTGATCTTCTTGGCGGCGATGCGGGCGGCCATGCCGTTGAGGTCTGTGCCGGAACTGGCGGCGGTGGCGGAGGTGTTGGGGACTTTGGCCGTAGAGGTGGGCACTATGCGGATGGCATCGAGCGGGACTGCGAATTCGGCGGCGACGACTTGCGCGACCTTGATCATGAGTCCCTGCCCCATCTCCGTGCCGCCATGGTTCAGCTGGATGGAGCCGTCCTGATAAACGTGGACGAGTGCGCCGGCCTGGTTGAGGTGGGTGGCGGTGAAGGAGATGCCGAACTTTACCGGCGTGAGGGCGAGGCCGCGCTTGATGTGATCGTTCGTGGCGTTCCATGCGCGGATGGCGTCGCGGCGGGCGCGGTAGTTTGATGTCAGCTCGAGCTGGTCGATTAGCGGGGCGATGAGATGTTGCTCGACGCGCTGGCCGTAAGGTGTCTCGTCACGGCCGGGGGCGTAGAGGTTCAGCTTGCGGATATCGAGGGCATCCTTGCCGAGGCGGATGGCCACTTCATCCATCGCGCGTTCGATGGCGACCATGCCTTGCGGTCCGCCGAAGCCGCGGAAGGCGGTGTTGGAAACGGTGTGGGTGCGGAAGCGGTGGGATAGGATGCGCGCGCTATTCAGAAAGTAGGCGTTGTCGGCGTGGAACATGGCGCGGTCGTTGATCGCCATGGAGAGGTCCGCCGAGTAGCCGCAGCGGGAGGCGAGTTCGATGTCTGCGCCACGGATGCGGCCATCGGCATCGACGGCGATGGCATAGCTGGCTTCGAAATCGTGGCGCTTGCCGGTGAGGATCATGTCGTCGTCGCGGTCGAGGCGCAGCTTGGCGGGGCGGCCGGCCTTGAGGGCGGCGAGCGCGGCGGCGGCAGCGATGAGGGTGGATTGCGTTTCCTTGCCGCCGAAGCCGCCACCCATGCGACGGACTTCGCAGATGACGGCGTGTGCGGGCTTGTTGAGCAGGTGGCTGATGACGAGCTGGGTTTCGGTGGGGTTCTGGGTGGAGGAATAGATGGTGAGGTCGCCGTCTTCGCCGGGGACGGCCATGGCGATGTGGCCTTCGAGATAGAAGTGATCCTGTCCGCCGATGGCGAAGTGGCCTGTGATGCGGTGTGGAGCGCTGGCGAGTTCGGCGTCCACGTCGCCCATCTGGAAGGATTTGGCGGGCTCGATGACGGAATTGGCGGCGCGGGCGGCGGCGATATGGAGTAGCGCGGGGCGGTCTTCGTAGGTGACTTTTGCGAGGCGGACGGCGCGGCGGGCGGCGGCGCGCGTTTCGGCGGCGACGGCGAAGAGGGACTGGCCGTGATAGAGGACTTCGTTCTCTGCAAAGAGCGGATCATCGCCGAGGCCGAGGGGGCTGATGTCGTTCTTTGCGGGAATGTCGTCTGCGGTGAGGACGAGGACGACGCCGGGGGCGGCACGGACGGCGGCGAGATCCATCGACAAGATGCGGGCGTGGGCGCGGTCGCTAAGGCCGAAGGCGAGATGGAGCGTGCCCGGCGGTTCGGGCATGTCGTCGATGTAGAGCGCGCGGCCGGAGACGTGTTTTTCGGCGCTGTCGTGCGCGAGAGAGGCGCCGATGGTTGGCGCGCTGGAAGAGGACGCATCAGCCATGGGCGATGCTTTCCAGCTGGGACAGGCGGACGCCCTGCCCCTGTGACTCGCGGAAGACGCGGAGCAGCAGGTTGGCGGCGGCTTCGCCGCGGTAGGCGGCGGAGGCGCGCATGTCTGTCAGTGGGGTGAAATCCTGCGCGAGGGCGGACATGGCCGCGCGGATGGTGGGTTCGGTCCAGGGCTGGCCGGTAAGCGCGGCTTCGGCGTGGGTGGCGCGTTTGGGGATGCCGGCCATGCCGCCGAAGGCGAGGCGGGCGTAGGTGACGTGACCGGCGCTAAGCTGGATCAGGAAGGCGGCGCTGACGGCGGAGATATCCTGGTCGAAGCGCTTGGAGAGTTTTTCGAGGACGAAGATGGCGCCGGCTGGTGGCTCGGGGATTTCGACATGGGTGACGATCTCGCCGGGCGCACGGTCCTGCTTGCCGTAGGCGAGGAAGAAGTTTTCGAGGGGCAAGCGGCGTGTGGTGTCGGCGTGGCGGAGGGTGATTTCGGCGCCGAGGGCAATGAGCGCGGGCGGCATGTCGCCGATGGGGGAGCCGTTGGCGATGTTGCCGACGACCGTGCCTGAGTCGCGGACCTGCGTGGCGCCGAGGCGGCGGAGATAGTCGCGGAAGGCGGGGTGGAGTGTGTTGAGCGCTTCCATAGCGTCGGCATAGCGGACGGCGGCGCCGAGGATAAGGCGGCCATTGGCGAGCGCGATGTCCTGCAGCTCGCGCACTTTCATCACGGAGATCAGCGTGGGGAGGCGCTTGCCCTGCTTGGTGACCCAGAGGCCGATGTCGGTGGCGCCGGCGAGGATGGTGGCGTCCGGATGAGCGGCGCAGAGGCGGGCGAGATGATCCAGCGTTTCGGGAGCGTAGAAGGCGTGGAGGCCATCCGGCGTGTGACGCGTGTAGCCGAGTTCGTCTGCGGGCTGAGGCAATGGCACGGGCATGGCGGGCGCGGGCTGGTTGCAGGCGGCTTCGCCGGCGCGGATGATGGGGCCATAGCCGGTGCAGCGGCATAGATTTCCGGCAAGGCAATCGTTGATCGACGCCGCGTCGTTGTCGGCGCGGCGAACGTGGTGTGTGTGCAGCGACATGACGATGCCGGGCGTACAGAAGCCGCATTGCGAGCCGTGAAGGGCGACCATGGCGCGTTGCACGGCGCTTG
>JAOATF010000193.1 GCA_030158285.1 Hyphomonadaceae bacterium
CTTCATCACGCCGTGGAACTGGCCGCAGAACCAGATCGCCTGCAAGGTCGCGCCCGCCATCGCCGCCGGCTGCACGATGGTGCTGAAGCCGTCCGAGATCGCCCCGATCGACGCCATCATCTTCGCTGAAGTGATGCACGAAGCCGGCGTGCCGAAAGGCGTCTTCAACCTCGTCAACGGCGATGGCCCGGGCGTCGGCGCGGCTCTCTCCGCTCACCCGGATGTCGACATGGTGTCCTTCACCGGCTCCACGCGCGCCGGCGTTCTGGTGGCGCAGGCCGCCGCCCCGACCGTCAAACGCGTCGCGCAGGAACTCGGCGGCAAGTCGGCCAACATCGTGCTCGACGACGCTGATCTCAGCAAAGCTGTCTCCTCCGGCGTCATGCAGATGATGACCAACACGGGCCAGAGCTGCAACGCGCCCTCGCGCATGTTCGTGCCGCGCGCCAAGAACGAGGAAGCCAAGGCCATCGCCAAGGCGACCATCGAAAAAGTGAAGGTGCAGGACCCGGCAACGGCAGAGAAGGGCGCCATCGGCCCCGTCGTCTCCGAAGCCCAGTGGAACAAGATCCAGGGCCTGATCAAGAAAGGCATCGAGGAAGGCGCAACCGTCGTCGCCGGCGGCCTCGGCCGTCCCGACGGCCTCAACCGTGGCTACTATGTGAAACCCACCGTGTTCGCCGACGTGCGCAACGACATGACCATCGCCGTCGAGGAAATCTTCGGGCCGGTGCTCTGCATCCTGCCGTACGACACCGAAGAGCAGGCGATCGCGATGGCCAACGACACCGTCTATGGTCTCTCCGGCTATGTTCAGGGTGAACTCACGCACGCCCAGAAGGTCGCCAACCAGCTCCGCACCGGCATGGTGCACCTCAACGGCGCGGGTTCCGACCAGACCATGCCCTTCGGCGGCTACCGCCAGTCGGGCAATGGCCGCGAATGGGGCGAAGCCGGCATCCACGAATTCCTCGAAACCAAGTCGGTTTTCGGCTTCGCGACGGCTTAATTCCGTAACGAAAGCCAAACTTTCGTGAAAAAGGGCCGGTTCGCTGCAGCGGACCGGCCCTGCTCATTTGGCGTTCAGGTTTGCCTTACTATCTCAAACGGTGTGGAATTGCGCCCGAGCCGAGGAGGCATCCGAATGATCCGTCCATTGATCCGTAATGGCCTTGCTGTCGCCGTGGTCGCCGGAGCGACCCTCTTGTCCGCCTGCGCGTCAGGCCCCACCCCCTACCAGGCCGCCGCCGGCTATGAGCGCGGCTATTCCGAGACCCGGATCGAGGACGCGCGCTATCGCATCGCGTTCAAGGGCAACTCCCTGACCAAGCGGGAAACCGTCGAGAACTACATGCTCTTCCGCGCCGCCGAACTCACCCTGCAGAGCGGCTATGACGTCTTCACCATCGTCACGCGCGACACCGACAAGGACACCAGCATGCGCCGCACCGGCGGGCTCTATGGTCCGGGCCTGTCCCACATGTACTTCCACTCTCGCTGGGGCTGGATCGGCGCCTATGATCCGTTGTGGATGAACTCGCCGCGCTATGATGAGGTCACCCGCTACGAAGCTTCCGCCGAGATCGTGATGAGCAAGGGCTCGAAGGGCTCAGACCCGAACGCCTTCGATGCCCGCCAGGTGTCGACGAACCTCGCCCCTGCCATCCAGCGTCCGGCAGCGTCCTAGTCAATCGAGCCGCTGGCCCCGTAAACGCCCCGGCAACTACACTGTCCTAGCCTCGGGCGGTCATGACCCCGGCTGTCTCGATCATCATCCCGACCTTCCGCCGGCCCCAGCGCGCGGTGGACGCCGCCCGTTCCGCCCTCGCACAGACCGCGGGCGATTTCGAACTCATCCTCGTCGACAATGATCCGGAAGGTTCCGCCCTCGCGCCGCTGCGTGATCTCGCCGATCCGCGCATCACCGTCATCCACGAGCCCCGCGCCGGCGTCGCCAATGCGCGCAATGCCGGCCTCCGCGCCGCGCGCGCCGATCTCATCGCCTTCCTCGACGATGACGAGATCGCGCCTGAAAGCTGGCTCTCCGAGCTCCTCCGCGTGCAAGCCGCGCACGCCGCCGATGTCGTCTTCGGCCCCGTCCGCACGCGTCTCGCCTCGCCCCCGCGCGATCACGACGACTATTTCAACGCCTTCTTCGCGCGCGATCCCGGCCACGCCGAAGGCATCATCAACGTCTTCTACGGCTGCGGCTGCAGCCTCATCCGCCGCGCCGCGCTGCCGTCGCCGCAACCCTTCTCGCCGACACGCAACGAGATCGGCGGCGAAGATGATCTCCTGTTTCAGGGCATGGAAGCCGAAGGCGCCGTCTTCGCGTGGGCGCCCAATGCGTGGGTCTGGGAAACGCCCGAACCCTCGCGCGTCACGCTCGCCTACACGCTTCGCCGCGCCTTCGCCTACGGACAGGGCCCCGCCACCAAGGCATGGACCGGCCCGAAACACGATCTCACCGCAATCGCGTTCTGGATGGCCGTCGGCCTCGCGCAATCCATCGTCTACGGCGCCGCCGCCCTCGGCGGCTTCCTCGGCAAGACAAAGCGCCGTGCCTTCGCCTACCGCAAATTCGTCGAAGGCATCGGCAAGCTCCTCTGGTTCCCCTTCATCAAGCCAAGGTTCTACGGCGCCGCAAAACTGCCGAAGCAGAAACCGGCGACTGCGTAGGTCGTCTTCCCCTGCGAAGCGGGGGAAGTACCCCGAAGGGGGGATGGGGGCAGGCCACACGGGGACTCCCGCCTCAAAGATCAAATCCCCCGCAGCTCGCCCCCTCCGACCCTTCGGGCCACCTCCCCCGCTCCGCAGGGGAGGGGTGAGCTACACCAACCCCACCGCCACCTTCACCGGCATATCCAGCAATTGCTGCGCCTTCCCCTTCGCCAGCGGATCAAGCCGCAAGCTCGCAAACTGCCCACCGCCCAGCGAGTCCAGGAAATGCAGGTTCACCGCATGCATCCCCGGCAGGTCATAGCGCAGCACCGCCGGGTTCTTCCCGCCCTCGAACTCGTGCGCGAACCATTTCATCATCGCGTCGGGCGATAGCGCCGCGCGGATCCACGGCAGGTATTCCGGCTTGCGCGCGATCACCCCGATATTGAACGCATCGCCCTTGTCGCCCGAGCGCGCCCACGCCAGCTCGATGAGCGGCACCTCCTGTGTCGCCCCGCCGACCGGCGCCGGCGGAGCAGGGGGCCGCGCAATCATCCCCGGCGCAAACACCGTGCCCGGCGCCGTCACCGTCATCTGCTCCGTCGTCTCGCCCACCGTGATCGTCAGCGGCACATCATCCAGCGGGATCGTGGTCGACCACACCCGCATCACCGGGCGTATCTCCGCGCGTGAGCCAAACCACCCCGCCGTGCCGACAGACATCGATGTCGTCGGGCTGTCGAACTCCCGCATGAACGGCTTCAGCCCGTTTGCGTCGTCATGTTCGACCGCCAGCTTGTAGACCACCTCGCGCGTCTCCAGCGCCCGCGCATGCGCGCCATAGCTGCTCTCCGATCCCAGCACCTCGATGCGGCTCGCCCGGAACGCCGCCATGTTCTTGTCGCGCAGCATGCCGTTCACGCGCTCCAGCACAGCCTCCGCCTGCCGCTGCGCCTTCTTCACCGCATCGCGCCCGACAACCGCCATGAAGCCGATGCACCTGAATCCATCCGCCCATGTCAGGCAGACCTTGTACTTGCCGCTCGGCGGATAGCCCGTCGCCCCCGTCACGCGCACACGGTCCGCGCCCACCTGCTTCACGCTCACAGCTGAGAAATCACACACCACATCGGGCAGCATGTAGGCCTGCGGATCGCCCACCTCGTAGAGGATCTGCTCGGCCACCACCGCCTCGTTCACCAGCCCGCCCGTCCCCGGCGGCTTGGTCACGACAAAGCTGCCATCCGCATGGCACTCGACAATCGGATAGCCGACATTCGCCCAGTCCGGCACCTGCTCCCAGTCGGTGAACAGCCCGCCCGAGCCCTGCGCCCCGCACTCGATCACATGCCCCGCCAGCGACCCCTGGCTCAGCTTGTCATGCTCGTCGGCCCGCCAGCCAAACTCATGCATCAGGATGCCCAGCGTCAGCGCCGAATCCACGCACCGCCCCGTGATGACAACGTCAGCCCCCATCGCCAGCGCCCGCGCAATCGGTGATCCGCCCAGATACGCATTCACCGTCATGATCTGGTCGGCCGGCGGAAAGCGCTCGCCCGTGAACATCTCCGTATGCCCGCTGATCTCGCTCACACGATCCATGATGTCGTCGCCGGTCACGTAGGCGATCTTGAAGGACAGCCCCGCCTCCTTCGCAATCGCGTGCATGCGCTCAACGCATGCCTTGGGAGTGAGACCTCCTGCATTGGTGACGATCTTCGTCCCCGTCGCCTTCAGCTCGCGCAGGTTGTCCTTCCACACCCACTCAGTGAAGTCGGTCGCAAACCCCACCGGATGGCCGGCTTTTCGCATCCCCCCGAACGCCGCCATCGTCGCCTCAGCGAGATAGTCGAGGATCAGGTAATCCACCCCCGCCTTGATCAGCTGCGTCGGCGCCACACTCGAGTCGCCATAGAATGCGCAAGCCCCGCCAATCCGCACAACCTTGCTCAAGGGCGTTCCTCCATCGTCTCTTTGCAACGATGGTGCGTCCGCGTCTTCAGCTGCGCAAGTGGATCAGGCGCAATCCGCCCCGGCGCAGTTTTCCACCTCGACTTCGACAGTCGCATGCCCGATGCCATGCGCCTCTTTCAGCCGCGCCATGATACGCGGCGCCATGATCCGCCCGCCTTACGCATGCGCCGGCGTCGCCGCGTGCGTCGCCACAGACTTGGTCGCATCGATCATCGCCTGTGCGATCTCTTCCTCGCCCGAGATGATGACGTCCGCCCCGCGCCCGGTCAGGTGCTCGATCTCCGCGTCGTTGTGCGAGCGCGCGAAGATCCGGATCTTCGGGTTCAGCTGCCGCGCAATCTCCACCACGCGCCCCGCCTCGAAGCCATCGGGCACGGTCACATAGATCAGGTGCGCCTTGTCCACGGCTGCCGCCTTCAGCACGTCGACGGAAACAGCGTTCCCCGCAATCGCCGGCACGCCCTGTTCGTGCAGCCGGTCCACCACTTCCTGCCGGTCTTCCACCACCGAATACTCGATCCGCATCCGGCCCAGCGCCCGCGCCACGCGCGATCCCACGCGGCCAAAGCCCACGATGATCGCCCGCTCCGAGGCCGAGATCACAGGCTCGGCTTTCGGCTTGGGCGCCAGCCTGTCCACGATCATGAACATGAACGGGTTCAGCACGATCGAGATGATCGCCGCCCCCAGGATCAGGTCGCGCGCCTCCTCCGGCAGGAAGCCCAGCCCCAGCCCCAGGCTCGCCAGGATGAACGAGAACTCGCCGATCTGCGCCAGGCTCGCCGCGATCAGCCACGAGCTCTCTTTCTTCTGCTTGAACATCTGCATGATCACGAGCGCCGCCACCGACTTGCCCACGATCACGATCAGCACCGCCGCCGCCAGCTGCAGCGGCGCATTCACCACCGTCATCGGATCGAACAGCATGCCCACCGACACGAAGAACAGCACCGCGAACGCGTCGCGCAGCGGCAGCGTCTCGTTGGCCGCCTGATGCGACAGCTCGCTCTCGCCCATGATCATGCCGGCGAAGAACGCGCCAAGCGCGAACGACACGCCGAACAGTTCGGACGCGCCCAGCGCCACGCCCAGCGCAATCGCCAGCACGGAAAGCCTGAACAGCTCGCGCGAGCCCAGATGCACCACGCGATGCAGCAGCCACGGGATCACCCGCTTGCCCGCCACCAGCATGATCGCCGCAAATGCGCCCACCTTGAGGAAGGTCAGCAGCACGGCGAGGCCGATCTGCCCCGCCTGGTCCCAGGTGAACCCGCCGCCGCTTGCCTCCATCTGGTTGCGCAGGTCCGCCCAGGTCGGCAGCAGCACCAGCGCCAGCACCATGGCGAGGTCTTCCACGATCAGCCAGCCGACGGCGATCTTGCCTTTCTCTGTCTGCACCACGCGCCGCTCCTGCAGCGCCCTTAGCAGAACCACAGTCGAGGCCACCGACAGCGCAAGGCCGAACACGATCCCCGCCTCGACGCCCCAGCCCAGCCACAGCGCCATGCCAAGGCCCAGCAGCGTCGCCACCGTGATCTGCGCGATCGCGCCGGGCAGGGCGATGGCCCGCACGGAGAGAAGGTCATCCAGCGAAAAATGCAGTCCCACGCCGAACATCAGCAGGATCACGCCGATCTCGGCCAGCTCCTGCGCCAGCTTCGCATCCGCGACAAAGCCCGGCGTGAACGGACCGATCACCACGCCCGCAATCAGGTATCCCACCAGCGGCGACAGCTTCAGACGGGTCGCAATCATCCCGAAGACAAAGGCCAGGCCAAGACCAATGGTCATGAGGGAGATGAGCGGTGTCCCGTGGGGCATCGTGCGGCAGTTTCCTTTCGCGGCTGGATTGTCTGGTCCGATATGGGAACGAGTGTCGCTGATCGCACCCGCGGAAAGCAAGAAAATACGACCCCGGGGCCAGATCGCGACGCACATGTTGCTTGAGGGGCGCACCGCCGCGTAGTTTCCGTTACATGGGAAGCGAAACGATCCTCGTGGGTGATGCTGGCGGCACCAATGTCCGCTTTGCACTGGCGCATGCAACGGGCGATGGCGCTGGTCGCCGTGTCATCGTGTCAGACCCGTGGAAACGTCCGGGGGCTGATTTTCCGACGTTTGACGACGCGCTCGAGGCTTTTCTCGCCGAACACAAGCCACGCCTCACGGGCGCAGCCTTCGGCTTTGCCGGCGCTGTCAGCAATGGCCGCGTGGAGATGCTGCATCGCAACTGGAGCGTTGATCGCACCGCGCTGGCTGAAAAGCTCGGGCTCGAACGCGTGGTCGTGGTCAATGACTTTTTTGCGATGGCCCGCGGCGCGCCCGAATTTGCGTTTCCCGACATGGAGGAAATCTCCCCCGGCCGCGCCGATCCCGAAGGCGCCATCGCAGTGGGCGGCCCCGGGACGGGCTTCGGCATCGCTGTCCTGCGCCGCATCGGCGAGGGTTGGGTCGTGGTCGCGGGCGAGGGTGGGCACCAGTCCTACAGCCCGCAGACCGATCTTGAATGGCGCGTTGCTGAAAACCTCCGCGACCAGGACATCTACGTCTCGAACGAAATCATCGCCGCCGGCGCCGGGTTCGACGCCACGCGCGCCGCCCTCGCTGCCGCCCTCGGCGTCGTCGATCCGAAACTGTCGCAAGCCGATGTCGTCACCGCCGCCAATCGCGGCGATGGCTTCGCGCTGGAATTCTGCCGCCTGCGCGCCCGCTGCGTGATGACCGCCATCGGCAACACCACGCTCGGCGCCTACGCCACCGGCGGCGTTCGCCTCGCTGGCGGCGTCACCCAACACCTGGTTCCCTGGCTGAAAGAACCCGCCACGCTCGCCCGCTTCCACCAGCGCGGTCCCCGCACAAAACTCCTCGCCCCCATCCCCCTCCACCTCATCACCACCCAGTCCGCCCCCCTCAACGGCGCCGCCCATCTCTGGCTCGACGAACAGGCCAGAGGCTGGCTCTAGGGGCTTGCGGGTGCGCAGCCACACCCCGCTCCATACCTCATCCTTCGAGACGATCGCCCCGACAGGCCACCCCGGTCTCACGACCGCACCCGCGATCCCTCAGGATGAGTGCGGTGGCTGCTGCGCGACTTCAGCGCCCGCAGCCAGCGTTCACCTATCCCACCCCCCACCGCGCTCATCCTGAGGGATCGCAGGCACGCTGCCTCACAAGCGGGGCTCTCGCGATGCGATCGTCTCGAAGGATGAATTCAACGTCCCACCCGCGCCACACACGCCGAAAACGAGGGAAACTCGCTGTACAAATCCAAGGG
>JAOATF010000194.1 GCA_030158285.1 Hyphomonadaceae bacterium
GCCTGCCTCCCGAAGCCGAAGGCGTAGGGAGGAGCTACAGCGAACCTCCATGCCGTGCGGCAGTGGAGCTTTTGGTGTTTGTGAGCCCCCGCTCGTCACCACCTGCACGAAAAGCAAAGTAGCGCTCATGCTGAGCAGGCCGAAGGCCGTCCGTCGAAGGACGAGCGCGTACGCACCGCCCAGCGCTCCCTCATGCCTCCAGCGCCAGCAACGCAAACGTCGCCAGCCAGTGCTCGCCCATGTAATCGCCCGCCACATGCGGCAGGCTCGCCGCGATATGCCGCTCGGCCGCCGCCCGCGCGACGTCCGCAACAGCGCGATCCTCCACCGTCCGCGCAATCGACCGCCAGCACCACGCCCGCGAAAAATTCAGCCCATCGAGGTGCGCGATCTTCCCATCCGACCGGTCGCTCACCCGCGCCGGCGCAAACAGAGAGGTTGGTTCACTAGCCGCTGCCGCCGGCAGGAACGCCGCAAACCACGCGCGGAACTCCGCCTCCGACAGGAAGCGCCGCATGCACTCCGCCTCGCTCAGGGCAGGCGAGTGGAAATCGTCCTGCGACGGCTCCCACGCCTGGCAACCGCGATCCGCGCCATACCATTGCCGCGCCTTGTCCCGCATCAGCGCGAACAGCTTGGGATCAAACGCCTCCGCCCAGTCCGCCGCCATCCGCAACGCAAACGCTGTCGACGAATGCACGCCCGTCCGCACCGGATAATCCGCAATCGGCAGGAAGTCGCGAAACCGCTGTGCAAACGCCTCCGCCAGCGGTCGCAACGCAATCGCCGCCGCCCCGATCTCGCCGCCGTCATGCAGCTCCAGCTCCGCCTGCAGCGCCAGCAACCACCCCCAGCCATACGGCCGCTCGAATCCCCGCGCCATCGGCCGCGCCAGATACGCCACCTCGCCCGCAACATTCGCCGTGGCGAACCGCTCCGCAAACAGCGCCTTCACCCGCGCTGCCGCCGCCATCTCCGGATGCCGCCGCACCAGCCGCGCCATCAGCCAGTAGCCATGCACACAGCTATGCCAGTCGAACGACCCGAAGAAGATCGGATGCGCCGCCCGCGGCACGATCGCGTCCTGCGCCCCCGTGAACACATGATCCATCTTGTACGGAAACTCGCGGCTGACATGGTTCAACGCCAGCCCCGCAAACTTCTCCGCAATCTCGCGTGTCAGTGTCGTCATGCCGGAAACGCCAGGAAATACATGAGGAGAATATTCGCCACCAGCAGCGGCAGCGCCGTTGGTATCTGCGCGCGGATCACGCCGTTCAGCGCCGCCTTGCGGTCCGGCAGCTCCAGCAGGTTCGCCGGCACCACGTTGAAATTCGCCGCCATCGGCGTCATCAGCGTCCCGCAGAATCCCGCCAGCATCCCGATGGCGCACACCACTTCAGGCTTGCCGCCAAAGCCGTGGATCAGTACGGGCAGGCCCACCGCCGCTGTCATCACCGGGAAGGCCGCAAACGCATTGCCCATCAGGATCGTGAACATCGCCATGCCGATGCAGTACGCCGCCACCGCCGCGATGCGCGTATCCAGCGGAATGTAATCCGCAAACAGCTTGCCCACCTGATCGCCCACGCCCGCCGCCAGAAACACCGCGCCCAGCGACGCCAGCATCTGCGGCAACACGCTCGCCCAGCCCACCGCATCGATCAGCCGGCGGCCCTCTTGCAACGGCGCCACCAGCGGCGGCTTCAGCCACACCATGATGATCGCCAGCGCCACCAGAACGCCAAGGATCAGCGAGATCAGCGTCGCCTGTTTCGGGTCCATGATCACCGCGCCCACCGGCGTATTCTGCGCCAGCAGCGTACCCGCCAGCGCAATCGCCGGTATCACCAGCGCAGGAAGAAACAGCAGGTTCCCCCGCCGCTCGGCACTCGCCCGGCGCTCCTCCTGCGATGTCGTGTTCGGCTTGCCCTGTCCCAGCCCGAACGCCGCCAGCACCACCAGCCCCAGCGCGATAATGCCATTCCCGAGGTCGCCAACCATCGACCCGAACAGGAAGCTCACCGCCAGCAAGCCCCAGAACGCCGCGTTGCGAAACCGCCGCGCATTCGTCCGATCGATTGCCGAGAGCACAGCAAACGCGCCGAACACCAGCCCCGCCAGAACATAGAGATGGGTGAGGGTGATCATTCGCCGCCCTCCGCCTTGAGGCCCGCAAGGCTCCGCGCCAGCTGCCTGTTCAGCAGCCACAGCCGCAGCGAATGAATCGCCAGCGCCACAAGCGCCGTCGGTATCGCCCACACCGACAGCGACAGCGGCGTCACCGAAATCCCGTTGGTCTCGAGATAGCCGACCATCAGCAGGATCGATCCGATGGCGATGAAAATATCCTCGCCGAAGAACAGCCCGATATTGTCTGCCGCCGCCGCGTGACTACGTATCAGATACCGCTCGCGATCCGGCAGCGGGCCATGTTTTGCTTCTGCCGCGCCTTCTGCCATCGGCGCCACCAGCGGCCGCACCATCTGCGCATGCCCGCCAAGCGAGGTCAGCCCCAGCGCTGACATCACCTGCCGGAACACGAAGTAGACCCACAGCACCGCCCCAGATGTCGCCGCCGGCACCTGCGCAATCAGCATCCGCGCCCGCTCCTGCAGGCCGGACCGCTCCAGCAGCCCGATCGCGATCAGCACCATCCACACCAGCGAGATGAACCGGTTGTCGTTGAACGCCTTGCCGAACCGCGCCAGCGTATCCACGCCCGCCTGCCACATCACGGCCAGGTCCGCCGCTGGAGTCCACGCCGCCGCCAGCCCGGTGGTGATCGCCGCCGCCATCAGCACAAGCAGCGGATTGGCCCGCACGACAAAGCCAAAGACGACAACCGCAATCCCCAGCAACACCAGCATCAGCCGCCCCGCCTGCCATATCCGCCGCCGCCCGGCGTCTCGATCACGAACGCATCGCCCGGCTGCATCTCAACCTGCACGGTCGCCGGAAACTCCTCGACACGCCCATCCGCCCGCCGCACGGCATTGCGCCCCGGCTTCGCTTCGCCGCCACCCGCAACGCCAAACGGCGCTGTCGCGCGGCGGTTGGAGAGCATCGCCGCCGTCATCGCCTCGCGGAAGCGCACGATGCGCACCGCGCCATCGCCGCCGCGCCATTCGCCATTGCCGCCCGATCCCTGCCGCACGCCAAACCGTTCGATCAGGATCGGATAGCGGCTTTCGAGAATCTCCGGGTCCGTCAGCCGCGAATTGGTCATGTGCGTCTGCACCACAGACGCCCCGCCAAATCCCGGCCCCGCGCCCGATCCGCCGCAGATCGTCTCGTAATACTGCACGCGCTCATTCCCGAACGTGAAATTGTTCATCGTGCCTTGAGATGCGCCCAGCCTGCCCATGGTGCCATACAGCGCATCGACCACAACCATGCTCGTCTCGACATTCCCCGCCACCACCGCCGCGCCCGGCTTGGGGTTCAGCAGGCATCCCTCCGGCACAAGAATGTCGATCGGCTTCAGGCATCCCTCGTTCAGCGGAATGGCGTCGTCCACCAGCGTCCGGAAAACATACAGCACAGCCGACCGCGTGATCGAAATCGGCGCGTTGAAATTGCCCGCGTCTTGCGGCGTCGTCCCCGTGAAATCCACCGTCAGCCGACGTTGCGCCTTGTCCGGCCGTACGTTCACGCGGATCACCGCGCCATTGTCCATCGGCGCCTCGAAGCTGCCCGCCTCCAGCGCATCGATCACGCGCCGGACATGCTCCTCCGCATTGTCCTGAACATGCCCCATATACGCCGCGACCCCCTCGCGCCCGTAATGCTGCACCAGCCGCTGCAACTCCTCCGCCCCGCGCCTGCAGGCCGCGATCTGCGCCTTCAGGTCCGCGAGATTCTGGTCGATGTTCCGCGCCGGATGCGGCCCCGAGCCAAACAGCGCCCGCGTTTCCGCCTCGCGCAGCCGCCCGCCTTCCGCCAGCAGGAAATTGTCGATCAGCACGCCTTCATCCTCAACCGTCCGGCTGTTGGGCGGCATGGAACCCGGCGTGATCCCGCCAATGTCCGCGTGATGGCCGCGCGCCGCCGTATAGAACGCCGGCGCCTCATCCCCCTCCAGGATCACCGGCGTGATGACCGTAATGTCCGGCAGGTGCGTGCCGCCCGCATGCGGCGCATTCAACATGTAGATGTCGCCCGCCTTCATCCCGCGCCCATCCGCGCCGCGCTGGGCGATCACCGTACGAATGCTCTCGCTCATCGAGCCGAGGTGCACCGGAATATGCGGCGCGTTCGCCACCAGGCCTCCGGCTGCATCAAACACCGCGCATGAAAAATCCAGCCGTTCGCGGATGTTCACCGAAGCCGCGCTCGTCTGCAGCGCCAGCCCCATCTCCTCCGCCACCGCCATGAAGCGGTTGTTGAAGATCTCCAGCAGCACCGGATCCACCTGCGTCCCGATTGCCGCGCCCGCCGGCGGGGGATCGATCCGCCGCAACACCAGGTCGCCCACATCCGTCATCGCGCCGCGCCAGCCTGCATCGATGAACGTCGTCGCCCCATTCTCCAGAACCAGCGCCGGCCCATCCACGCTGAACCCCGCCCGCATCTCACCGCGCCGATAGACAGGCGCCTTGAACACCCGCCTCATCGTTCGCATATCAACCTGCGCGACGGGCAGGGCGTCGCCCACCGACATCGCCTCTTTCTTTTGCGGCGGCGCTTCGTCCTCGCCGATCGCCTCCGCCGAAAGCTTGGCGATCAGGATCGTCCGCCCCGCATCGATGAAGCCGAACCGCCCGCGGTGCGCCTCTTCAAACGCCGTGCGCATCGTCTCCACCGCATCCCACGCAATCGGCAGAGACGCCTCCGCGCCCTCATAGCGCAGATACGCCGTCATCTCCGTCGACCGCACCGACACGCCGCGCGCCGCCAGCGCTTCCGCCGTCTGCGCCATCAACACATCGCGCCGCGCCGAAACATCCGCCCCCAGCGGCCGCTCGACAGACAGCTCCCGCATCGCACGCAGGTCCGCCAGCCCCATCCCCCATGCCGACAGCACGCCCGCCAGCGGATGCAGCAACACGCTCCGCGCCCCAACCGCGTCGGCCACCGCGCACGCATGCTGTCCGCCCGCGCCGCCGAACGCCGCCAGCACATACTCGCGCGGATCATAGCCGCGCTGGATCGAAATCTTGCGGATCGCCTCGGCCATATGCTGGTTGGCGATGGTGATGAAGCCTTCGGCGGCTTCCTCCGGCGTGATGTCCGCGCCCGTCGCCTGTTTCACCGCCCAGCACAGATCGCCAAACCGCTCGCGAACAATCTTCGCATCCAGCGGCCTGTCGCCCTTCGGCCCGAAGATCGCAGGAAAGAACTCCGGCCGCACGCGCCCCAGCAACACATTGCAATCGGTAATCGTCAGCGGTCCGCCGCGCCGGTAACACGCCGGTCCCGGATCAGCCCCCGCCGACTGCGGCCCCACCCGCAGCCGCGACCCATCAAAATAGCAAACCGATCCGCCACCCGCCGCCACCGTATGGATCTGCAGCATCGGCGTCGTCAGCCGCACGCCTGCCACCACCGTGTCATTCGTCCGCTCGAACACGCCCGCATAATGCGAGACATCCGTCGATGTCCCGCCCATGTCGAAGCCCAGCGCCTTGTCAAACCCCGCCCGCTTCGCCGCCGCCGCCATGCCGATGATCCCGCCCGCCGGACCCGACAGCACCGCATCCCGCCCACGAAACGCGCTCGCCGGCGTCAGCCCGCCATTCGACTGCATGAAGTAAAGCCGCGTCGCCGCATCAAACGCTCCCGCCACCCGCTGCACATATGCATCCAGCACAGGCGAGAGATACGCATCCGCCACCGTCGTATCCGTCCGCGGCACATACCGCGTCAGCCCGGACACTTCCGAACTCACTGAAACATTGTCGAACCCCAGCTCCCGCGCAATCGCCGCGATCCGCTGCTCATGCGCCGGCCACGCCCAGCCATGCAGGCACGCAATCGCGCAGCTCGTCATCCCCGCATCCCGCGCCGCCTGCAGGTCCGCGCGAACCCGCGCCTCATCCAGCGGCGTCAGGATCTCGCCCTCCGCCGTCACCCGCTCCCGCGCCTCGATCACGTGGCGCTGCAGCTGGTCCGGCTTCACGATATGCCGCGCAAAGATATCCGGCCGCGCCTGGTTGCCGATCTCCAGCAGGTCGCCAAACCCCTCCGTCACCACCAGCACGGTCGCCGCGCCCTTGCGCTCCAGCAGCGCATTGGTCGCTACCGTCGTCCCCATGCGGATCGACGCGATCTCGGTATCGTTGTGTTCCGCCAGGATCGTGCGAATGGCCTCAACCGCCGCATCCGCATACCGCCCCGGATTCTCCGACAGCAGCTTGCGCACAACCTCCCGCCCGTCCGGCCCCCGCGCCACGACGTCCGTGAACGTTCCGCCCCGATCGATCCAGAAATGCCAGCCTGCCATGCCCCGACTGTTGGGACGCGCCATAGCCTTTGACAAGACGGCGGGGCCGTCTGATCCTCAATTCAAAGACGATCAAGAGACTAGGGGAGACGCCGGTGAAACTCTGGAAGCTCGCAGCTGCCGCCAGCCTTGCATTGGCCGCCACCGCCACCACCTTCGCAGAGAACCCGTCCTCGTCCGTCGCGCAGGATGAGTGGCAGGTGAAAGGTCTCTCCGCCCCGGCTGAACTGATCATCGATCACTGGGGCATCCCCCACATCTTCGCCGCCTCCGCGCGCGACGCCTACTTCCTGCAGGGCTACAACGCCGCCCGTGACCGCCTCTGGCAGATCGACCTCTGGCGCAAGCGTGGCCTCGGCCGCCTCTCCGCCTCCTTCGGCTCCGCCTATGCCGAGCAGGACAGGGCAGCTCGCCTCTTCCTCTATCGCGGCGACATGGAAAAGGAGTGGAACGCCTACGCCCCCGATGCCCGCGCCACGGTCGAAGCCTTTACTGCCGGCATCAATGCCTACGTCGCTGAAGTCAGGGCAGGCAAGAAATCGCTCCCCGTCGAATTCCGCCTGACAAACTCCACGCCAGAGGAATGGCGCCCTGAAGACGTGCTGCGCGTCCGCAGCCACGCCCTCGTCTCCAACGTCACCTCCGAAGTCACGCGCGCCCAGATCGCCTGCGCCGCCGGCGTCGATGCAGACGAACTCCGCCGCAAGCTCGATCCCGATGGCCACAAGCGCGTCGTCCCCGCCGGCCTCAACCCGTGCGACGTCCCCGCCAACGTGCTTGATGACTACGTCCTCGCCACCCAGCAGGTCGACTTCGCACCCCTTGCTGGACAGCAACGCGCCAGCCGAGACCAGCAGCTCGCCACCCTCATGGAAGCCCAGCTCGTCGAAGGCTCCAACAACTGGGTCGTCGCGCCGTCGAAGACCGACACCGGCCGCGCCATGCTCGCCAATGACCCACACCGCCAGCTCGGCGCGCCCTCGCTCCGCTATCTTGTCGGCCTCAACGCGCCCGGCATGGCCGTCATCGGCGCCGGCGAACCCGCGCTGCCCGGCGTCTCGCTCGGCCACAACAACGATATCGCGTTCGGCATCACCATCTTCGCGATGGATCAGGAAGACCTCTACGTCTACGAAACCAAGCCCGGCGATCCCGACTCCTACAAGTACAAAGGCAAGTGGGAGAAGATGACCGTCGAGCGCCAGATGGTCGACGTGAAGGGCGAAGGCCCGCGCGAGATCACCGTGAAGTACACGCGCCACGGCCCCGTGCTGAAATCCGACACAACGAAGAATCGCGCCTTCGCCATGCGCAGCGTCTGGGCCGAGCCCGGCATCGCCGGCTATTTCGGCGCCTCCCGCCTCACCAACGCGAAGAACTGGGAAGACTTCAAGGCCGCCAGCAATGCGTGGGGCGCGCCGCCGCTCAACCTTGTATA
>JAOATF010000195.1 GCA_030158285.1 Hyphomonadaceae bacterium
TATGCCGGGCAGATGGCCTATCGCGACCAGCTGATCGCCACGCGCCGCGACGAGGTGGTGATGCGGGCAGGCGGTCCGGCCGCCGCCGAGACTGTTCTGCTCGACAAGGTGATCGGCGATGCACTCGCCCTGCCGGGATTTGCACGTGTATCCGGCGGCATCAGGCGGCCGGATGGCGTGGTGATTGATCCGTCGGCCGATCCGAACCCCGTCGTCACGGCGGCGCGGCTGGCGCAGGAGGATTTCCTGATCCTCGAGAAGCGCGACGAAGGCCATGTGCTGGTCTCCGCCGTGCTGTGCTTCCCTGCCAGCTGGACGCTGGGCCAGAAGATTGGGCGCAACATGCTGGGCATTCACCAGCCGGTGGATCGCTATGACGACAGCATCGCCAGACGTGTGAACCGCGTGATGGACGTGCTGCAGCCGGGCAACGGCGTCTGGCGCGCGAACGTGCTCTGCTACAACGACCCCGAATTGCACCAGCCGCGGCTGGAGCACGAGCGCCGCCCATTCGATGCTGCGGGCCCGGTCTATGTCCGCGTCGAGCGCCAGTCGCTGATGCGGCTCGATGCGATCTCCACCGTGTTCAGCATTCACACTTATCTCGTGCCCCTCGACCGGCTGACACCGGAGCAGCTGGCCAACCTGCCGGAGAATGTGCGGCGCGGCGGTAGCATGGGCGAAACCAACTGATGGCGCGCAAGCCGGGCGCGCACATCCTGCCGGATCGTCTCGCGCCGGACCTGAAGCTCTGGTTTGTCGGCACGGCGGCGGGGCCGAAATCGGCGGAGGTTGGCGCCTATTATGCGCACCGTGGCAACCGTTTCTGGCGGGCGCTGCATGAGACGGGGATCACGCCGCGGCTCTATGCACCTGAGGAATTCACGTTGCTGATGGCGCTGGGCGTCGGCCTCACCGATTTCTGCAAGACCGACTGGGGCGTCGACGCCAACATCGCGCGCGAGGCGTTCGATGTGGACGGCTTCCGCCGCAAGGTCGCGCGCATGAAGCCCCGCGCGCTGGCGTTCACGAGCAAGACCGCTGCCGGCCTGTGGCTGGACCAATCAACCGGGCGTATCGCGATCGGGCGGCAAGAGGCGACGACAGGACCAACCGTGTTCGTCCTGCCATCGCCATCCGGCCTTGCCACGTCCTACTGGTCCATCGCCCCGTGGCGCGAGGCGGCGGACTTCCTGCGGGCCTAGCGCGCGCCGGCCGCGATCTTGCCGCCCTTCGCCCGCGTCATCAGCTTGACGATCTCTTCCGTCACCACGGGCTCGAGGCCTTCCGTGTGGCCCTTGTCGAGGCGCACCACATCGGCCACCACGCGGCCATCCTTGCAGCCGCCATAGTCGAACACTTCCGCCTTGCCCGGCGCCGCCGGGCGGCCCCAGCTCTTGGTCGGCGGATCCTGGCGGCTGGTGTCGTAGATATAGCCCGCCTTCGTATCCACGAGGTCGTGCTCCTCCCGGCGACCGCAATCATACTTCGCCGCCCAGCTCGACGTATCGGGCAAGGATGCGATCTCGTATTCGCCCGTCGTGTAGATGTGGCTGAAGTCGCAAGTGGGATCGGCTGGCGGCGCGGGTGGCGGCGGCGCAACAGCCGGGACCGGCGGCGGTGCGCCATTTTGCGGTGCGGGACCAAAGCCACCCGGCGGACGTCCCGGTGCGCCGCCGACGCGGCCGCCGGAAAGCGACAGGAAGCCATCGACCTTGTTCGCGAAGAATTCCGAACAGACGATGCGCCGCGATGTCATCCCGCCCTGGCTGTGACCGGCGAGCCAGAACGCCTTCACATTCTTCGCCCCGATCTCGTTGACCGTGGAGGTGACGATTGACTGGAGATACGCGTCGTCCGCTTCCGCCGTCCAGCGACGTGGCGGGGCGTTCGGCGTGATGACGACAAGGCGATATTTGTCCACCTGGTCGAGGATCGGGAAATAGTGCCGCTGCCAGTTGCCGAACGATCCGGCGCCATGAAGGCTGAGCACCACGGTGACTTTCTCATCCGGTTTCAGGTCGCACGGATAATCGATGAAATAGCGCCGTCCCTCGGCCGGGCCCTGCACCGGCCCCTGCTCCGTCACCAGCGCACCGCATTCGGCATCGGGACAATGCATCACGGGTGGCCGCGCGCACGGCTGGCCCGCAAGCGTGATGGGCGCGGGCGGCGGCGCGGTCGTGCAGCTTGCCACCAGCATGCCAGCGCCCAGCAGCGCCGACAGGTTGAACACCTTGCGTTGGACCATGATCGTTTCTCCCCGGACGTTTTCAAGGCGGCTATGCTGCCGCTGCGCGGAGGAAATCCCGCGCCTGCAGGGGTGTCAATCACCGCCACTTGCGTGCGGACGCATGCGAAACATGGTATGGCAGAGCATGATCAGATGGCTGTTGCCTTGCCTGTCAGTGTTCATGGCGATGCCTGCCTGGGCGCAGCTGGAACCGCTGCCGCGCTTTGAGGCGTTGGAGAAGCAGTTGCAGATGGAGGAGCAGCGGCAGGTCGATCAGCTGGAAACAGCGCGGCAACGCGAGATGACATTGTCCGCGCTTCCCGGTTCTGGCGTCTCCGCAGCCGAACGGGCATTGCGTGGGCTGGACTACCAGCGCCAGCGCGACGCACTGCTGCTGCAACAGGAGCAGGACCGTGCCCGTGTGCAGCGCGAGCGTGACCTTGCCGATGCCGCGCTGCTGAACGCGCGCGTGCCTGCGATCTCCACCGCAGTGGTCAGCGAGCCCACCGCATACCTGCTGCCGCCTGCGCCGCCGGGGAAATACTATGCCCGCGTGAACGGCCGCTTCGTTCTGGTCGACTCGACCTCGGAACTGGTGGTGAGTATCCTACCAGTGCAACCGACCGACCCCACCGCCGATGTGCCACTTGGGCCGCGCCCGCTGCCGCATGCGGGCCTGCCCGTGCGCCGCGTCTCGGCCACGTCGGCGCTGGTGATCCACAACCCGGCCGGGCTGTCGCTGCCTGCCGCGCCGGCGGGACAGTATTATGCGCGCGTCGATGGCAAGATCGTGCTGGTCGATGCCCGCACCGAATTGCCGGTCAGCATCGCGCGGGCCGGCTGACCTGCACACCTCCCCTTGCGCGGGCGGACTTTGCCCCTCATGTTCTGTCCATCGTCAACTTTGCGAAAGGAGGTGATCCAATGTCAGTCACTATGAGCCGGGGTGAAGCCCTGTTGGCCGGTCTGCCGTTCGGAGCATCCTTCGTTCGCAGCATCGCCTGACGGGCAATATCCAGGGGCGTCGCCCCGCTCAATGACGGGAAGGGTCGCCGGCATGCGCCGCGCGGCCCTTCTTCTTTTCTGGCTTCCTGTTTTCTGGCGGGTTGTCTTCAGGCGCTGGTCAGGCCTTACATCACGGCGTCGATTTCGGGGACGAGTGCATGGCGCGTACGCGGCTAATGACCGGAGTGGCCGGGGAGTTGTCCCGCGCCCGCAGGCTGCTTGACGCGACAGACGCGCAGCCGCGCGCGATCAGCCGCCGGGCCGCACTCGCGCTCGCGCTGGCCGCCGCTGCCTGCACGCCGGACGCACCGGCCACCAGCGCCGGCAATGCAGGTGGAGATCCGCAGACCGTTGCCGTGATCGGCGGCGGCGCCTCCGGACTGGTGACGGCCTGGCGGCTCGCCATTGCGGGTGTGAAAGTCGAGGTGTTCGAATCCAGCGGGCGCACCGGCGGACGCATGTACACGCTGCGCGACTTCACGCCCGAGGGGCAGTTCTGCGAACTCGGCGGCGAATTCGTCAGCACGATCGACGAGGCGCTGATCCGCGTCTGCGGCGAGCTGGGCGTTCCGCTGCAACCCTTTGCCGGTGAAGGCGAAGGCGGCGCCCCGTTTTTCGACTTCGTCGGCAAGGCCATGACGCCGCGCGACCTGCTCGACCCTGCCGCGCAGGCCGGTCCGTTCTTCCCTGTTGCCGCCCGCATTGCGGCAGACCAGTCGGCGCTGCTCGACCAGTCAGACGCTTGGACGGCGCGGGCGAAGGAGCTCGATGACCTGCCCCTGTCGAAATATCTCGAAAGCCTCTCGACCTCGACCGAGCGCTGGGTGATCGATCTCCTGGCCCTCGCCTGGCATTCCGAGTTCGGCATACCCGTCAGCCGCCAGTCCTCGCTCAACCTTGTCGACCTCATCGGCACGGACACCTCGCAGGACTTCGCGATGTTCGGACAGCATGATGGCGCACTCCGCATCGCCAACGGATCGTCCAGCCTGCCGGAAGCCCTGACAACACGGCTGTCCTCCCCACCCTTGTCGGACAAGGTGGACATCCACCTCCGCCACCAGCTCTCGGCCATCTCTCGCACGCGCGATGGCCTGAAACTGCGCTTCCGGTCGGAAGACGGATCGTTGATCGACCGCACCTTCGCCCGCGTGGTGATGGCGTTGCCGTTCTCGCGCCTGCGCGAAGTCAGCGGGCTTGGCGGCCTCGCCCTGCCGGCTGACAAGATGATGGTGATCAACGAGCTCGGCTATGGCGCCAACGCCAAGCTGATGGTCGGCACGGATGCGCGGCCCTGGCGACAGGGTATGGCGGGACTTGATGGGCCGCTCAATGGCACGGTCTATACCGATCGCGGCTTCCAGCTTGTCTGGGAGACCAGCACGGGGCAGCCGGGCAACGGCGGCATCCTCACCAACTATCTCGCGGGCGACGCCGCGCGCGGGGAGGAAGCGCAGGCCCTCGCTCGCCTGCAGGCCGGCCTCACCGCGCTGTCGCCGGATGTATCACGCTCCCTGACCCCGAAAGTCCGCGCCAGCCTGTTCTGGCCAAGCCATGCACACACGCGCGGGAGCTATGCCGGGTGTCTCGCCGGGCAGTACACGCGTTATCCCGAAATCGCGGCGCGGCCGGAGCTCGACGGCATGCTGGTCTTCGCAGGCGAACACACGAGCCTCAACGCCATGGGCTCGATGAACGGCGCGGTCGATGCGGGCGAACGGGCGGCGAAGGATGTGCTGGCCAACCCGGTCAGGGCGCCGGCGGCCTGATAGGTGGTGCGGCCAACTATGGTGCGGGAGGTGGGGGTCGAACCCACAAATCCGTTAGGACGGCGGATTTTGAGTCCGCTGCGTCTGCCAATTCCGCCACTCCCGCGTGTCCGCCATCCCTCTCGGGCGGCGGGCGGACTGATTAGCTCAAGGTTGGCGAATTGGCCAGCGGGACCAGCAAAGGCCTGCGGTTAGCCGACAACGACGGCGGGGGCCGTCAGCTGCATGGCGACATAGGCGCCGAGGAAGACGCACAGGAACCATTGCGGACCGACCCGCAGTGTCATGGCCTGGATCTGACGAAGGGCACGCATGGCGAGGACCCGGAACTGTTACTCGCGCAGAACGGACCATCCGCCGCGCGAGACGGTTGTCTCATGCGGATCGCAAATAACCGGTTCACGGAAAGCAGAAATTTCGATGGAATTTTACTGACGAGATATGAATCGCGCCGGCCCGATGCGTCTGGTCAGTGGATCATCGCGGCGACGAAGAAGCCGCCGACCAGGATCACCGCAAAGAGCAGCATGAACAGGCCCACGCGCTTCTCGATGATCGGCGCGAGGGTGGGGCCGAACTTCTGGAACAGCCACGCCACGAGGAAGAAACGGAGGCCGCGCGTCACGACGCAGGCGGCGATGAACAGCGGCAGGTTGAACGCCATGGCGCCGGAAACGATGGTCACCAGCTTGAACGGGATCGGCGTCAGGCCCTTGATGAAGATGATCCAGATGCCTGCGGCGGCGTAGGAGGCGCGGAGTTCCTCTTCCTTACCGCCGTAACCGAAGAAGGAGATGATCGCCGAGCCGACCGCTTCGAACAGGAAGAAGCCGATCGCATAGCCCAGCAACGCGCCGAGCACCGAGAATATGGTGCAGCCGGTGGCGTAGCGCACCCAGCGCTCCGGCCGGGCGAAGCACATGGGGGCGAGCATCACGTCGGGCGGGATCGGGAAGAACGAGCTTTCGGTGAACGACACCGTATAGAGCGCCTTCTCGGCGTGCTTGCCGGCGGCCAGCCGCATGACCCAGTTGTACATCGCCCCCAGCGGGCCCTTGGCCTTTGGCGTGTGGGGAAGAGTGGCCGCGCTGGCTTCGGTCATGTGGGACTTTGATCTGCGTTGGCTTTTCGGGGACGATCCGGCGATTAGCATGCGCCGGGGAGGAAATAACCTGAACAAGGCGAGAGTTTAGCAGTCGCGACCCAACCTTACGTCAACGGCGATCTTTTGAGGGTTAACAGCACTTTCGTCGCATTGTCGCCGCGACGCCCCCCGATAACCTCACCTCATGAACCGGTTGCCGTTGGACAGGGTGAGGTGGCCGCTCGTCGCGCTGCTGGCGTCGGCGGCGACGCTTGGCTTCGCCTATTACCTTGAGATCGTTCACAATCAGGCCCCGTGCCAGATGTGCTGGTGGCAACGGTACGTCTATTTCACCGCCGCCCCGACCGCCCTTGTCGCCATCGTCCTCAAATGGCGTGGCGCAGGCCCCCGCCTGATGATGGCGTTTTCGGTGCTGCTCGGCCTCATCTTCCTGACCGGTTTCGGCATCGCCAGCTGGCATGCGTTGTTCGAGTGGGACATCGCGCCGGGCCCGGTGGGCTGCACGGCGATCAATGTCGGCGCGCTGTCGGAAAACGAGTCCCTATTTTACCAGCTGAGCAAGCCGCAGGCGATCCCCTCGTGCAAGGAGGCGCTGTGGCGCCTGCCGGACGCGAAGTGGGGCCTGTCGATGGCCGGGCTCAACGCCGTGTGGTCGCTGATCCTTGCTGCGCTGAGCCTCTATTCGGCCAACCAGCCGCCGACGCATGCCGACACGGCGAATGAACCGGTGCAGCCGTGAGCCTCCGCCGCGAACGCCGGGACGAGATGCTGCGGGTGGACCATGCCGGCGAGTATGGCGCGGTCGCCATCTATCGCGGGCAGCTCGCCGTGTTCGAGCGCCAGCATGGCAAGGAGCGCATCGTCGGCCAGCTGAAGCAGATGCACGCCGAAGAGCAGGATCACCTCGACGCGTTCGACAAGATGCTGGCCGCCGGCCATGTGCGTCCGACCGCGTTTTCGCCGTTGTGGAACGCTGCGGGTTTTGCGCTGGGCGTGGGAACAGCGCTGCTCGGCGAGAAGGCGGCGCATGCGTGCACCGAGGCCGTCGAGACGGTGATCGAGGAGCACTATGGCGACCAGGTGACCGAGCTGACTGCGGCGGGCGAGGATGAGCTGGCGGCGCGGATGGCGAAGTTCCAGGAAGAGGAAGTCGCGCACAAGGATCTCGCCGCCGCCGAGGGTGCAGCCGAAGCGCCGGCCTATCCCCTGCTCTCCGCGTTCATCCGCACGGGCTGCAGGCTGGCGATCCGGATCAGCGAGAAGGTCTAGCCCCGCCGCATCCGGATGATGCGCTCTGCCATCACTTCCATGCGGCAGACGGCTTCCATCGCTCTGGCGATGTGCCGTTCCGGGCGGTATTCCCTTTCCGTCGTACGGTCATCGAGGCTGTGACCCTTGTCGACGATGCGTGTCCAGCGTTCGGCTTCGACGATATCACCGCGGCGGATTGCACGGGCGGCATTCCTCATGGCGGACCAGTAGAGGCTGGTTGGCTGGCGTTGCATGGTTTGGCTTTCCTCTGTTGATGCCGGCGTCGTTTGCGATTGGACACGCACAAGCATTCGGACCAGCGCTGGCTGTCCGGAATGCTGTCGTCTTGGGCCCCTATGATATGGGTGGAGGGCCCGGGGACGCGGGATGCCCCGCGTGATTTGGCGAAGCTGTTGCCAGCTCTACCGGTAGTCAGAAGAGAAGCGCGGATCCCGCGTCCCCGGCAGGTGTT
>JAOATF010000196.1 GCA_030158285.1 Hyphomonadaceae bacterium
TTCACCGGCGACGGCTGCCGCCGCGATGAGGACGGCTATTACTGGATCACCGGCCGCGTCGACGACGTCATCAACGTGTCGGGCCACCGCCTCGGCACAGCCGAAGTCGAGAGCGCGCTCGTTGCGCATCCGAAAGTAGCCGAGGCCGCCGTCGTCGGTTACCCGCACAACATCAAGGGCCAGGGCATCTATGCTTATGTGAGCCTGATGGCCGGGGAAAACCCGGATGACGGTCTCCGCAAGGAACTCGTTGCATGGGTGCGCAAGGAGATCGGCCCGATTGCGACACCCGATGTGATCCAGTTCGCGCCCGGCCTGCCGAAAACGCGTTCCGGCAAGATCATGCGGCGGATCCTCCGGAAAATCGCCGAGAACGATTTCGCCAACCTCGGCGACACATCAACTCTCGCTGATCCTGCCGTTGTGGACGATCTCGTTAGGAACCGCGCAAACAAGTAAGGTTACCCAGATCGGGTGACACGCGAAAAAGGCATACTGGAAGACTGGCACGACGCCCGGGGTTTCGGCTTCATCCGCCGTCCCACGGGCGGCAAGCTGTATGTCCACATGAAGTCGATCGGCAAAAGCACCGAGCGACCCAAGGCGGGCGACATTCTCTCCTATGAAGTCGGAACCGGCGCCAATGGCCGCCCCGCCGCCGTCAACGTCACCCCCATCCTGCCGCTGCAATCGAAGACCGCAGGCATTGCACCCGGCAAGGGAACGGAGCGCGTCGCCGCCCAGCCCGCGCGCCGCGAACCTCAGCCCGGCATGCGCCACATCTCCATGCGCACCGCGGCCGCCGCAACGATCATCGTTCTCCTCGGCAACGACATCATGCTCGGCCGCTTTCCCGTCTGGATCGGCCTGCTCTACGTCATCGGCGGTATCGCCAGCTGGCTGTTCTACGAGGCAGACAAGCGCGCCGCCGAACGCCGCGAATGGCGCGCCCCCGAACGCCGCCTCCACCTCGCGGATCTCTCCTTCGGCATCGTCGGCGGGCTGCTCGCCCAGCACGTCCTCCGCCACAAGACCTACAAGCCCGGCTTCGTGATGGTCACCGCCCTCATCACCGCCCTCCACGTCCTGACGCTCGGCCTCATCATGGTCGCCGTCTACGTCCCCGGCGGCGTCGGCGACTTCTTCCGCAACATCTTCCCGGGCTGATCCTCTGGACCGCCGGACGCCTGCCCGGCAGCCGCCGCAAAGCGGCAGACGCACCCCCGCAATTCCCGGGAATTGGCGTTTCAGGTTTTCAGAAACTTCCCAACACCACCAAGGCTCTACAATTTTTTCCGCGTGTTTTTGGAAGTGTGCGTCCCACACCCGCCCATCCTGAACAGATACTGCAGGCATGAACCACGCGACCACTCCCGCGAAACCAACGACAGGCGAAGCCCCACGGCTCTCGCCTCTCGAAGCTTTTGTGGCGTGGCTCACGACCTTCCTCCGCACAATCGCGGGCCTGAAGCGCCGCACCGTCTTCCCCACAAACTGGAAGGATCACTGGGAAGGCCTCCGCGAACTCGAATGGTATCGCGACCAGATCCTCGCCTTCTCCGCGAGCCACGTCCTCGCAGGCGGATCACTCAACGACCGCACAGACTTCCAGCTGATCGAGAACGTGCCCGACAGCTACGGCGCATGTCCCCACACGCCGCAGGCCATGAA
>JAOATF010000197.1 GCA_030158285.1 Hyphomonadaceae bacterium
CCGCCCTCCGGCATCTCGAAACGCGCATAGCGCGGGGGCGCATCGACAATCAGCTTCAGCCCCAGTGTCCTGTAAAATGCCACGCTCGCGTCGTAGTCGACCAGCGGAACGGTAACCTGATTGAGCCGCATTACTTCTTCTTCGCCGGAGCTTTTTTCGCCACCGCCTTCTTCACCTGCGCCGGCTCGTCGGCAAATTTCGGCGCAATCCCCAGCTTCGCCTGCAACGCCACCGCCGCCGCGGGATTACGCTCCTTCGCGCCCGAGATGAAGAACACGAACACATCCTGCTTGGCTGACCACTCGGTCGCCATCTTCGCAAACCGGTCGATCTCCTTTTTCGGATAGCCCGCCGCCTCATCCGCCTGCGATTGCATCAACCGCGCGACAGCAAAATCCCCGCCGGTATTGCGCACCTTCGGAAACTCATCGTCCTCTGCATAAACGACGGTGGCGCCATGCTTGTTGAGCAATGCAAGAAACGCCGGATCGTCAAACCCCGTCCCCCGCACCTCCAGCGCGTGGCGCAGCTTCAGCCCATCTTTCTCTTTCGGCAGCACCGACAGGAAAGTCGCGAAATACTCCGCGTCGAACTTCCGCGTCCCCGGAAACTGCCAGTTGATCGGCCCCAGCTTGTCCTTCAGCTGCGTGATCCCCTGGTCGAGGAACAGCGACGTCGACTTCGCCATGTCCTCCTTCGTCTTGCGCACCGTGGAGAAACGATGCGCCTTCAGGCTGAACACGAACCCGTCCGGCGTCTCGTCGCGCCATTTCGCAAACGTGTCCGGCTTGAACGACGAATAGTAGGTCGCATTCACCTCGATCGCCGTCAGCGTCCGGCTCATGTGGCGCAACTGTTTCGCCTTCGACAGGCCGGGGGGATAGAACGTCTCGTCCCACGGGTCGAAGCTCCACCCGCCCACGCCAACCCTGATCGGATGCGCCACGCTGATCCTCCATCGTCTCCGCCGCAAATGCCTACCGCCTCGCCTTCGGAGGCGCCAGCAGGCCCCGGCTGGAGAATTCGTCGCTTGACGTGGCGCTCAACCCACACTTCCGACGGCTCCCAATGGTCATGAGGGCTTGGATCACCCGCCCGTAAAGTCCTATGCTGCCTCCGTTCAGGGAGGGGTCCCATGCGTAAATTCTGGCTCTCGGCGCTGGCGGCAATGACGCTCGCATCGTGCCAAACGATCCAGTCGCGCCATGTCGATCTCGACAGCGGCGGCATGGCGAATGGCCTGCACTACGCCGCGCCAAAGGCGCTGATGAAGGTCGAGCTTGTCGCCGTCGCCGGCGAACTCAAGCTCTACATCAGCCAGCCTTTCCTCATCGGCGACCCGGACGCGACCTATGTGCTCGACACGTCCTCCGGCCTCTTCTCTGACAACCGCAACTTCTTCGTCGTGAACCCGCAGACGCGCCTGCTCACGCACGTCAACACATCCTCCACCGGCCGCGCCGGCCAGATCCTCACCGCGCTCGCCAAGAGTGTCGGCGCCATCTCGGGCATGAGCGGCGGCCCCACCAATGGCGATGAAGCCGGCGCCATCAATGTCGGCCCCGTCGTCAACGGCACACTGCTGTCGACTTTCATCGACCCCTTCAGCTACGACACATGCGATTTCGGAACCGAGTGCGAACTCAAGGGCCTCAACGAGCAACTCACCACGCGCGCCAACGTCTTCCTCGGTTGCAAGATGGAAAGTCGGAGGAATGAGAATCCGCTTGCCTGCAGCCGCCTCAATCACCCGGACGGCTATTTCCACGTCACCATGAAGCCGATGTTCACGGTCGTCAGACAGCCGATCGCCGCGCGTGATGTGGTGAAGCCATCTGCCTGCACCAGCTCGATCTGCTATCGCGCCCCCGCGCCCTATCTCTTCGGCGTGAAGATCGGCGACGGCACGGATGAATCCCGCCTCGTCATGATGCCCAACGAAGCCCCCATCATGGCGATGGACCTGCCCACCGGCGTCTTCGCCTCCGCCAAGGCGCGCGTCGATCTTGTCCACGGCATGCCTGCTACCGTCGGCATCAGCCAGGATTCCGAACTGCTGCAGATCGTGGCCATCCCGCTCAACGTGATCGACGGCTTCTTCAAGGGCGTCGGCCAGGTCTTCTCGATCCGTATCGCCTACGACAACAGCAAGGTCTCCATGCTGCAGTCGAACGCCGCCCGCCGCGATGCTGAACGCGCCTACAACCAGCAACGCGTCGAGGAAGCTGCCGCCGCCCTTCGCGACGCCGAGGCCAGACTGACAGCCGTCCAGACCATGGACTACGGCAGCGCCGCCGACGCCGCGCAAAAGCGCGACGACGCCATGAAGGCCGCCCGCGCCCAGATCGCCGAAGCCAGCGCCGCCAACCGCACCGCCATTGCCGATCGCGACGCGGACGAAGCACAGTTCGCCATCAACCAGCCGGCCGGCAGCGATGAAGCCGGCAGCCTCGACACGTATCTCTCAAGCGCGCCGGACGCAGACGGCAACAATGCCGGCCTCGTCGCCGCCCAGAAAGCGCAGATCACCGTGCTCGATGAAACCGCGCTGATGTTCTCGCTCAACGTCGTCGATAACCCCGCCGCCAAGAAGATCGCGCAGCCGGGCCGCGCCGATCCCAGCGGCTCGTCCACCATGCAGGCGCCGCCGGGCGCCGAAACCACCATCGATGCGGACGCTGCCAACAAGGCAACCGATGACAACTAGTGGAGCACGTCGACCCGGCCTCATCACGGCCTGGAAGCAGCGCCAGGCGCGCGGCCAGGCCACGCTCGATACGGCCCCGCGCCCGAAGTTCGACTTCAAGGGCTTCGAACAACCCAATGAGACGGGCCTTGAAGCCATCATCGGCAACGACGACAGCGTCATCGTGCCGGATACGGCCAACGCGCCGTGGCGCCCGCTCGTCTGTCTGCGCATCTATGCGCCCGGCGAAGACCTCGTCGGCTCCGGCATCCTCATCCGTCCGGATGTGATTCTCACCGCCGCCCACAACGTCTATCGCCTCGGCACGAAGGCCTACGCCACCAGCATCGTCGCCCATGTCGGCAAGACACAGACCGGCGTCGCCGGCGCCGAGGCCTACGCCAAGCGCGTTCAGTGCCCGCCCGAATACGTCGCCTGCTCCGGCCCGAACGACTCGAAACGCTACGCCTACGATTTCGCGCTGATCTTCCTCAACACCGACGCCCTCGGCCGTTGGACCAAGCCCGAGCACATCCCGGACATCGCCGCCCAGACCCCGATGACCGATGCAGAGATGCGCGCCGCCCATCTCACCATCGCGGGCTATCCCTGCTATCCCAACGCTGCCATCGTGCTGCGCAAATGCCTCGGCAATGTCATCAGCCTCGCAGGCGACGGGCTCTACTACGACATGGATTCCATGCCCGGCCAGAGCGGCGGCCCCGTCTTCCGCTACAACGAGACAACGAAGAAACTCGCCTTCGCCGGCGTCCACACCACCGGCTTCGAAACCGAAAACCGCGCCCGCCGCTACGATGCGCTGATGCAGAAGAACATTGGCGCATGGCTCGGCGGCGCAGGCAGCAAGGCGATCGCGTAAAGCCTCGGAGTCGTTCTCGGGTCAGGCCCGAGAATGACGAACGCATGCATCCTTTCCTTTCGCCACGCATTCTGGCCTATTGGCGGCGCACACGCGCGGGAGACTGACATGCGTTGGAGAGGCGGCCGCACAGGCGGTGGAATCGAAGACAGGCGCGGGCTTGGGGCTGGCGCGGTCGCGGGCGGCGGCGGCGTTGTCGGCATCATCGCGGTGCTGGCCTATTACTTCCTCGGCGTCGACCCGAGCGTCACCCAATCCATCGGCGGCGCCTTCATCGGCCAGGGCTCGGAGCAGCGCGGCACGATGGGCACGCCGGAAGATGACGCCGGCAAGTTCGTCGATGTCGTCGGTCGCAATGTGAACGACGTCTGGGGCGGCCTCATCAGCGGCTACTCCGCACCCAAAGTCGTCCTCTACGACACCGGCACCAACACGGGCTGCGGCTATGGCCAGTCCGCCATGGGCCCCTTCTACTGCCCCAACGACCAGACCGTGTATCTCGACCTCTCGTTCTGGCAGCAGATGTCCTCGCAGCTCGGCGCGTCAGATGGAGACTTCGCCAAAGCCTATGTCATCGCCCACGAGTTCGGCCACCACGTCCAGAACCTCACCGGCATGTCGCAGAAGGTTCAGCAGGCCCAGCAATCGCTCGGCCAGGCGGAAGGCAACCGCTACTCCGTCGCGCTCGAGCTGCAGGCCGATTGCTATTCCGGCGTCTGGGCCGCCAACGCCGCCAAGGCGTCCGGCGGCGAAGTCGCGATGGAGCCGGGCGATCTCGAAGCGGGCCTCAAGACCGCCAACGCCATCGGTGACGACACCCTGCAGAAGCGTGGCGGCGGCCGCGTCCAGCCCGAGTCCTTCACCCACGGCTCCTCCGCCGAACGCATGCAATGGCTGAAACGCGGCTACGACTCCGCCGACCCCAAAGTGTGCGACGGCACATTCGCAGGCCTCTGATGACTGTCTCCACGCCGCGCGACGCAGAAGACGTCATCGCTTTCTGGCGCGCGGCGGGCCCGAAGAAGTGGTTCGCGAAAGACGCCGCTTTCGACGTCGACTTCCGCGACCGTTTCGCTCACCTCTATTCAAAAGCCTCGCGCGCCGAGCTCGCCTTCTGGCGCACCACGGCCGAAGGCGCGCTCGCCGAAATCCTGCTGCTCGACCAATACCCCCGCAACGCTTTCCGCGGCACGCCGTGGATGTTCGCGACAGACGCCCTCGCCCGCGAGGCCACGCGCGCCATCATCCAGTCCGGCCTCGACAAGCAGCTCGACGACAGCCTCCGCCCCTTCGCCTACATGCCCTTCGATCACTCCGAAGACCTGTCCGACCAGGAGCGCGCCGTCGAGCTTCTCTCCCCCTTCAGTGAAAACCACGCCTACCACGCCAAGGCCCACCGCGACGTCATCGCCCGCTTCGGCCGCTTCCCCCACCGCAACGCCATCCTCGGCCGCATCCCGACGGAAGCCGAAGCCAAATTCCTCGCCGAAGGCGGCTACACGCCCTGAAACGCGGGCGCTGCACGCGAAACTTTGTCAGACCTTCCATTCCAAGAACTCGGACCAGCGACCGCCGCCCGCGTGCTAGCGCTCGGCCATGAGCAACGCCGATATCGCCGCCATCTCCGCCCTCGACATCGCCTATCAGGCCGCCGTCGAACGCAACGACGCAGATGCCATGGCCGACATCCTCCACCCCGACATGATCCTCATCCTCGGCATCGGAACAGTCATCACGCGCGAAGAGCTTCTCGCCTCCGCCCGCGACGCCGAGATCGCCTACGAACATCAGGCCGAAGACGAAGGCACGCAGGCGGTCCGCCTCTACGGCCTCGATACCGCCATCGTCACCGCACGTCTCTGGCTGAAAGGCACGCGCCGCGACGGCAGCGACGTCGACCGCCGCCTCTGGTTCAGCGACACCTATGTCCGCACATCCACCGGCTGGAAATACGCCTTCGGCCAGGCCTCGATGAACCTGCAATTGCAGGGCTGAGCCTCAGCCCTCGTCCACCATCAGGATGATCGCGCCTTCGCGCACGACCGGCAGCGACATCGCCGCGCACTTCGCCCATTGCACTGATCGCGCGAATCTTCCCGGCGCCACGCTCCTTAACCCAACGCCAACTTGACAGGCGCCGCCCACGCGCGCGTCCTCTGCGCCACAACAGTGAGCAGCGCCCCGATCCCGGCAGGCGTCGCCCGGGGGAACGTCCATGTGCGGATTGATCGGCGGCATCGCCCACAAACCTGTTGCGCGCGAGCGCATCAAGGCCGCGCTGGACAGCCTAGACCATCGCGGACCTGACGGTCAGGGACAGTGGAGCGACGGGCGCTTCTTCCTCGGTCACACGCGCCTCTCGATCATCGGCCTCGGCAATGGCGACCAGCCAATGTCGAACGCCGAAGGCGACGTGCATCTTGCGGTCAACGGCGAGTTCTACGGCTACAAGGCCATCCGCGACGATCTCCGCGCCAAGGGCAGCCGGTTCAAGACGGACTCGGACAGCGAGATCGCGCTCCATCTCTACCTGCAACAAGGCTTGCGCGCGACCGAACACCTGCGCGGCGAATATGCCGTGCTGATCGCCGACCAGCGACGCCAGGCCATGATCGCGATCCGCGACCGCTTCGGCATCAAGCCACTGTTCTACGCCGTCACGCCCCAGGGCGTTTTCTTCGCTTCCGAGATCAAGGCGCTGCTTGCGCTGGGCGTTCCCGCCGCATGGGATGCCGAAGCCGCCTGGCAGGATCTCTACATCGTCCGCAACCACGAACGCACCATGTTCGCCAACATCCGCTCCGTGCCACAGGGCTGCTACGCCATCGCGCAGGGCAATGACGTCCAGATCTACCGCTACTGGGACTGGGACTTCCCCACCACCGACGAAACCGCCGCCGACACACGCTCCGAAGCCGAGGTCGTCGCCGGCTTTCGCGATGTGCTGGCCGATGCGGTCCGCGAGCGCATGGTCGCCGATGTGGAAGTCGGCTGCTATCTCTCCGGCGGCATCGACAGCTGCGCCGTGCTTGGCCTCGCGCAAGCCCAGATGAGCCGCCCGATCCGCGCCTACACGCTCGCCTTCGACAATCCCATCTGGGACGAAAGCCCCATCGCCCGCCGCCAGGCCGAGTTCGTCGGCGCGACCTACCATCAGGTCCCCGTCACGCGACAGGCGCTCGCCGATGCCTATGCGGACGCCGTCTGGCATTCCGAAACGCCGATGGTGAACGGCCACGGCGCCGCAAAATTCCTGCTCTCGAAAGCCGTGCGAGATGCGGGCCTTAAAGTCGTCTTCACCGGCGAAGGGTCCGATGAACTCCTCGGCGGCTATGCCACCTTCCGCCGCGACGCGCTGCTCCATCACCCCGGCGCCCGCACACAGAAGGAGACCGAGGCCCTCATCGCGCAGATGTTCGAGTCCAACGCCGCCACCCGCTCCATCTTCATGCAGCAGGCGGCCGATAACCCGATCTTCGCGGAGGTCGTCAATCGCCTCGGCTTCCTGCCCTCCTTCATCGAAACCTTCGGCGCCCAGGGCATCGGCCTCGCGTCCTGGCTCCGCGGCGACGTCACGAAATCCGTCGCCGGAAAGTCCGTCTACGCCGACGTGCTCGACCGCCTGCCGCTCTCCACCGCCATCGCCGGCCGCGACCGCCTGCACCAGGCGCTTTACGTCAACTCCAAGACCCACCTCGCCAACTTCATCCTCACCTTCCTCGGCGACCGGATGGAGATGGCGCATTCGATCGAAGGCCGCGTCCCCTTCCTCGACCATCACGTCGCCCACTACGCCGCGCGCGTGCCGATCTCGATGAAGCTCAAGGGCTATCGCGAGAAGCACGTCCTGCGCGAAGCCGCGAAAGACGTCCTGATCGAGGAAGTCTACAACCGCGAGAAACACCCGTTCACATCACCCCCAGCCGCCGTCGGCGATCCGATGATGACGATGCTGGGCGACGTGCTCGCCTCACGCGCGCTCGACGAGCAACCCATCTTCGATCCCGCCAAGGCCCGCGCCGCCTTCGAAGACATGAAAACCTGCCCACCCGACCAACGCCCCGCCTACGAAGGCCGCATCCA